>CAMSTW010000001.1 GCA_947063855.1 uncultured Dorea sp.
GTCTGTATGCGGTTTTACGGCTTGCGGCAAGGCGGAGACGACGCAGGAGACGGGGAAGAACCAGCAGACAGAGAAAGAAAATGATAAGGATAAAGAGAAGGAGAAGGGCGAAAAGGAAGAAGCAGAGGCGGAACAGGAGGAAGAGCAGGAATATAAGATTCCGGCGCCGTCTGTCAGCGGC
Source organism: uncultured Dorea sp. (assembly GCA_947063855.1). Lineage (GTDB taxonomy): Bacteria > Bacillota > Clostridia > Lachnospirales > Lachnospiraceae > Sporofaciens. Next base: position 182 of record CAMSTW010000001.1, read on the forward strand.
AGGCTCTCGGTCAGGGGAACGCAGCTTGTAGATGAACAGGGAGAGGCGGTACAGCTTAAGGGCGTCAGTACCCATGGCCTTGCCTGGTTTCCACAGTATGTCAACGAAGAACTGTTTGGGGAACTGCGTAAGGAGTGGGAGGTCAACGTCATCCGGCTTGCCATGTATACGGCAGAATCAGGCGGATACTGTACGGACGGCAATCAGGAGGAGTTAAAGGAACTGCTCCGGCGCGGCGTGGAGTACGCATTGAATCAGGACATGTATGTGATTGTAGACTGGCATATCCTGTCGGACAATAATCCGAATCTGCATAAGGAAGAAGCAATTGCGTTTTTTGATGAGATGACGAAGGAATTCGCAGGCTTTGATCATGTGCTCTATGAGATCTGCAACGAACCCAACGGCGGGACTTCCTGGGGTGAGATCAAGTCCTACGCCAGCGAAGTCATACCAGTCATTCGCGCCAATGACGAGGACGCGGTGATTATCGTGGGGACGCCCAACTGGTCCCAGTATGTGAATGAGGCGGCGGCAGATCCGCTGACCGGGTTTACGAATATCATGTATACGCTGCACTTCTATGCCGCGACGCATACCGATGCATTGCGGGATACGATGACAGCGGCTATTGATGCAGGGCTCCCCGTATTCGTGACAGAGTATGGGATCTGTGACGCCAGCGGGAACGGCGGGATTGACGAAGCGCAGGCCAACGCCTGGATACAGGTGATGGACGAGTACAAGGTAAGCTGTGCGGCGTGGAATCTCTCCAACAAGGAGGAGACCTCTGCCATCTTCAAAAGTACCGTAGACAAGGTATCCGGATTTACAGAGGATGACTTAAGCGAATCCGGGCGGTGGCTGTATCAGATGCTGACACACGAAAGGACGGCGGGGGAATAGATGATATGATAGAAATAGTCATAGAACTTATCGGCGAGATTGTAGAAATCATCATTGAATCAGTAATAGGCAGAAATAAAGGGAAGTTCAAGGAAAAGCCTGACAGAAAAGTGAAGAAGAAAGAAAGCATAAGAGAAAAGTATAGAAAAAAGAGGATGGAGGACTGGCGGCTATGAGAAAGAGGCAGTCTTTATCCCAGATCAAACTGTCAGATGCACAGAGAGAGAAGCTGAATGATGAGATTAAGGCATTCTATCTGGATGTGCGCGGGGAAGAGATCGGGATGATTGAACAGATGCAGCTGTTAGAGCTGTTTGAACAGAATATGGCGCCGATTATCTATAATAAAGCGCTGGATGACGCAAAGAAGTGGTTTGGACAGATGATGGATAATATAGATTCCGATTATTATACATTATATAAGGAAGATTATCGGAAATAAGCCGGAGCGGAGCATGCTTATAAGCCGGGAAAACCGGATAGATGGAAGAGGGAAGAACATGGCTAAAATATTTAACGTGACAGGACCATGCATACCTGCAAAGCATTATATGACAGATCTCACAGAGCGCATCAGACAGATACGGGAAATGATTGACGCCGGAGCTTATTTTACAATCAACCGTGCAAGACAGTATGGGAAGACAACTACACTGGCGGTTCTGGATGAGGCGCTTAAGGAAGATTATCTTGTGATCAGACTTGATTTCCAGGTACTGGGAAGCGCAGTCTTCCGGAATGAGAGCGTATTTTCGCCGGCATTTTTAAGGCTGTTTTTAAGAGAGCTCAGACGGCGGGAAAACGGATCGTCAGAGATATCTGCCCTTATGAAAAGGATGAAGGAAGTTTTGGAAAAGAAGGAATGCTGTTTTGATTTTATGGACTTGTTTGAATATCTGACAGAACTTTGTGAAATCAGTGAAAGACTGGTGATTCTTATCATTGACGAAGTGGATTATGCGTCGGATAATCAGGTATTTCTTGATTTTCTTGCCCAGCTGCGCAGCTGCTACCTTGAGAGGGAGACAAAGGGTACGCCTGCATTTTGGTCGGTTATTCTGGCGGGAGTATATGACATTAAGAATCTAAGAAGCAGACTTCGTCCTCAGGAGGAGCATAGAACAAACAGTCCATGGAATATTGCGGCTGATTTTGATATAAATATGGACTTGTCCAGAAATGGAATAAAAGAGATGCTGGATGAGTATGAAGAGGACCATCGGACGGGGATGGACACAGATGAGATGGCGGGATTCCTCTGCGACTATACTTCCGGTTATCCATATCTGGTATCACGGCTGTGTAAGATGTTGGATGAAAAGGCCGGTGTTCAAGATGCCGGGGGGATACTGCATCGGAATGATGCATGGACAAAAGCGGGATTTCTCGAAGCAGTACGTGAATTACTTCTGGATAATAACACGTTGTTCGAGTCACTGACCGGCAAATTATCAGACGACCCCAGGCTTGAACGAATGCTTAAGGAACTTCTGTTCTTTGGTAAAGCAATCACTTATAATCCGGCTAATCAGGTGGTGAATCTTGCGATTATGTTTGGATTTGTAAGAAATGAGGAAGGAAGGGTGATTCCTGCGAACCGTATATTTGATACGCTCCTGTATAATTATTTTCTCTCTCTCGATGAAATGGGAGAATCCGATATATATAAAGCATCTTTGCAGGATAAAAATCTGTTTATCAGAGATGGGCGTCTGGATATGCGCAGGATACTGGAACGGTTTGTGGTTCATTTTCACGAACTGTATGGCAATTGCGGCGAAGTGTTTCTTGAGGAAGAAGGCAGACGGTATTTTCTCCTGTATCTGCGTCCGATCATCAATGGAACGGGGAATTATTATGTCGAGGCCCGTACCCGGAGCCTTGGAAGGACAGATATTATAGTAGACTACCGGGGCGAGCAATTCGTGATCGAGACAAAGGTGTGGCGGGGAGATGAGTACAATTCCCGCGGGGAACTCCAATTGGCGGGATATCTGAATGATTATGGCCTGCGTACAGGCTACATGCTTAGTTTCAATTTCAATCGTAAGAAACAGGTTGGCGTCCGTGAAATAAGACTGCAGGACAAGATACTGATAGAGGCTGTCGTATAGCAAAGGAGCTTTACGGCAGCCTTGCTGTCTATAGCAAAGGAACTCTGCGGCAGCTCTGCGTTCTATAGCAAAGGAGCTCTGCGGCAGCCCTGCTGTCTATAGCAATACCGCGAATACGGAAGCCCCCAGGACGGTCAGAAGTCCGGCAACAGCTATGGCAAGACTGCTCATGGCGCCTTCGATCTCACCGATCTCCATTGCCTTCGCCGTGCCGATGGCGTGGGCAGAGGTTCCAATGGCAAGCCCCCTGGCGACGGGATTGTGAATCCGGAAAATCTTACAGATAAATTCTGCCGTGACGTTCCCAAAGATTCCCGTAATGATGATGACAGCGACGGTTATGGTCTGGACGCCGCCTAATTCCTCTGAGATGCCCATTCCGATAGCGGTGGTGATGGATTTGGGCAGCAGGGTCACATACTGTTCATGGTTCAGGGAGAATAACTTCGCCAGCAGGAAGATACTCACAAGACTCGACAGTACCCCTGCGGTAATCCCTCCCGCCACAGCCTTCAGGTTCTTCTTGAGCAGTTCAAGCTGCTGGTAGAGCGGTACGGCAAGACATACAGTGGCAGGTGTGAGAAGATAGCTGATATATTTGGCGCTCTCATTATAGTGACTGTATTCTACGTTCAGAAGCGTCAGCACAAGCATCACTGCGGCAGTTGCAATCAGCAGGGGATTGAAGACTGCCAGCCTGAACCGTCTCTTTAGCAAAGCGCCGGCCTCATATGCCACAAGGCTTAACACGGCGCCGAAAAATGCCGAATCAACCAGAAATTCTTTCATCTTCGTTTCTATCTCCATTTCTATTTCTGTTTCTATTGCTATTTCTTGTATCTCTTTGAATCATTTTCTGTGTGACCCGGCCGGTGACTGCCATTACAATGACGGTGGTAAGCAGTGTAATCACAAGAACGGGAAACCAGACGGGTCTTAAGGAAGGCCACGAATCCAAAAGTCCCACTGCAGCGGGTATGAACATGACCGGCATGATCTCGATCAGAAACCCGGCGGTCTCTTTGACCTGACCGGATTTCAGGATTCCCGTACAAAGCGCAAGAAGCATGAGGACCAGACCGTAGACGCTGGCGGGAATCGGAAGGGGTATCATTATATGCATCAGCTCGCCAAGGAACGAGACGAACAGGATGATACAGAATTGTCTTAGATACAGCATAGTATTTTCATCTCCTGACTAGTACTTCGATTTCTGACTGGATGGAGTACTAGAAGTACTCGTATATTTTAGATGGACAGTTATGGCAATCTTGTTACATCATAGAATACAAATATCGCGGTGTCAAGAAAAAGTAAAATGGCGCCGTTTTTTCGTTGTCTTTTACGGACGGAATTGTTATACTTAAAGTATACCAGACGAATGGTCCGGCAGGTTTTATGAAAAGGGGGACAAAGGATATGTCAGGCGGAGGGAATGATTTTACAGGAGAACGGACAGTACAATATGTTCTGCTTAATAAAGATGTGGTGATTGCAAAGTTTGAGGTAGATACGGTATTTGATACGATCACAGTTGTGGAGCAGTTTGTAGATTTGCCATATTGGTTTGATGATATAGGGAACTTTATCCGCAACAGACGTGCTCCAAAACAGAGAGAGAATATTGAAGAATTGCTGCGCTTAAGTGGATGTGATACCTTACGGGGATTTTTGGATATTTCCCATGCGCTGTCTTTGGTAGATACATTTTGGGTAAAGCATTTGGACAGTGAACTGTGCTGGAAGAAAGTGTCATTGTACACACATTCGTTTAACGAGGTGATTGCAAAGACTGCTTTTGAAGGTGGTTTACACGGCAGACAGCTTAGTACTACTTCTCCGGAGTATGGAACAGACGGCTCTTTTGCCAAGTGCTGGATTCGAGAAGGAGAGCGGATCAGAATGCTGAAGCGTGGCAGTTCAGGTGCGAGAAATGCGGGTCTGGAACCTTACTCGGAGTTTTATGCAGGCCAGTTAATAAAAATTTTTACAGATGAATTTGTAGAATATGGGTTAAGGATGCATAATAAAAGAATCTGTTCCGTGTGTGACTTATTTACATCAGAAGACTATGGGTATCTTCCATATGCGGCGGTTGATAAGGGGAATTCATCGGTAGAGTCTGTACTTCATAAAATGAAGGAATTCGGTCTGGAGGATAAGGTGAAGCGAATGTTTGTGATAGACGCTGTAATCCTGAACGAGGACAGGCACAAGAATAATTTCGGCTTTATCGTGGACAACAGGACGCAGGAGATTGTCGGGATGGCGCCGCTGTTTGATCATAATATTGCATTACTGCCATATGCAGAAGAGGGCGAGTTCGAATATGGCGGCGATTATCTGAGACGGAAAGGACCGCGGATTGGAGACGACTGGATTAAAATTGCCGCAATGTGCCTGGACGCCGGCACAAGGAAGAGTCTCATTCAATTGACGGACTTCCGGTTCGAGAGACATGCGAAGTACAATCTGCCAGAGTGGCGGCTTGATGATCTGGAGAGATTGATTCATACAAATATCCAGAGGATTTTAAGATTCCCTGATTAAGTATTTGTATAAATCAGCCACTAAAACTAGAATTCTTTGAATTGCATTTCATCCTTCTGCATTATACAATGATTCCATAAGATGGTTCGATCATAAGGAGGACGTTATGTTTTTGACAGACAGAAAATTAGAGAAACGCATTGAAGAAGTAGAACAATACCGGTACAGAGAAATTATAGAATTGAAGAGCTTTGCGGCCATGGAGGAAACACAGGGAGTTGTGAATCCCCGGCTTCCTGAGACAACATGTCTTCCGGATGAGACGGCCGGTATGAAGGATGGACACGCATGGTATACGCTGGAGACCGGACAGACCTGGAAGGGGCGCGACCGTTTCCTGTGGCTTCACAAGGATATCCATATCCCTGCCGCATGGAAGGGCAGAAGAGTTGTGGGAATCTTTGATTTCGGCAATACTGGCGGCGGCAATAATTCCGGCTTTGAGTCTATGGCATATGTGAACGGTCAGATGTATCAGGGCGTGGACGTCAACCACAAGGAGCTGTTCTTTAACGAGGCGCTTGGCGGAACGGACGTAGATCTCACCTTCCGCCTGTGGTCAGGCTTAGAAGGCGGAGGCGTCCCCAAAGAGCAGGAACACCGGATTGCGAGGGCGGATCTGGCGTGGCTTGACGAGAAGGTGGACGACTTCTATTATATGGCGTCCATGGTGCGGCAGACTCTGGATGAGCTTGCGGATTCCGATCCTGTTTCGCATGAGCTTAGGGGAGCGCTTAACCGGGCGTGCCGCCGGATTGACTGGACGTATCCGGGCAGCGACGCCTTCTACCGGTCGGTACATGAGGCGGATGATGAACTGAACAGAAGCATCGACAGTATGGATAAGAGTTCTATGATTCATGTGTACTGTGTAGGCCACACGCATATCGACGTGGCATGGCTGTGGAGGTTAAAGCATACGAGGGAGAAGTGTTCCCGTTCTTTCTCCACGGTACTGCGTATGATGGAGCAGTTCCCGGAATACGTGTTCCTTCAGACACAGCCGCAGTTGTATGAATATATGAAGGAAGAGTTCCCGGACATTTTCCAGAATATCAAGGAGAAAGTGAGGGAAGGACGCTGGGAGGCCGACGGCGGCATGTGGGTAGAGGCCGACTGTAACCTGACAAGCGGGGAATCCCTGACAAGGCAGATCCTTATTGGAAGTAAGTTTATCAAGGACGAGTTCGGCAAAGATGTAGAGTTCCTCTGGCTTCCTGACGTGTTCGGTTATTCCTGGGCGCTTCCGCAGATTCTTAAGAAGGCCGGGATCGACACCTTCATGACTACGAAGATTAGCTGGAACCAGTATAATCGTATGCCTCATGATACTTTCTGGTGGAAGGGAATAGATGGAAGCGAGATCCTGACGCACTTTATCACCACGCCGGAGCCGTGGAGGGAGCGGGATTCCTGGTTCTATACCTATAATGGGAATCTGCTCCCCAGAACGGTGAAGGGCGTGTGGGACGCATACCGTGATAAGCAGATGAATAAAGACTTGCTGATCTCTTTCGGATACGGCGACGGGGGCGGCGGCGTGAACCGTGACATGCTGGAATGCCGCAGAAGGCTCGATAAGATTCCCGGGCTTCCGAATGTGAAGATGTCCACGGCGGGAGAGTATTTCCGCAGGCTGCACGAGACCGTAGAACATACGGATGAGTATGTACATACCTGGGATGGCGAACTGTATCTGGAATACCACCGCGGGACATACACAAGCCAGGCTTATAACAAACGCATGAACCGCAGGATGGAGCTTTACTACCGCAGAGCCGAGTGGCTGACGGTGACGGAGGCTCTGCTGGCAGGCGATATCGCGCAGGCGAAGCAGGAGGAGCTTACGAAGGGCTGGAAACACATTCTGACAGACCAGTTCCACGATATTATCCCGGGCTCTTCGATCCACGAGGTATATGAGGACTCCAGGAAGGATTATGCGTATATCGAGGGGATTGCCCGCGAAGTGGAGAGGGGCGCGTATGCACGTATATTAGAGAAGAAGGAAAACGACTATACGGTCATCAATTCATCCGGATGGACGCAGGATCAGATGGTTGAAGTTCCGGAAGAAAGGGTTGGAAGCTTTAGGGATCAGGAGGGAAATAAACTGGCAGTCCAGAGGGGACAGGGCGTGACCTATGTAGAGGTTAAGGATGTACCGGCTATGGGTATGAAGGTAATCTCCTTTGAGGAAGGAAAATCAGAGAAAGCACGTCTGGTGGATGCATATCAGGATAATCCGGCTTTCAGGATAAGGGACAGGGAGATCGAGACTCCGTACTATCAGATATCCCTGAACCAGTATGGGCAGATAGCGGGGCTGTATGACAAGACATACGCCCGTGATGTGGTTTCCCAAGGCCAGAGGGCGAACGTGTTCCAGGTATTTGAAGACAAACCGCTGGATTTCGACGCATGGGATATAGATATCTTCTATCAGGAGAAGATGCGGGAAATCACGAACCTTACCGCATTTGAAGTCACGGAAATGGGGCCGCTGTGTATGAAGGTTCATATGGAATGGGATTTTGCAGACTGTCAGACAGAGCATGGCGAATCTGCCGGCAAGGAAGGGCAGGTATCCGCCGATGACAGGAAGGATGGGACGGCAGTAAGGAGTGGAGCCAAAACGCAGAAGAAGCCAGCGTCCCGTATCAGGCAGGATATGATCCTTTACAGTAATGACAGGAGGATTGATTTCCGGACAGAAGTGGATTTCCATGAACAGCATCAGCTTCTCAAGGCGGCGTTTCCTGTGGATATCCGTTCCACCTACGGCACATATGACGTGCAGTATGGCAACGTGCGCCGTCCAAACCACTGGAATACCAGCTGGGATCAGGCGAAGTTCGAGAGCGTGGCGCATCGTTTTGCAGACTTGTCGGAGCGCGGCTACGGCGTGAGCGTTCTGAATGACTGCAAGTACGGTCATGATATCAAGGATAATGTGCTCAGGATCTCCCTGTTAAGAGCGGGAACCCACCCGGATTACCTGCAGGATCAGGGAACGCATGAATTTACCTATGCGCTGCTGCCTCATAAGGGAGATTTTGTAGAGGGAATGGTGGTTCAGGAGGCGTTTGCACTGAACGAGCCGATGCAGGTTGTGGAAGGAAGAACACGGCTGCCTTACGACAGCTTCATTTCCTTCGACAATGCACAGGTAGAACTGGATGCGGTCAAGAAGTCTGAGGATGGGCGTTATATTGTCATTCGTTTTCACGAGTTCGCGGGATCAAGGCAGACGGTGACGGTGAAGCCGGGATTCGGATACCGGGCGTGGGCGCAGTGTGATCTCAGGGAGCGTCCGGTTACGGAATTTGCACAGGAACCGATCCGTATGAAGCTGCATGCATATGAGATTAAGACGATACTGGTTGAGGTATAGGGAAAAGGGATCTTATGTCAGGATATGTCAGAAGAAACAGGAGTCAGTGAGATGGAAGAATTATTTAACATTGAAAAGGTTTTAGGATTTTGCGAGAAGGTATGCTATTTTTTCACGGTGAACCTGCTGTTCATCATTTCGAATATTCCGATATTATTATTCCTGCTGTTCGTGGGGGCGGGGCAGATCCGGGAATGCCTTCCGCTGTTTCTTGTGTGCCTGATTCCGATGGCTCCTGCCCTGTCAGCCGTGATGTATGCCATGAACCGCCTGATACGTGGAATAGAAGGACGGGCGCTGCGGGATTATAAGAAGGGTTATTGCTCCGGTTTCCTGCAGAAGGCGGGGCTTGGCGCAGGACAGTTGCTGACGATCCTGATCTGTTTTACGAACATAGAATTTTTCTCTGTGCAGATGAGGATATTTCCGCTGGCAATCCTGTTTGTGATACTATTTGCAGCGGCGGTTCTGGTCACGCCGAATCTCTATATGCTCGCGAGCCGTTATGAGATGAGCAATTTGCAGATTGCCGGGACTGCTGTTGCTCTTATGGCTGTGAAGCCGGTGTATACCTTTGGAAATATCGCGGCGCTGCTTGTCATTCTGGCGGCGTTTGAGATATCGGCCGGGACAACGGTGCTGTTTATGGGAAGTGTCTATGGATTTCTTGTCATGTTTATGAACCAGAGTGTCATGAGGAAGCTGGAGGAAGGAGACTGACATGGAGACCAAGAGCCCGAAGCAATTATACAAGAAACTGTTTTTCATCTATACGGCCATTCTGGTCTGCGCCATATCTGCGCTGGTGATTTATTTTTTCAACAGTACCAGACATCGTTTCCTGGAGCAGAGCTTAAGCTACACAGAGATGATGAGCGAGTCGGCGGTCTCCTATCTTGAGGATACTTCTGATATTGCGGAGTATATTCATAACGATCTGTACAACTCGGGCATGGAGCTTAATGATGTACTGCATTATATGACGGACGAACCGGATATCTACCAGCAGTATCGTCTGGACACTTATATCGAGAATAAGCTCAACGAATATGAAGGAATTGAGAAATTTTTCCTGGATGCGTTCCAGGCGTACGGCAGCCTGAACCATATTACCCTGTTCAGCTATGAGAGGGATGAGATTACAGAATACACAAGGGACGGGAAGAGCTACAGAAGGACGAATCATGAAGAATTTAAGAGGCGTCTTGAGGATGGCGACCTGGTGGACGAGGACAGCTTCGCCTATCTGAAGGAGATCCGCGATCCGGCGACCATGCAGGCTAAGGGGTGTATGATCCTTGGATTCCAAAGTAAGAAGTTCGAGTCGATCTGCGAGTATTATTCCCGTGCGGAGCTGGTCGTATATAATGAGGCGAAGACGGTAGTATACAGCTCGTCAAAGGAGCATGAGATTACCGATATAATTGAGGCGGATGATAAGGGGGAACTTGAGACCCTGCTTGGCGCCTATGTGGAACAGGGGCAGAACAAGGAGTATCATACCATAAGTTATCTTGAGAAGGACAGGGCGACAGCTGTGCCCTTTTCTATTGTGGTTATGTTCCTTCTGGTGGGACTGGCTGTGCTGGTATCGGGCGAACTGTTTGTGAGATATTATCTGCAGAAGCTTGCAGGGAGGCTGAACCGGATTCTTGATGGAATGACCAAGGTCATGGACGGCGACCTTAGCGTGCGGATTCCGACTGACAAAAACGGCGACGAGCTGGATGTGATTGCACGGTATTTTAATGAAATGTGTGTGAATCTGGATGAGCATATCAAGAAGAGGTATCTGGCGGAGATTGAACAGAAGGATGCGGAGATGAGCGCACTCCAGAGTCAGATCAATCCACATTTCCTGTATAACACGTTAGAAGCCATCCGTATGAAAGCCATCTGCAGCGGCGACCGGGAAGTCGGGAAGATGCTTTACAGCCTGGCGGTCACGTTCCGGGCGCAGATCAAGGAGGCGGATGTCATCACGCTTGCCCAGGAACTGCATTATTGTAAGAAATATATGGAACTGTTTGAATTCCGGTATCAGGACCAGTTCCGGGCGTCCGTGGAATGTCCGGAGGAGTATCTGCAGGCGCCGGTCATTAAGTTCGTGCTGCAGCCGGTGATTGAGAACTATTTTATCCACGGTATCCGTATGAAGGAGCGGGATAATTATGTGCGGATTGTTGTGGAGAAAGAGACAGATATGGAACTGGCAGACGGTGGTAAAGAAGGGAATAAGGACGGAGAGGACAGTGGAGAGAGAAGCAGGGCGTTTTTCCGGATTATCGTAGAGGATAATGGAAAGGGCATGACAGAAGAGGCGATTGCAGAGAAGAACAGGGAGCTTGCGCAGGATATCATGGAGAAGCGTTCATCCATTGGAATTGCCAATGTCAACCGGAGACTTAAGGCAGTGTATGGCAGGGAGTGCGGGATCTGTCTGGAACCGGGGAGTGAAGGCGGGCTTCGGGTCATACTGAGATTCAGGCCGGATGCGGAGGCGTCTGTTAAGGAAGGACAGCGGCAATCATAGTGGCGGCAATAGAAGACCCGTAAAGAGGATGCCGTGACAGAGCTTAGAGGGAGAGGATGTATTATGAAGAAAGTAATGATAGTGGAAGATGAAGAACTGATCTTACAGGGAATCCGCAATATCGTGGACTGGGAGGCGTTAGGCTTAAGCGTGGTGCATATGGCGCACGACGGAGCAGAGGCGCTTGCGATGTGGGAGAAGGAGCCGGTACAGATCGTGGTGACGGATATCAGTATGCCGGAGATGGATGGGCTGACCCTTCTTCGGAAGATCCGGGAGAAGGAAGAACAGGTGCGGTTTATCATACTGACCGGATATGACGAATTTGACTATGCAAGGGAAGCAGTCCGGCTGGATGTTGAGAATTATATATTAAAGCCGGTCAACGAGGAAGAACTGGAATGCCAGCTTCGGGAAACCGTTAAAAAGCTTGACGAGATGGATAAGGAGAAAATCCGTTATATTGATGAGAAGACGCAGTGGATGAATTTTCTGAATGGGAAGCGAGCAGTGGATATCTCTGAAAAGGGTATGGACTTACCCGGGGAGGGAGAAGCAGAAAAATTCGCGGAAATGCTGGGACTTCCGGCAAAAGGCGGATGTTATCGTGCTGCTGTAATGAAATGGAATACGGACGGTTTGAAAGAAAAAAAGATTACGGATATGATTGTGGAACTGAAGAAAGAAGAAGGAATGCGGATCGTACATCTTCCGCCGGACAGCCTGCTCATGATATTGGATGAAACATGTATAGAAGAAACTGGCAGAGGAGAAAGGGAGCGGGAGGAAAACAGTACGGAAGAGACGAAAGCGGCAGAGGAGGAGACGCAGGCGCGTGGGGATGACAGAAGGCTGCAGGAATACTTCACAGACATTCAGAACCAGATGGAGAGCCGGTTTAATATTATGACGTTTATCTGTATCGGGAAGTCTTTTGTCAGTTTCGCCGATCTTCCGGAGGCATACAGGAGCGCCAGAAAGCTCCAGAAGTATCTGATCATTGAAGGATATGGAAACTGCATCAGCCGCCGCCAGATACAGAACCGGAAAAACGGCGCGGTTGATATGGATGAGGCCCGGCTTAGGAAATTCATTTTGAAAAAGGAAAAGGAAGCGGCGGCGGATTATGTAGACGAGTTGCTTATCAATAGTCTGCGTAAGGACGCCGCAGTCAGCGCGCTGTACCATACGGCGGTGAAGACGGCGATGCTTTTGCAGGATTTGAAGAAAGAATACAAGCTTGAATCCGGCAGATTCCAAGATCTTCCGGAACTTATGGAGACGATTTTCGGGGCGGATGATATCCATGGGATTAAGACAGCGTTTGTCACGGAGATTGTGGAGATTATTGACTGTATGCATGAGGAGAATTCCCGGTATACGCCTGTGGTGCGTCAGATTGTCGCCGAAGTACAGAAGAACTATAGAGAAGACATGAATCTGAAAACCCTGGCGTACCGCTACCATATGAATGCTTCATATCTGGGGCAGCTGTTCCAGAAGGAGGTAGGGTGTTCCTTCGCCAGGTATCTGAGCAATACGAAGAACGGGATTGCGAAGGAGCTGATCCTGAACACGAATATGAAGATCAACGAGATTGCAAAACAGGTAGGGTATCCGGATACCAGTTATTTCTACCGCAAATTCAAGCAGAGTTATGGGGTATCTCCGGCTTCGCTGCGGGAGATGAAGAAATATTAATACAATAAGAGTCAGACAAGTGAGCAGGAGGCGGGCGGGAGTTCGTTTAGGTGGGTAAAGGTTAAGCCAAGAAGGTTAGAGCAGACGTAAGAGTTGGATGAGTTCATGTGGTTCATTTATATTGTGGGTCTGTCTGGTATCAAATTGTCGGAAGTGGTTATTCTGATAGAATGAAAGTAATTTTTTTTCGTTGTATGCCTCTAAGAATACGATTATCCCGCCGACCCAATATTGTAATTTTTGGATTATTATCCAGGCCAGTTCCAATAGTTCTGTACCTGAAATCCTCTTTTCTTTCTCAATGGCGTAATTTTTGCCAAGTTGTGCTATCAAATAAGCAGCCATAGTATAAGTGTCGGATTCTTGGTTCAGTTCACTGATTTATCATTGCTAAGATAATGACGTATATTAATTATGGAGAAATTAGTATTATTTGGCATTCATTTCCTCCCATCTTCTCATTATTTCTATCAGTTCTGCGTCACTTTCTATAATGTCTGCTGTGATGGAAGTCCGTACAGGTCGGTCTTTTGCAGATTCTTCTATGGCGCTGATAAACTTTTTTACCTGACGTTTCCCTGATATAACAAAATTTTTTGTAATACTTGAAGTTGCCATCTTCACACACCTCCCTTGATCAGAATCATTTTTGTATACTTATTGTATAAATTGATTTTACCATCTGTGGGTGACTTTCTCAACTACAATTATTCGCCTTTTTTCGACAAAATCAGAACCAGAGCGTGTGTATCTTCCACTAGAATATGTTCAATGAATCTGCAAGTTTTCAACTTTCAATACAAACCACACAATGCTATAGTTGATATAGATAAAAAATACTGCAGTTTGACGAACCGGTTCGTCGGCTGCAGCAGGGCGTTCATCAGTCAGAGATGCGGCCGCAGAAGACGGGAAGAATGTCCGGGAAAAGGAGGAGGTTAAGAGTTGAAAGCTGATACAAAAAAAGCCGGTAAGCCCAGAGGAAATTTCCTTGGCAGGCTTAAGGCGAATAAAGAGCTGCTGATCTTAAGCATGCCGGGAGCAATCTGGTTTCTGTTTTTTGCATACCTGCCGTTATTTGGTATTCTGGTGGCATTTAAGAAATTCCGGTTGTCCGGGGACGGATTTTTCTACAATCTGTTCACGAGTGAGACCGTCTGGTTTGATAATTTCAAATTCCTGTTCAGCAGCGGCGATGCATGGATCATCGTGAGGAACACGGTACTTTATAATCTTACGTTTATTATTCTGGGCGTTGCGGTGCCGGTAGTGCTGGCGCTGCTGCTCAATGAGATCAAGAACAAGGGAATGATGAAGATCTATCAGAGTTCCATGTTCCTGCCGTATTTCTTGTCATGGGTAGTGGTAAGCTATTGCGTGTTCGCATTCCTGAATCCGGAGAAGGGATACTTCAATGCGATCATCCAGCAGTTTGGCGGGGATCCGGTCTCATGGTATACGGAGACGAAGTTCTGGCCCTTCATCATCATTTTCATGAGTCAGTGGAAGGGTATGGGATACAACACCGTGGTCTATCTGGCGTCCATCTGCGGGATTGACAAGACCTATTATGAGGCGGCGGTGCTTGACGGGGCGAGCAAATGGCAGCAGATCAAATATATTACGCTGCCGCTTCTAAAGCCGGTGATTACGATCCTTCTGATCATGTCCGTAGGCGGAATCTTCAAGGCAGATTTCGGTCTGTTCTACCAGCTGCCAAAGAATTCCGGCCCGCTGTATCCGGTGACAAATGTATTGGATACATATATCTTCCGGGCGTTAAAGACCAGCGGCGAGATCGGTATGAGTTCTGCCGCGGCGCTGTTCCAGTCAACGGTTGGTTTTGTACTGATCATGATTGCGAATAAGATTGTATCCAAGGTTGATAATGAGAACGCTCTGTTCTGATTTCATACGGCGGCCTGCGATATGGTGAGGCGCGGCCGGATCAAAGATATGGAACTGAACAGACAGCAATGGCAAGAGATTCAGAAAGAAAGCTATGCTTCACAGAAAGGAGGCAAGAGTGTGGCAGCTCAAAATATCCAGAAAACAGAACATATTTCTAAACGGAAAATGGAGAAAAAAATCAAAAAACTAGAGGCAGCCGAATGTAAATATAACCAGATCAAGACGCCTGCGAACATCTTGTTTAACGTGATCCTGGCAATCCTGTCGCTTATTTGCGTCATCCCGTTCATCTTCGTCATCATCATCTCATTTACAGACGAGGCGTCCCTTGCAATGAACGGATACCGGTTCATACCGGAGAAGTTAAGCTTCTACGCATATGAGTATATCGTAAGCGCGGGTGAAAATATTCTCAAAAGCTATGGGGTGACGATCCTGATCACGGTAGTCGGAACCATCATCGGTTTGCTGCTTACGGGCACCTATGCATACGCGTTGTCGAGGAAAACCTATGCATACCGCAAGTTCTTCACGACGGTGATCACGATTCCCATGCTGTTTGGCGGCGGTATGATTGCGAATTACCTGATTGTGACGAAGGTGCTTATGCTGAAGGATTCCCTGTGGGCGCTGATACTGCCCCTGTGTCTGAACTCATTTAACATCATTGTGCTTCGGACATTTTTCAAGACAAGTATCCCGGATGCCGTTGTAGAATCGGCGAAGATCGACGGGGCTTCCGAGTGGAGGCTGTTCTTCCAGATCGTCATTCCCATGGCGCTGCCGGGACTTGCGACGATCGGACTGTTCCTGACGCTTGGGTACTGGAACGACTGGTTTAACGCCATGATGTACATGGATAACAAGGATCTGATTCCGCTGCAGTATCTGCTGATCCAGATCGAGAGCTCCATCGACTGGCTGGCAAATAATAAGGCCACGATGGGGGTCGACGGGATCACGGCGGCGGCAAATATGCCGAAGGAGACGATCAAGATGGCGATCGTGGTAATCTCCACGCTGCCGATTATATTTGCCTATCCGTTCTTCCAGAGATATTTTGTGAACGGGCTGACGGTAGGCGCTGTGAAAGAGTAGGAGAAAACGGGGTCTGCTTTCCATGCGTGCGCAGGCAGACGACGCATGGGAAGCAGAAGAATATGGAACCTGCCTTGCGGGCTGCGGGCAGAGTGGATGTATAATCAGGAGGGAATAAGAATGAGATTTAAGAAGATAAAAAGATTCGCGGCGGCAGGACTTGCGGTAGTGATGGCGGCAGGGCTTCTGGCGGGCTGCGGCAAGAAGAAGGCAGAGACGAACGCAAGTGGAGAAGAGATTGTGGAGCTGACCTGGTGGCAGATTGGAGACGCACAGAAGGATCAGGACCGGGTGCTTGAGAAGGTAAATGAATATATCGGAGATAAGATCGGCGTAAAGCTTAAGATTAACACGGCAGGATGGGGAGACTATGACCAGAAGATGCAGGTAGTGATCAACACAGGCGACGACTGGGATATGTGCTTCACCTGTTCCTGGGCGAACAATTATCTGCAGAACGCCAACAAAGGGGCCTTCCTTCAGATTGATGATTATATCAAGGATACCGAGATGTACAAGAACATCGACGAGCGTTTCTGGGAGGCGGCGAAGGTACAGGGCAAGACCTACGGCGTTCCAAGCGAGAAAGAGATCGGAAGCATGCCGATGTGGGTATTCACGAAGGAGTACGTGGACAGATATAAGATTCCGGTAGAGGAGATCCACAGTCTGGAGGATCTGGAGCCGTGGCTTAAGCTTATCAAGGAGAAGGAACCAGATGTGGTGCCGATGTATCTCACAAGCAGTTATTCCGCGCCGATCTACATGGATCTGATCCAGAATCCGGTGGGGATCGAGTACGGCGACGACACGCTTACGGTTAAGAATGTATTTGAGACGGAGAAGATGAAGTCGACCCTTAAGACTATGCGGAAATATTATCAGGCAGGTTATATCAACAAGGATGCTGCGACAGCCTCTGATGACAAATCCATCAAGCGTTTCGTGACGAAGGGCGACGGACAGCCGTACGCCGAGCTGGTATGGGGCAAGGACCTTGGTTATGAGGTCGTGGCAAGTCCGATCATGGATACCTATGTGACCAACATATCCGCCCGCGGCGCGCTGACCGCAATCAACGCTCAGACAGAGCACCCGGAAAAGGCGGTAGAACTACTGAACCTGATCAATACGGACGAATATCTCAGAAATCTTCTGAACTATGGTATCGAGGGAGAGCACTGGGATAAGGTTGAGGTTCCGGCAGAGGAAGCGGCAAAAGCAGAAGGAAAGCCGTATGTATATGAGAATAAGATCAAGCTGAACGAAGAGACCAGAAAAAATTATTCCGTATCCTACTGGGTACAGGGCGGACTGTTTAACACTTATGTACTGGAAAATGAACCGGTTGACAAGTGGGCAGCCTTCAAGGAGTTCAATACCTCGTCCGTGGAAGCGCCGTCCTTTGGCTTTGATTTTGACCTGGAGCCGGTGAGCACAGAGGTGGCGGGATTCGGAAATGTAATGGATGAGTTCGGTAAATCACTGTATACAGGAAGCGTGGATCCGGATGAATACCTGCCGAAGCTTCAGGAAAAATTAGAAGCGACAGGTATTGATAAGGTAATCGAAGAGATGCAGAAACAGATTGACGAATGGAAGGCATAAATTGCCAAAGATGCGAAAAACAGATTGACGGGTGAAAGACATAGAAGTAGAATGAAAGAAAAGGCGGCCCTGGTTGTGTCTTAAGCGGGCCGCCTTTCTTAAAAGAATGGGAATGGGGGAATGTTTGTGGCAGACAGGAAAGAACTGCTTTGTATGGTGGGCAGCATGCAGCAGCTTGCTTATGTCCGTCCGGTTACATATGAGGAAGGAAGAGCAAGGGGGATGAAGGCATATGAGGTGAAGAACGGGCGGCTTGGGTTCCGTGTGATGGCGGATAAATGCCTGGATCTTACGGATGTGTCTTTTTGCGGGTATAATATGAGTTTCCTTGCGAAGCCCGGACTTATGGGACGGAATCATTTTGATACCAACGGGGTGGAGGCGCAGCGCAGTATCATGGGCGGGATGTTGTTTACCTGCGGTCTGGAGAATATCTGTGCGCCCTGCCGGACCGGGGGGAAGGATTATCCCATGCACGGCAGGATTCGCACGACGCCGGCAGAGCATGTAGGCGCAGAAGCCCGGTGGGCGGGAGACGATTATATCCTGGAGGTGTCGGGGACGATGCGTGAGGCGGAGCTCTTTGGGGAGAACCTGACGCTTCGCAGGACGATTACGACCCGTTACGGGGAGAATCGTATCAGTATTGAGGACGAGATTACCAATGAGGGCTTCCGGAGGGAGCCGATGATGCTGTTGTATCATATGAATGTGGGGTATCCGCTTCTGTGTGAGGATTCAGAGATTCTGATTCCTACAAGGAAGGTGACGCCAAGGGATGAGACGGCGGCGTCGAACGAAGCGTACTTCAACCGGATGGAGCCGCCCAGGGACAATGAGCCGGAATGTGTGTTCCTGCATGAGATGGCGGCGGATCCGGAGGGGAATACGTTTGCCGCAGTGCTGAACCGGAAACTGGGGATCGGGCTTAGAGTGGATTATAATGTGAAGGAACTGCCGTATTTCATGCAGTGGAAGTCCGTTGCGTCCGGGGATTACGTCATGGGACTGGAACCGGCGAATTCCAGTGTCTATGGCAGGCCGTATCATATAGAAAGAAACAGCCTGCATGAGATGGAACCATTTGCCACAGAGCATAAGAAGATTATACTTACGTTCCTTTCAGGAGGGGAGCTTGAAACGGCGGTGCGTGAGGCAGAGGAGCTTTTGCAGTAGTACAGGCTATACTTCGATGTATGATTGGATGGATGACAATGTGAAGCAGAAAGGAGATTCGAATGAAACGTTCAAAGATTAATGCAGAAATCAGACACATGGAGGAGATGATCAAGGCTCACGGGTTCGAGCTGCCGCCGTTCTGTAAATGGACGGCCAGTGACTGGAAGACGAAGGGAGCAGAATATGATGAGATCCGGGATAACATGCTTGGATGGGATATCACGGATTATGGGCTTGGGAAATTTGACGAGGTAGGATTCTCTCTGATTACGATACGGAACGGGAATCTGAAGATGGATAAGTATACGAAGACCTATGCGGAGAAGCTGCTGCTTGTGAAGGAGGGACAGATGGCGCCGATGCATTTCCACTGGAAGAAGATGGAGGATATCATCAACAGAGGCGGCGGCAACGTCCTGATTACGGTCTATAATTCTACGGAGGATGGCGGGTTTGCCGATACGGATGTCACCGTGAACTGTGACGGCCGGGAATTCACGGTGCCGGCAGGAACGAAGGTGAAGCTTGCGCCGGGGGAGAGTATTACGATCTATCCGTATATGTATCATGATTTCCACGTGGAAGAGGGAAGCGGGGACGTGCTTCTGGGCGAAGTGTCCATGTGCAATGATGATGAGCATGATAACCGCTTCTACGAGCCGATCGGGCGGTTCCCGGCGATTGAAGAGGATGAGGAACCGTATCGGCTGTTGTGTAATGAGTATCCGAAGGCGTAAGGGCTTATAGGGAGTAATGAATAGTGGAGGTGGAGGATTGATGGTACGGCAGTATATTAGTGATAATTGGCGGATGCGGCGTGTTGAGGGCGCGGCGCGGCCGGGGATGGACCAGGATGCGGCTGGTATAAGAGACGGCGGGCAAAGCGGATATACCGGGAGGCAGCCGGCGGTGGTTCCGGGGACGGTTTATACGGATTTGCTTCGCAATGGGAATATGGAGGATCCGTTTTGGAAGGATAATGAGAATCAGGCGCTTTCTTTGATGGAAGATGATTACGAATATGAGGTGTGTTTTGATCCGGATGGGGAGTTGATGGGGCAGGAGCGGATCTTGCTGCATTTTGACGGGCTGGATACGATTGCGGATATCTGGCTTAATCAGGAGTATATCGGGAAAGCGTATAATATGCACCGGGTATGGGAGTATGATGTGACGGACTGTCTTAAGGAGAAGGAGAACCGGCTGCGGGTCGTGCTTCACTCTCCGCTTAAGTATATCAGAGATGAATTTCAGAAATGCCGGACACTGGGGTCGGAGGACGCCATGGATGGTTTCGTTCATATCCGGAAGGCACACTGTATGTTCGGCTGGGACTGGGGCGCGCATCTTCCGGATGCAGGTATCTTCCGTCCGGTGTCGCTGATTGGCGTGAAGAAGGCAAGGATTGACAGCGTTTACATCAGGCAGGAGCATGAGGATGGGAAGGTCAGACTGCATGTTCAGGTGATGCGTTCTTCTGATGCAGAGGGGTCAAACGGCAGGATCAGAGGCGTTGATAAGGAAAGAAATGTGAGTCTGAATCCGGAGACAGCCGCAGTTTCCGGAGAGGCTGAGGCGTTCGGGTATCAGGTAGAGATTAAGACTCCGGAGGGAACCATTCAGAACTATCCGGATTCGCCTTCCGGGATACTGATCGAGTCCCCGAAGCTCTGGTGGCCGAACGGATACGGAGAGCAGCCGTTATATACGGTGAAGGTAACGTTATATGCGGGCGGTGAGCCTGTCGATGTCTGGGAGAGGCGCATCGGGCTTCGGACGATGACCATGCGGATTGAAAAGGATGAGTGGGGAGAGAGCTTCGCCCATGAGGTAAATGGCGTCGCCATCTTTGCCATGGGCGCGGACTATATCCCGGAGGATCATCTGCTTGGGAGAGTCACGCCGGAAAAGACCCGGAAGCTCCTTGCGCAGTGTGTGGCGGCGAATCATAACGCCATCCGCGTCTGGGGCGGCGGTTACTATCCGGAGGACTGGTTCTATGATATCTGTGATGAACTGGGGCTGATCGTCTGGCAGGATTTCATGTTTGCCTGCGCCGTGTATGAACTGACGCCGCAGTTCAAGGCGAATATACGTCAGGAATTCATTGACAATGTGAAAAGAATCCGCCATCATGCCTCGCTGGGGCTTTGGTGCGGCAACAATGAGATGGAGATGTTCGTGGAGGAAGGACATCACTGGGTCACGAAAAAGACAGAGGTGCGGGATTATGTCATCATGTACGAACAGCTGATTCCGGAGGTTTTGGCAGAGTATGATCCGCAGACCTTCTACTGGCCGGCAAGTCCGTCGTCGGGCGGAGCCTTTGATGAACCCAACAGCCCGGACCGGGGAGACGTGCATTACTGGGCGGTATGGCACGGCAACAAGCCGTTCAGTGAGTACCGCAAATATTTCTTCCGTTATGCTTCGGAGTTCGGATTCCAGTCATTTCCAAGTAAGAAGACCATCGAGACCTTTACGGACGATCCGAAGGATATGAATATCTTCTCTTATGTGATGGAGAAGCATCAGCGCAACTATGGCGCGAACGGGAAGATTATGAACTATCTGCAGCAGACCTATCTCTATCCGACTGATTTCGACAATCTGATCTATGCGTCACAGCTTCTGCAGGCGGACGCGATCCGGTACGGGGTAGAGCATTTCCGGAGAAACAGGGGACGCTGTATGGGGGCAATCGTGTGGCAGCTGAACGACTGCTGGCCGGTGATATCCTGGTCGTCGATTGATTACTGCGGAAGATGGAAGGCGCTTCATTATGCAGAGAAACGTTTCTTCGCGCCGCTTATGATCTCCTGTCAGGAGGAAGGCATGATGACGCAGGAGGCGGATATGAACCGGGAGCATTTTGAATTCGAGAAATCCATCCGCCTGAATGTGGCGAACGAGACGAGGAAGGAGCAGTGTGTGCAGGTGGCCTGGGCGCTTCGCAATGCGAAGGCAGAGGTACTAAGGGACGGAGGCATACAGGAGGTGAAGGTTCCGGCGCTTACCAGCGTATGGCTTGACAAGGTGATGCTGCCGGATGTGGATGTCTTCTCAGAATATGTAAGCTATGAGATGAGACAGGACGGAAGAGTTATCTCGGATGGAACGGTAATCTTCTCTTATCCCAAGTATTTCCACTATGAAGCCCCGGCGCTTTCCTGGCGGGCAGAAGGGGATGAGATTGTCGTATCGGCAGAGACGTATGCAAAGAGCGTGGAGATCCGTAATGAGAATGAAGATCTGATTCTTTCGGATAATTATTTTGACCTGAACGGGGATGAGAAGAGAGTGAAGATCCTCTCCGGGGAGGTAGAGGGTATACGGCTTAGAAGTGTGTATGATATCCGGTAAGAGTCTGATGGAAAAGAATTGTGAATGGCTGGTAGACTTCTATCGCTCCTGTCTGGGGCAGGCCTAAACTTTTACAATCATTATTCATATGAAAAAAAGCAATTTAAAGTAAAAAATCATAGGATAAAAAGGGCGCTATTATAAAAGTTCATAGGAACAATTGTATTAAACTGGTTGATATTTTGTTCTACAAAAGCTTTGGAAAAGGCTTTAAAATATTATTATATGGGATTCTATACCAAAGCAGTTGGCGAAGGATAATAATAAATTCGTGTTTTCCCATGTAAGGGCGGGCAAACGTTCCAGTGAATTAGAAGATGCATTGGAGTGGCTGGTTGATGCGGGGCTTGTATATAGACTGGAATTGGTGTCAAAACCTGAATTACCGCTTTCATTTTGTGCAGACGCCACTTTTTTCAAATTATATATGGCAGATGTGGGGTTGCTGCGCAGGAAATCAGGTGTTTCCCCCAAGACAATCTTGGAAGATTCGTGATTTTCTGTTTGAACGGGAAGACCAAATCATCCCTGTGGAGGCCAAGGCAGAGCTTCATACGCGGGCGAAAAGCTACCGGCAGTATTGCAAAAAGTACAAACCACATACGGGATTTAAGTTCTCTATGAAGAATGTGGGGGATCATATAGTGGAAGAAACATTGACATACAGTGTTCCGCTATATTTGATATGGCGGGTGAAGGATTATCTTTGAGATAGAGGGCGACAAAAATATTGGCAGGAAAGAGAGCGGTTGTAATCCCTTGCCGTAAGGAGACCGCTCTCTTTCATATTTCCCGACAATACTGTCCTGCTGAAGGATATGTCCCTTCGCCATCTTCATAAACCGGTTTTTTGTAGGAAAGCCAGCGAAATCAATCTCAGCGTCGATTGCGTATATAGTAAACCGATATAAATGCTGTCTGCCTCTGGGCGGTTTGGGACCGGCGTATTTATACCAGCCATAGCCGATTTCCTGTCTGGCGTTTCCCAGACCGGGAACAAGATTTCCGCCCGGAATCGCTGCGTCAATCCTTTCTCCCGCCGGTATGTTCAACAGGGAATGTTTCTCCATTTTTCATATTGCTGCATTCAAAGATCAGACGATCCATTTTTAACTTTCCTCCAACAAATTGATTATCTGTTCTCAAGCTGCCTGATAAAATGATCTACGATATCGGACAAGCTTTTCTCCGCCGGGATACTATCGTCAAAAAATCCTGCCATTTCTAATGAAGCGAAACCGTGTAAAATACTATGGTAACAGCGGGAATAATAAATCATTTTTTCTTTTTCTTTCGTATATTGAGATAATATATCAAATAAGATTGATTTGGCTGCTGCGCGCCACCGGCGTGAAGATTCTCCGGTCTTCCTCACATTTGATCCTGAATATCCTTTTATCATGCTTCTGCGGCTTAAATCCATACCTTAAGCTGTCCGTGCTTTTGTCATAACCACGGTAGATTAGTTCTGTCTTCTTCCCATCCTCTTCCACATACCAGACAGTCCCCTTGTAATTGTATACCAGATTGCTATCCTTATACTGATGGGTCTCTTCCCCATCCTTCCAGCAGTTGCGGATATCGATAATGGAATGTATCCCCCGTCCCTCCAGGCGGTTTATGATCTTTGAACTGTCATATCCCTTGTCCCCTAGAAAATATTTACACTCTTTCAGCCATTGTTCCCATTCTTTTTCTATTTTGTCCAGCAGTTTTTCCGTCTCCGTTTTTTCACTGTTTGACGCTTTTGTCACCGAAAACGCAACCGGCAGTTCATATGTGGCATCTGCAATCAGATGCAAGCGGAACCCGAACCATTTCTTTGTTTTTATAACGGATTCCCCTTTCGACCCGTTTGCGCTGTACTGCTTTTTGCACCAGTCCGCATCATGTTCCCCCCGCTCACCGCTTTTGTTGTCCTCACTTATTTTTCTCCCGAAACTCTGGATGGCTTTCCCATCCACCATCCGAAATGTTCCAGGTGATCATACATATACTGCACTAGCCCCGTAAACATTTCTTCTAAGCTCTTCTGGCATTTCTTCGGGTTCTGCAAGAATTTTGAGTAAGCGCTGGCAGACGGAGCAACATATATTTTTATGCTGCCGTCCTTCTGTTTTACCGTTTTTGGTTCATACCCACACAGGGCTCGCAGCTGTTTGTTCCTCCTCAGTTCCCGCAGCAGCCCTTCGACGGTTTCGTGCTCAAACAAGAAACGTATTTTCGTTGTTTTGTCTGGCGATTTTTTTTTGACCTGTCTGTCAGCCCTCTGTTTTCAAGCGGTTCTAACATCGAAATTAATTCTTACAAATAAAAAGTGATAAAACTACAATAGCTTTACCGCTCTTTTGGTTAGATATATATCGGGCATTCCCACAGATACAATAGTTTTTATTAATTCCACACCTGTGAATTTTAATGCTTTTATAAATTCCCTGCGGTGATTATTTTTCGCATTCAAATGTGGCAGATGAAATTATCAAAGAGTATATAAAAAATCAAGATTAACAAGGGAAATTAAAAACAGACAACTTTGAAATAAGCTAAAGATAAAAGGAATAACAAAGAGCAGAGACAATTTTAGGATGCTTTAGCAGCAAACAAAACCTATCGGCACCGACTGTTCCACGCACTTTTTATTGTTTCCACTTTCCGCGCTTTGGTTAGCAGGCTCTGGATTCTGTTTTATAGGCAATTCTTTTCAGGAGCAAGGGCTGAACACTTGCCTTAATCGTAACAAAAAGACGAAAATGTTACGGCTGTTGGTAGTGGTCAAATATGCTACCACCACTAACTGTAACGGAAATATGGAATGTATGCCAGACATGGGAATTGACATCTCATGTCCAGTTGCTTTTTAAAAATCTAATCTGTGTGCCGTCAGCCAAAGGATTTCTGACAAGAGCCTAAAGAATATTTTCAACGGCCTGATTGATAGAAATATTCATAAAAATACCCCTATGATTTGATATTCCCATTAAAACATAGAAAGTCTTCCATATTTAGGCAGAAACAAATTATTCCGATTTTTTATGTCTGAAAGGTTGGTTTATAAAAAGTTTTGTGTTAAAATTGGAATAAATTGAGAATAGAGCAGTATTTGGTGAGGCAGTATTTATTTATAACCCGTGCTATAAGGTGGATACGGGATTATTGCAAGTATAGATAGAGAATCGAATGACTTATTCTTGCGTAGATGTTGGTAATGATACGGAGTTAAAAAGAATAATTACAGGAATATTCCGGGTATGAGTATTTATGCCTTAAAGCATATGGAGGATACTATCAGTTTTGTATGGGATTTTCAGTATATTGATGAAAATGTCCGAGTAAAAAGCATTTAAAAAATTGAGAGATAATAAATACATAAGAAAAGGGGTTGAAGATATGTTTAAACCAGAAGTTATCGTAGAACTGCAGCAAATACTTCAAAGCATGAGAACTATGACTAAAGATTTAGATAATGGCATTTTATGTTTGAAGAAAGTTCTTGATGCTGGGGTGTTTATTCCAACTGGGTTAAGTAATGAAATCAGAGATTACTTGGACCAGATTAATAAAAAGCAGGTCGAGTTTAATAAAAAATATCAGAAGTTGAATAATCATGAGCCGAGTGCAAATTACGCAGTTCTTGAAAATGAATTTGAGGAGGTTAGCCGAATTTTAGAAGAAAACAGTAAGCAAATTAGTGCAATCAAATTTTTCTTATCTATACATTCGAAAGACGAAGCAACAGAACGTGTTCTTCAGAAACGGAAAGAGGACCTGACTGACTTGGATTTTGATAACATTGATACAAAGGAATTAGAGTCAGTCGCTGAACCATATGTATTATTACAGGAAGCATATTCAGAAGAAGACACTAAGAAAAAATTTTCTTTGGTATATCATCTGGCTTCATGTTTTGAAGAGGAAATTGTAAGCGGTATTCAATTTTCGACATTGGCTTTCCGAAATGAAACTATAAGTTCATCATCAGACATTCTAGATGAAAAAGAAACCATCGAGCAGGATCAAAAGGAACTTTTTTCTGATACTGAAAAAGGTGAAAACAAAGATGTAGAGAATGATTCACAGAAACCGTCAGATGAGGAATCTTTGGTAGATATGGAATTAAAGGCTCTTTATACAGAAGAAAACGCTCATACTTTAATTGTACAGGAAACTGCAAAATCAAAAAAGGGATTTGGTGTAAAAGAGTTTAAGCGTGATATTGCAAAACAATCTCCAAAAGAAAAAATAGCATGTCTTGTAGAAGCTGTAAAGAGCTGTGGATATTCAATTGAAGGAATTGCTATAAAGAAAAATGTAGATAAAAAGCTTTATGAGATTGCTACTGAAAAACTTTTACAAGCTGGATATTTGACAAAGTATATCATTAAGAATCTGGGTGAATTTTTCACCTTATCAATGCGTGGTGAAAATGCTTTTAAAACAAAAGCATCATTATCCTTTATTAACCAATATTGTAGAGAAAATATTTCATTGCAAGAAGTTGGAGAGCATATAAATGATTCAACTAATTCGGCTATTGTACGTCTTATGGTGTTCGATAGTATCGTTAAGCAACACTCTATTTTACCCGATTATACTTTTTTAAAGGTTAAAAATATAATGGGTACAGACCATTTCTTGATTGGATATCCCATGTTACGTGGGAGTATGATTTGGCATATTGGAGTCGTAAGTGAAAATCCAAAAGAATTTTATGAGTTAAGAGATAGATTAAATGAAGTTATCAGCGAAGATGATGTCTTCATTGTATATGGATTGACATTAGAAAGTGCGGAGTCAGTAAAAAAATGGCTAGTTAGTGATCTTGATATTGAGAGTGGTATTACTGGAATTACAGCTTTATCAGAGAAGACAATAGTTGATGCAGATACCAAGGAAGTATTAGCGCTGGATGATTCTGAGGGGGCTTATGCGGCATCTTCTGTAGAAATGATAAATGAAGAATCGGAAAATGCGGACACAGAAGAGTTCCCATATAGATCAGAAAAGGTTGCAGAAGATTTGATTGAGTCGATTGACAGTGAAAAAATTCAAGTAATTGATGTAGAAGAGTCAGGTGTAGGACAGAATTCTGAAGAGGATAATAGCGAGAATACATTTTCTGCAACAGATGAGTTTGCAGCTACTGTGGAAAATGAAAATCACAGCTTGCAAGAAAATGATACCGAACTCAAGGAAAGTTCTGAAAATGTTATTCAACAGGTAGCTATATCCTTATCAGATGGAGAAAAAGAAGCATATATTGGTCAGTATCACAAATTTATTATTTCAGGAAAAACGTATGCTGCATCAGCTTATTTAAAGGCATTAACACAAAAATATTCTTATTTTGAGCCTCACTATCGACAGTTAGCCTATGCCGTAAATGATCCAATGGCTGGATGTACATATAGCTCTGATACAATTTTTAATGTATATTATGGAAAATTTGCACTGATATCGGATTATTATATTATCGCGGCGGCAATACGTAATTTCTTTTTTGATCAGTATAGTTATGATTATTCCATTCAGCAGGTTTATGCAATGTTAAGCGGAAATCGGTTATTCGTAAATAATACATCACTTGAAAAAGTTGTTTATGAATTAATGACATTTAAGAAGGAACAACATATTGGAATGGATCGTTATGCGGATTATCGAGAGCAGGAAAGAAGGTCTCTCGAAAAGCGTTTAGCGGAAATCTGTCATGAAGCAAAAGGATATTATGATAATTACAGGAATGGTAATTTGAAAGAGAATGCTTCACACAAGAGATTTATTGAAACTACTAAGCTTATCTTAGGTGCTAGAAGTGATTTATGCGAATATTTAAAGGTCGTTGCTGATAACGATGAAGATATGCTGGACATGCTGGCAGAATTTTTAACCAGTACTTATGTCAAAGATCAGGCTGCTATTTGTGAAGAGAATATTGATCCTGCGAAGATTAACAAGTCGTTAGACTATTTTTGGGACTTTGCTGCTCAGAATATGAGACTGGTGAAAAAAACATCTGATCTGATGAGTAGTCTCAGAATGAATCTCTATAAAAAAGTTTATAAAGTTGTATCAGTACTTTGCAATTATGTTTCTGCCATGAAGTCTTCAGTGGCAAGTACGGATGATGAATCATGGCATGTATACAAAAAAATCAGGACACCGTTATTGAATTCTTTAAAGGAATCTTTAGAAGAAGTTTCACAAATTGATTCTAATTCATTGAGTGATGAGGCAGGTAAATTTGTATTGCTGCAGACATTACACGAAGTGGAATTACGTTTGTCAGGTGATTATCAGGAGGGTAATTACAAATATTATTATATTGATTTTTTAAAGAATGATAAGATTTTATTGGATGAGGACTATTTGCCAATATTGGATGAAGTCCCAGAAATTAAAGAGTTTTCTGTTTTGTCAAGAATTCAGTTGCACTGTGAACAGGATGAGACAGAATTTCCTGAAAGATTGCAGAATATCTTTTCCGGTGATGACGATTATGGAAGTGCAGAATTAATTCTTAAATATTTGCAGCACAAAGGAATAGTTTTATTGCCTGAAGAATTAGAAAGATATAATGTAGAAAAAGCTATCGTATATCCTTTAAGGGATCTGGAAAACAAGCGAAAAGAATTCATTGAAGATATTGAATTGGCTCAAAGCTATGGGCAGATTGATAATACTGTTGAGAACAGTAAAGAATTGATTCTCCAAATAATGGAGTCTTGGTATATCTGGGCCGTGGAAACAAAAAATTATGGGTTCTTTGTAAAAATCCTGGAAGAGTTCAGAAAGAAAATCAAGAAAGATGCGCAGAGTAGAGCTCAGGACTTACAGAAGAGTTTAGATCAATATCTTAATGAAAATAGTTCATGGGAAGAAGATGAATTGGTCAACAAAGCTGTTATTCAGATACGGAATCGTATTGAACAGCAAAATTATGCAGCAGCTGAAGATTTGTTAAATAGAGTTGTTACAAGTGATTTTGATCTTGAAATTTCGATTGAACAGGAAGATTATTTGTCTCGCTTCCTTGATGAATACGATGTTCATTATAGAAAGACTGCAAACTCTGGGGCAACGCTCAAATCACTTGTAAATACATCTAAGAACAATAAAGATATCAAAGGTGGTAATAGATTATTAGAGAACTGGCCTCGAGGTGCAGGAGTTGGCGAGACTAAATTAAAAACACTGTTAAGTGCACTTGGATTTAATTTGGACTCTGTACATGCAGAAGAAGCAATCCAAGGAAAAATTGAGAATTATACGATACTTTTAAAACGGCCTCAAAATGGAAGAAAGAGCAATTATAAACATCCGATCTCTGCATTTGGATCCGAAGCGGAAATAAAAGGTTTTAGAGTTGTTTGTGTTTTTGGAAAGGCAGATGCAACAAGATTGATTGACATTTTTAAGGAAGTTGGTAATGCAAAAAATACGCTTGTATTACTTGATTATGCATTGACCTTAGCTGATCGAAGAACTTTAGCCAGAAAAACTAAGACGGATATGAGTGGAAAAGTATTCGCTGTAATTGATAGAGTTATTCTTTTATATCTGGCAAAACATTACAATGAAACAGCGATAAGTAGAATACTTATGTCTATTGTAATGCCTTTTGCGGCATATCAGCCGTATGTTGAGAAATCTGCAGACGTTATGCCACAGGAAATCTTTATTGGCCGCAAGTACGAACTGGAAAAGATTGAATCACCTACTGGTGTCAATATTGTATATGGTGGTCGTCAGTTGGGAAAATCTGCACTACTTAGAATGGCTAAAAAAGATGTTGATCAGAATGAAAATGGTGATAGAGCAATTCTTGTCGATATCAAGGGAATTGATTACAAGGCTGCTGCAAAACAAATCTCAGCAGCATTGTATGATGAAAAGATATTAGATAAAGAACATATTACAGATGATTGGACCGAGCTTGCCAGAGATATAAAAAATCGTCTGCGCAGTAAGAAAAATCCTATTCCATATTTTTTGTTGCTGATGGATGAAGCTGATACTTTTATTGAAAGTTGTGAAGGTATAGGTTATAAACCATTTGATGCGCTTAAGGACATTCAGAGTATTGGATCTGGAAGATTTAAATTTGTTGTCGCTGGTTTGAGAAATATTGTGCGTTTTAAGAGAGAGGCTGCATTAGGAAATAACAGTGTCCTTACCCATTTGGAATCATTAACAGTAACTCCTTTTAAAGCAATGGAAGCAAGAGAGTTGCTGGAAGTGCCATTATCATATTTGGGATTTAGATTTCCTAAAGATAACGAGACGGATGTTCTGGTTTCAACCATTTTTGGAACAACTAATTATTTTCCGGGATTATTACAGTTATATTGTGCTAAGCTTATTGAGGCAATGCGTCGGGACTATGCAGGATATTCAGAAAACGAAACACCGCCTTATATTGTAAAGAAGAATCACATTAAGAAGGTTCTTGCAGAACAGTCATTGCAGCAGGATATTCGTGAAAAATTCTTTATTACATTAAAGGTGGGTGAAGATGATTATTATTATATTATCGCATTGCTTGTTGCTTATCACTATCATGAAAATAAATCTCAAAATGGCTCTAGCGTTGTAGAACTTTTGGATATAGCTAATATGTTTTCTATCGGAAAGATTGTAGCGCTCGATACAAGAGCGTTGGAAGCTCTAATGGAAGAAATGTGTGAATTAAATGTTTTGCAACATATCGGAGATGGATGCTACAGATTTACGAGACATAGTTTCTGCCAGATGATGGGAACGGTTCAGCAGATTGACGATGAACTTATGAATTATATGGAGGATTAGTAATGGATCAGATATGGTGGAATCACATCATTAAAGCTCATTCATTTCTTGAAGAAATTATATCAGAAACAGTTGAGGGGGGCAGCGTTTTGCTCTCCTTACCTGATACTATTCCTTGGAGAAACACACTGATAAATATTGTTAGTGAACGGCTTCGAGTAGAAAATTCAAAGAATAAGTTGGAAGTGATTGAATGTCCCGATATGAATCCGGGGGAATATTTGCTTGAACAATATTGTAAGAAAGAAATACGTGCAACATACCGTTATGGTGTTAGCTATGCGAAGTTTCTTGCCCTGTGTCAGGAAACCGTTTTGAATGATAGGTATCTCTGGATATCTAATATACCTTCAAATAAAATTGATAAATGGATGGATTTTGTATCAGAGTATCAAAAAGAGGTAAAGGATAAAACTCCAGGGATATTTATATTAGAAGTTCATGATGATACCTTGGCGAAAAAGAGTAAAAAAGGTGTTAAGAGTCTAGTATTTAATCAAAGTATTGGTGCGTATGATAAATATGCATTTTGTGCGTTGGCGGCTTCACAAACAACATGCAAAGAGTATTTACGACCATTTTTAGCAGAGATAGTATCATCAATTTGTGAAGATGATGTTGAGTTATGTGCAGCATGTGTTTCTCATGGAAAAGAATTTTTAGAATCCTCGCTTGCTGTAATTAACAGAATAATTCAGAATAATTATCGAAGCGATGGAGAGAAATACACCTTTAATAAAAATTCTGATGATATTGAGGGAGCGATATGGGAAAGTCAATTAAAGTATATTTTTCCTCTCATAGAAGATTATAGGAAGTATTTTATAAGCAGATATTCAGGCGCAATAAAAAATGTACTTCCGCTTACCACTAGTTACGGCGAAAAAGTAACAAGTCCCGAAGAGATGGAACTAGGTACTCTAATTTATATGGTTGGTAAAGGAGATCTAAATATTTCTTCAAGAGAATATACAGAATTGGATCGCTATAGGAATGCTAGAAATAAGTTAGCTCATATGAACTTGTTAGATATTGATGAGTTGGTTATTATTCTAAAAGCAGGTAAGCACACCTTAAATAAGTGAAATACATGACATGTTTCCAACAACGACATTATGTCAAGGGGGCTGGGATTCCGATATCCAGACTACTTTTTGTCAATCATTAACTCACGATTTCGTGAATTTTATATTGAGAATTTGTTTGTATTGTCAGTATTGCTTTGTGCATATTACGGAAAAAGAGCGAAGCCAATGGGGCTGTTGGAAAATAGGTAGTCCAATGCAATGGAGGTGGCGATACATATAGATCGCCACCTCCATTGCAAATATATGATTAGATCGGATTCAGTGAATATGTGATCACAGCGACAACTCCATTCCTGGCAGGCGGCTTAATTCCAGCGCTTTCCTTTATCATTGTATCCTTACTGGTATTCGGCGGCGTTGATTACTGGGCGGTTATTCTTTTGATGGCTCCGATCACGGTGCCTCTGGCTTCCACCTTTGGTGTGGATCAGTACCTGACTATGGCCGCTGTCGTATCCGGGGCGATCTGCGGCGGCACATCCTGTTTCTTCGGCGAGCAGATGCTCATGTGCGGACAGGCAGTAGAAAGAGAACCGGTCGATCTGGCGATGACAGCATTTCCATATTCTGCCGTCTGCTTTGTATTGACCGCCGTTATTTACGGAGTGTTAGGCTACATACTGTAATTATAAGGAAGTGATGCGATGCAGCGTTTTTCATACAAAGTTTTTAAACATACCTGTCTGACACTTGGATTTACCGTCGTCGGCTGTCTGCTCACGGCGACCGGACTGGTCATGTTTACCATTCCTAATCATATTGCGCCGGGTGGTTCGTCGGGATTTGCCACTTCTCTGGCAGTGGCGGTCCCTTTGTCCGTAGGGATTCTGACCTGGATGGTCAATATTCCGATTTTATTTGCCAGTATCAAAATTCTGGGAATTCAGGCGGGCGTTAAAACTTTGCTTGCTTCAACGATACTGTCCTTTTTTATGGAAGTATTAACCTCCTGTCTGCCTACCTTTACGGATAACAAGCTGATGGCGTCGGTACTTGGCGGTATTTTGATCGGAAGCGGAATAGGGATCGCGTTTTTACGCGGCGTCAGTATGGGCGGAACCGATCAACTGAGTATTCTTTTGGGGAAAGTATTTCCCAATGCTTCAACGGCATACATTCTGATGGTCTGCGACGGAATTGTTGTCACGATTGCGGCATTTACCTTTCGCGATCTGGAAGTATTTCTTTATTCCATTATCTGTGTTTTTGTAGCGTCGAAGGCTATCGACACCGTTATGGAGGGTATGAATCACGCCCGTGTTTATTTTGTTGTGACCAATTATGGGGAAGAAATCGCGCAGGAATTGAATCTGAGGATGGAAAACGGCTGCACCATCCTGCCGGCACAGGGAACGTATTCCGGTATAGAAAAACAGGTGCTGATGACGGTGGTTCATCCCAATACCGTCATGCAGACATTGGAGATTATTAAAGAAATTGACCATGACGCGTTTACTTTTATGGCTTCGGTAACCGAGGTTCATGGAAAAGGATTTGCGCATTATCGGGCGGATCTGTCAAAGTAGCGGAGGTTTCTGTGCAGATGCTGTGTCGGTTGTTGTAATTAAAGAACAGACGAAACCAGATGAGCCGGATAGTAGAAATCAAAAATAGACTGCAGTAAAATAGTAAATGAGATAAATAAAAGGGCTGTCAGAAGTGAATCCTTCTGATGGCTCTTTTTGAACTTATAACACCTGTAACTTAAAGCAACACTCCGGTGTAAAACTTCCTGTGTACTGAAAAGGGATTTTCAACTGTACGGGCGGCATTATATTTAATCCATCAAAACAGTCATAAATAGTCATAGACAATCAAAGTTGTGCATTATTAACGAAAAAGAAAGTGGAAATTTGTGAAATGGTTTGATTGACTTTGAATGATTTTGGATGTATACTATGATTACAAAATCAAACATGAGCAAGAAAGCAAGAAAGCAAGAAAGCAAGAAAGCAAGAAAGGAGAAAAGCAGTATGATATATACGGTGACATTTAATCCGTCTCTGGATTACATCGTGTCTGTAGATGATTTCCGGCTGGGGCTTACGAACCGCACGGATTCCGAGCTGCTGCTTCCGGGCGGCAAGGGGATCAATGTATCCATAGTCCTTGGGAATCTTGGTATCCCAAGTACGGCGCTCGGATTTATCGCAGGATTTACCGGAGACGAGGTGGTAAGAAGGCTTGAACTGATGGGGGTAAAGAATGGCTTCATCAGAATCGAGGAGGGATTTACTAGAATCAATCTGAAGCTTAAGTCCATCGACGGGACAGAGATCAACGGGCAGGGCCCGGTCATCGGTAAGGAGAAGCTTGATAACCTGATGGAGCAGCTGGACCGACTGGAGCAGGGAGATATCCTCTTCCTGTCGGGAAGCATCCCGGCTTCTATGCCGGACGACGTGTACCAGAAGATTATGGAGAGGCTGTATGGCAGAGGGATTCAGATTGTGGTAGACGCCACA
Organism: uncultured Dorea sp.; assembly: GCA_947063855.1. Classification (GTDB taxonomy): domain Bacteria; phylum Bacillota; class Clostridia; order Lachnospirales; family Lachnospiraceae; genus Sporofaciens. The sequence continues at coordinate 34,894 of CAMSTW010000001.1, forward strand.
AAGGACTTATTGGTTAATGTATTGTCTTATCATCCATTCCTGATTAAGCCGAATAACCATGAACTGGGCGAGATATTCGGCGCAGAGATACGGACGAGGGATGAGGCTGTGCCTTACGCAAGGAAGCTTAAGGAGCAGGGCGCGCAGAATGTGCTGGTCTCCATGGCAGGCGAGGGAGCGGTGCTGGCTGCGGCAGACGGGAACGTCTATGACGCTTCGGCGCCGGAAGGTACATTGGTTAACGGCGTCGGCGCAGGTGACTCCATGGTTGCAGGGTTCATGGCGGGCTGGATGGAAAGAGCGGATTACGAGCATGCGTTCCACATGGGAATCGCCGCGGGAAGTGCAAGCGCATTCTCGGAGCATCTGGCGGTAAGGGAAGAGATAGAGGCAGTCTACAGGCAGATTAAGCAGTGACTGGAAAGAGAACAGGAAGAACAGTTGAATGAATCCTGTGAAAGCAGGGCGGGAAAGAGAGCAGAAAATCCTGTGAAAACAGAGCGGAGAAAAGAGCAGAGAAGAGCAGAAAAGTTCTGGGAAAGCAGAGCCGGGAAAGAGAACAGAAAAGTCCTGGGAAACAGGGCAGGGAAAAGAGCAGAAAAGTCCTGGGAAGGCAGAGCCGGGAAAAGGAGTAAGAAGCATAGTCATATAAAAAAGGCAGGAGGATAAGAAGATGAGGATCACAGATTTACTGGATGTGAGAAGTATTTCACTGGATGCGGCGCCGAAGACGAAGGCGGAGGCGCTGGATACGGTAGTAGATCTCATGGTGCGAAGCGGTAAGATCAATGATGTGGAAGGATACCGGAAGCTGGTGTATGCGAGAGAGGAAGAGAGCACCACGGGGATTGGAGAGGGCATCGCCATCCCCCACGGGAAGGGGGAGGCGGTCGACCGTCCCGGGCTTGCGGCGATGGTTGTGAGAGACGGGGTGGATTTTGAATCGCTGGATGAGGAACCGGCGACACTGTTCTTCCTGATTGTGGCGCCGAATACAGAGGATAACGTGCATCTGGATGTACTGAGTAAGCTGTCCATGATGCTGATGGATCCGGATTTTACCGAGAGCTTGCGGAATGCAGAGACTCCGGAGGAATTCCTGGAGATCATTGACCGGGCGGACGAAGAGAAGAAGAGTGTGGACGAACGTCTCTCTGATATGGGAGATGCCGGGAAGGATCAGGTGAAGATCCTGGCAGTCACCTCCTGTCCGACGGGTATCGCGCATACCTATATGGCGGCGGAAGGGCTTGAGAAGGCGGCGAAGGCAAAGGGATGCTTCATCAAGGTAGAGACGAGAGGCTCCGGCGGTGCGAAGAATGTCCTTACCGCGAAGGAGATCGAAGAGGCGGACTGTATCATCGTGGCGGCGGATGCACAGGTTCCTATGGACCGGTTTGACGGGAAGAAGGTCATCGAGCGGCAGGTATCGGATGGAATCAATAAGGCGGATGAACTGGTAGAACTGGCAGTCTCGGGAGATGTCCCGGTCTATCACAGCGGCAATGCGGCGGCAAAGCCTGCGGCGTCCGGTAAGCCGGGCGGCGGTATGGGACACCAGATCTATACGCAGCTGATGAACGGAGTCTCACATATGCTTCCATTCGTTGTGGGCGGCGGTATCCTGATTGCCATTGCCTTCCTGATTGACGGGCTTCTGGTGGATATGAATGCATTGCCGGAAGCCGAGAGAGCAGGGTTTGGTACGATCACGCCGATGGCGGCGCTCTTTAAAGGGATCGGGGATACGGCGTTTGGGTTCATGCTTCCGGTGCTGGCAGGATTCATCGCCATGGCGATTGGAGACAGGCCCGCCCTTGCGGTCGGTTTTGTAGGCGGAATGATGGCGTCAGGCGGAAGCTCTGGTTTCCTGGGGGCGCTGGCGGCAGGATTTGCGGCAGGGTATCTGATCCGGGGACTGCGTAAGGTATGTGATAAGCTTCCCCAGGCGATCGAGAAGATTGCGCCGGTGCTGATCTATCCGGTCATGGGAATCCTGTTGATGGGCGTGCTTATGATTTTTGTGGTGGAGCCGGTCATGGGCGGACTCAATACGGCGCTGAATGACGGACTAACCAGTATGGGCGGTTCCAGTAAGCTGGTTCTTGGGATGATTCTTGGCGGAATGATGGCGGTCGATATGGGAGGCCCCTTCAATAAGGCGGCGTATGTGTTCGGTTCAGCGGCGATTGCATCCGGCAACTATGACATCATGGCGGCGGTCATGATCGGCGGGATGACTCCGCCGTGTGCAATCGCACTGGCGACACTGCTCTTCAAGAATAAGTTTACGAAGGAAGAGAGAGAATCCGGACCGACCAATTTCATCATGGGGCTCGCATTTATCACAGAGGGCGCGATTCCTTTCGCGGCGGCAGATCCGCTGCACGTACTGCCATCCTGTATCATAGGTTCCGCAGTGGCAGGGGCTATGTCGATGGCGTTCGGATGTACGCTCATGGCGCCTCATGGAGGTATCTTCGTGGTCCCGGTGATGGAAAATGCGCTGATGTATGTAGTGGCACTGATTGTAGGAACACTGGTTTCCGCCGGGCTTCTTGGAGTCTTGAAGAAGAAGCAGGCATGATGGGTTGTGCAAGGATACTTGCAGAACAGCATTACTATTAAAATATCAAAAATAAAATAATAAAAATGGAGGATTAAAACAATGAAGGAATTTAAGTATGTGATCACAGATGAGATGGGAATTCATGCACGTCCGGCAGGGCTTTTGGTAAAGGCGGTAAAGGGTTATAACTGTTCCGTCAAGATGGAGAAGGGCGGCAGGACCGTAGACTGCAAGGGCATCATGGGAGTCATGAGTCTTGGAGCGAAGAAAGGGGATGAAGTAACCCTGACCTTCGACGGGGCAGATGAGGACGTGGCTTATGAAGCAATCAGTAAATTCATGCAGGAGAATCTGTAACCGGCTGTTTCGCGCCATTGTGCCGTTAAAAGTTTCCGGCGATGTACCCGCATCGCCGCTGAACTTTTTAAGATGGGTCAAATAGATCAGAAAATGGATGGAGATAAGATCATGAGAGTATATAACGGTAAAAGTGTATTTGGCGGTATTGCCATCGGTAAGATTCGCGTATATAAGAAGGATGTACAGCAGGTAAAGCGCACAAAGGCCACGGATGCAGATGTTGAGCTTGCCCGTTATGCATCGGCGAAGGAAGAGGCGGTCAGGCAGCTTCAGGTCCTGTATGACAAGGCGCTTAAGGAAGTCGGCGAGACGAACGCCGCCATATTCGAAGTGCACCAGATGATGCTGGATGATGTGGATTATAATGAATCTGTGGAGAACATTGTGCGCAGCCAGGAGGTGAATGTGGAATACGCGGTGGCGGCGACAGGAGACAATTTCTCCCAGATGTTCGCAGCGATGGATGATGATTATATGAGAGAACGGGCGGCAGACGTCAAGGATATTTCCGAGAGGCTCCTTACCATACTGAGCGGAAAGGAAGACCATACGGCGATGGGGGAAGAGCCGGCGATCATCATAGCGGATGATCTGGCGCCGTCTGAGACCGTACAGCTTGATAAGGATATGGTCCTGTCTTTCGTAACCGTACATGGTTCCACCAACTCCCATACCGCGATTCTTGCCAGGATGATGGAGATTCCCGCGCTGGTCGGAACGAAGCTTCCCCTTGATGATACTGTGGACGGTAAGATGGGAGTTGTCGACGGTGCGTCCGGCAAGATCTATGTGGATCCGGATGAGGAGACTCTGGCGCAGATGAGAGACAGGCAGAAGGAAGAGATACATAAGAAGGAGCTTTTGCAGACGCTGAAAGGGCGGGAGAATGTTACACTTGACGGTCAGAAAGTGATGTTGTATGCTAACATTGGAAATATCAAAGATCTGGCTATGGTGCTGCAGAATGACGCGGGCGGCATCGGACTTTTCCGGAGCGAGTTCATCTATCTGGAGAAGGAGGATTACCCGACAGAAGAAGAGCAGTTTCAGATCTATAAGCAGGTGGCAGAGACGATGGCGGGCAAGAGGGTCATCATCCGTACACTGGATATCGGAGCAGATAAGCAGTGTGACTATTTTGAGATGGAGCAGGAAGAGAACCCGGCGCTTGGGTATCGGGCGATCCGCATCTGCCTGACCCGTCCTGAGGTGTTCAAGACACAGCTTCGCGCACTGTTCCGGGCCAGCGCTTTTGGAAATATAGCAGTTATGTATCCTATGATTACCAGTATCGGTGAGATCAGGCGGATCAAGGATATCGCGGCGGAAGTGAAGGCAGAGCTTGACGCGCAGGGGACGCCGTATGGCGAGCCTGAGCAGGGGATCATGATCGAGACGCCGGCGGCAGCGCTGGTCAGTGATATGCTTGCGAAGGAAGTGGATTTCTTCAGCATCGGGACCAATGACCTGACACAGTACACACTTGCCATTGACCGTCAGAACCCGAAACTTGACGAGTTCTACGACCCGCATCATCCGGCGATCCTGCGCATGATATCTATGGTGGTGGAGAATGCGCACAAGGCAGGTATCTGGGCGGGTATCTGCGGAGAACTGGGGGCGGATGAGTCTCTGACGAGAGATTTTCTTGCCATGGGCGTGGATGAATTATCCGTGTCGCCGGGGAGCATTCTGCCAATCCGCAAGATTGTACTGGAGACTAATGTAGAGGAATATCGGTCGCGGTCTCTGGATACACGCAACAACTTTTAAATATGCGTTAAGCAAAGAATTATAAGATGGGAACCAGAAGTGAGATAGCAAGGCAGGGAGACAGATGTTAACGAAACAACGGCAGGATTTATTACTTGAGCTTCTTAATGAGCGGGGAAGCATCACGGTATCGGAAGTGAAGGATATGCTCGATACGTCGGAGAGCACAATCCGCAGGGATATCACCGCCCTTGACCAGGAAGGGAAGCTTGTGAAGGTATTCGGCGGAGCGGTGGCCGCCAGGCAGAAGGTGTCTGCACATGAATATACAGTTGCGCAGAAGAGTGAACTGAATCTAGAAGAAAAGAAGCAGATCGCCAGATACGCGGCTTCACTGATTGAGCCGGAGGATTTCGTCTATCTGGATGCGGGGACGACGACGGCATATATGCTGGATTACATAGAGGAGACGAATGTCGCCTTTGTGACCAATGCGGTCGCCCACGCGCAGCGGCTTGCGGGACGGGGGCTTAAGGTTCTGCTCGTCGGAGGCGAGCTTAAGGCTTCCACGGAGGCCGTGGTGGGAAGCCAGGCGATGCAGACACTGATGAATTATCATTTCACGAAGGGCTTCTTCGGTACAAATGGCGTGACCAGGAAGAGCGGGTGTACGACGCCCGACGCCAATGAGGCGATGATCAAGCGGACGGCGATGGGGCAGTGCCGGAAGAGCTATGTGCTCTGCGACAGCTCCAAGTTCGGCAGTGTAAGCTCGGTGACATTTGCCTCTTTTTCGGAGACAGAGTTCCTGACGGACCGGATACCGGCGGGGTATGAGGAATGTGAGAATGTGAAGATGGTGTAAGAATATGGAAGAAAAAGGGGCTGACGGTTACTGCTGTTTCAGCTCCTGATTTATTTTCAGCATACATATACAGGTTAGAGGGTATAATGATGTTAATATATTAAGTTTTAAACAATTTTATTGTTTTAGATTGTATGAAGTGTTATTATAAGTTCAGGAGGTGAGAAGTGATGAAATTATTACATGTAAGAGCAAATCACTTTAAAAATTGTTCAAATGGATTTGAGATTGACTTTGTTGCCAGATCAAAGAAGACAGCGGAGGATAAGGAATATGAACTACAGCAGATAGCGGATGGTCTTTATGTATATAACACAATCGCCTTTGTGGGGAAGAACGCTTCTGGTAAGACATCTGCTGTTGAACTACTGGATGCATGCTTCTCAATACTTGGAGAATTTCGTATGGAAGCAAAGCCATATAACTATGACCAGCTTGAATTGTTGATTGATTTTTATTATGAAGACTATATTTACCGGTATGAGACAACGCTTAGGAACAGTGATTCCATTGGCAGCAAGGCAGTTTTTACGGCTCAAAGGATACAAAGAAAGAGATATTATAAGAGCAATATTAAAGAATTATATTCTGTGGAAGGATTTTTAGATGTAGAGATTTCCGGAGAATTGCCGGAGGATACCTCAGATATTTTCTTTATACTAAAAAAGAAGCAGGTTAGGGCAATTTATTTTGACAGCTTTGGAAAAGGTACAGATACGTATCGACTACTCTTTGCATTTCTAAAGGACTTCAATATTCCAGATAGAATACTGAGTAAAGTGATTACTATCTTTGATGAGAATATTTCTGATTTGCAGAAACTGGATGATCATAATTATAAGATGTCATTTGGCGGGATGGAAAGACTTGTGTCAGACAAGGAACTTTTGTATCATTTATCCAGTGGTACAACCAAAGGAATGCTTTTATATATTCTGGTTGTGGCATCTATTCAAAATGGATTTGATCTTATTGTGGACGAAATAGAAAATCATTTCCATAAGACATTAGTTGAGAATATGCTCAGCCTTTACAAAGATAAATCTGTCAATAAGAAAAACGCAACCTTGATTTTCACAACTCATTATTGTGAATTGCTGGATTTGTTTAATCGACAGGATAATATTTTCATTACAAAGGCGGATGAAAAGGTACAGCTTACGAATATGTACAGTGATTATGCAGTAAGACCGGAGTTGCTTAAAAGCAGGCAGTTTTATAACAATGTTTTTCAAACAGCAGTGAATTACGAAGAATTGATGTGTCTAAAGAAAGAGTTGAAGAAATGAAATTACTTATTATGTGCGAAGGACCAAACGAAAAGGAAATAATCAATATTCTCCTGGAAAATAATTGCCTGTATTTTACCGAGGATGACTTGATTGGTTTAACGCCTTATCATGCAAGACAAATAAAATCATCCGCGCAGGTTCGGACAGAACTGAATATGTATCCGGGAGAGGTAAGAATACTTCGTATAGGAGACAAGCAGAGAGATGTATTGAAGATTCCGGCAGAATACAAAGATAAGATTATCAGTATAGAAAAATATTGTACGAAGCCGGAATTGGAGATGCTTCTAATCATTGCAGAAAATTTGACCCATGATTATGAAAAGGTAAAATCTCATATAATGCCAAAGGAGTTTGCAAAAGCAAATGTTAAATCAGGAAAGAAAAAATATGACAATAGTACGTCATTTTACACGGACTATTTTGGAAAGAATCCGAAGCTGCTTGTAATGTGTATAAAAGAATATAGGAGATATAACGGATCACATAGCAAAGACGAGCATTATCTGGTGGAATTATTAAAATAATGCTAAAAAGTATGACAAGGGACTGTTACACCGCCAGAGAGCGGTTTGTAACAGTCCCTTTATTATATGGAAGAGGGGGAATCCACGCATCCAATCACCCCTTCAACCCATTCAATGCAACCCCCGCCTCGAATTTCGACTGTAACAGCAGATAGAAGAGGAACGGCGGCAGGAACGTAATCACGGAACAGGCCATCGTCAGGCCCACATCCACATCATACTGCGCCTTCATGGTAGTCAGCGCCAGCGGAAGTGTGCGCATGGTATCCTTCGTAGTGATGATCAGCGGCCAGGTGAAGTTGTTCCACGCGCCGATGAAGGTGAAGATCGCAAGTGTCAGCATCGCAGACTTCACAAGAGGCAGGACTACAGACCACAGAATCCTCCGGTTGGATGCTCCGTCGATCCGGGCAGACTCCATCAGTTCGTTAGGAATCCCAAGGATTGCCTGCCGCATGATGAAGACGCCGAAAGCCGTAGGAAGAGGCAGGATCAACGCCTTGAAGGTATTCACCCATCCCATTCCCCGGACTACGATGTACAGAGGCACCAGGATTACCTCAGAAGGCACCAGCATCGTCAGTATCAGAAGTAAGAAGATCTTATCATTTCCTTTGAATCTTAACTTGGCAAATGCGAATCCGGCCAGACAGCTTGTGAAAAGTGTCAGAGCAACGCCCGCAAAGGCAACGATTACACTGTTCATCAGGTAACGTCCCATGGTATCGCCTGCGAAGATCGAACTGTAATGCTCAAGGGTCAAGTTCGACAGGGAGAAACTGAAATCATAGGCGTTCAGGGTACTCTTCAGCGACATAAGTATCATGTATACGAACGGGAGAATACACAGCAGCGCCATGAAGATCAGCACAAGATCCCCGGCTATATGAGATATTTTCTTCATTGCAGCCACCTCCTATATCTCTGACGCTTCACGCCGCATGAAGCGCTGCTGGAACAATACGACTACCAGAACCATCAGCATCAGAACGTTGGATACCGTCATGGCATATCCTGCTTTGCTGCCTTTGAAGGTAAGCTGATAAGCGTACATGACCATGGTGGTCGTGGACATGGACGGTCCGCCGCCGGTCATGGTGTATACGACATCGAACACCTGCATGGAACTGATGATGGCCAGGAAGGTGTTCAGAATCAGCGTGGGCTTCAGGAGAGGAACTGTGATCCTGGAGAAAAGATTCCAGGAATTCGCGCCGTCTACCTTGGCCGCCTCATAGTAGTTTTCAGGAATCGACATCAGCGAGGACAGTGTGATGATCATATAATAGCCCATACTCTTCCAGACGATTAGCATAGACAATGTAATAATCGCCGAGGTACTGCTCCCAAGGAGCATGGTAGGATCTATTCCGAACAGTCCAAAGAGGAATTTCACAGCCGGGTGGCCCCCGTTTAGGATCGCTTTCCAGATTGTCCCCACGACAGCGCTGGAAGACAGCACCGGAATGAAAAGCGCCGCCTTGGCGAATTTCCCGAGAAATGTATTCTTTCTGGCTGCAATCAGAGAGGCAAGTACCGTGGAGGTAAGAATCTGCAGCGGCACCGCCATCACAGAGATCTTAACCGTATTCATGATACAAAGCCTTAACTTGTCATCCCGCAGCAATTTCCGATAATTAAAAAGTCCGTTGAATTTCGCCGGTGTAATGATATTGTACTTCGTGAAGCTGAAACAGACCGCTATGATCAAAGATCCTGCCACAAAAGTAAGCAGGATCAATGAGATCGGTGTGATGTAAGCATAGGGCGAAAGAACGGACAGGATGTTCTTCTTTTTCTTCATGCTCTTTCTTCCTATTCTTCGTTATCAGCCCAGTATTCATCTAAGGTTTCGTTCGCAAATTCAGCGGATTCGTCCAACGCCTCCTGAACCTCCATCTTTCCTTCCATAATAGACTGGATGTGGGAAGCCAGATTCTCTAGGATCTCGCTTCCGCAAGGGCCTGCCTGTAATGGACGCCATTTGTCGCGGTCTTCCGTAACGATGCGCTCCATCTTAGGATCGCCTGCGTACTGTTCTGTCTTGGTCAGAGGCGCGCCGGGAGCGACCTTGTGGTATTCGCTCATGAATTCGGAACTGCAGATATACTTGATCAGCTTCAGGGCAAGATCAGGATTCTCGCAGGCAGACATAACGGACAGAGAGTCTGCCGCACCAAAGGTTCCGTAGCCGACATTCTTAAGAGAGGTCACATAATCCCACTTCAGATCCGGATAACTCTCTTTGAACAGAGTCTCCTGCGACTGTGAGGAACGGGTAACGCCAAAGGCTGCCTTTCCGGCGCCGAATATGGTGGTGAATGCATCAGATCCGGATAAGGACATCACATTCTCCGGCATATAGTCTTTCAGGCTCTTAAAGAATTCGATAGCTTCTACGCCATTCTTGTCATTGAAGCGGGCGCTTTTCAGATCATCTGCGTAGATGTCTCCGCCTGCCTGCCAGATCAGGCTGTAGATGTAAGAGTTCAACATGTACAGGTTGCTCATGTCGCCGCTGTTTAAGCCGACCGCATATCCATACTGGTCGATCTCGCCGTCGCCGTCCGTATCCTTGGTGGCCTTCTCGCAGATCCGCGCGAAGTCTTCCCAGGTCTCGGGCGCGGTCTCTTCAAGATCCTCAAGGATCTCCTGATTATAGTAAAGCACGAACGGAACTCCGGTTACGATTGGAATGCCGTATAATCCGCCCATCATCTCTCCGCGGTCCAGATACAGATACTCGTCGTAGTCGGCGTCTTCTACCATATCGGTCAGGTCGACAACAGCGCCGGAAGATATGTAGGTCGGATACATCTCGGCATACATATAGCCGATGTCCGGGCCTTCGCCTGCGCTTATGGACGTAGACCATTTCTCCTCATAAGAATCCCAGGGTATCAGTTCCATCTTGACTTCGCAGTTATTCTCCTTCTCGAAATCTGCCAGCAGAGGCTTGAAGTTCCCTTCGGTATCTTTGTCCAACGGGGGAAGCCACATGGTAAGAGTGGTCTTGTCGGAACCGCTCTTGGCGTCGCCGCCGCTATTTCCATCATCTTCGTTGTTGCCGCCGCATCCAACTGCAAGAGCTGCAATCATGGATGTGCATAACAGAGTACTGATCAGTCTCTTTTTCATCATCTTGTTTTCCTCCTGTGTAGTATTTGCCTGTTGCAATTACTATAGTAATTGCTAAGTTTATTATAGAGAAAATGTAGTAAGATTACAAATTAATAGATTTTATAAATGAGAGTATTTATAGAAAAAGACTATAATTGAGTATTAACAAATGAAATCAGAACTCATTAGCACATCCGTTTAAATTCAAGGAAGTTAGAGTTATAGATGGCAAAGTCAGGACTTTTGTGTATAATATAAAGGAATGGAGTTTCTCTATTGATTAGTGAAGCGGAATGCACAGGAGGATATATGATAAAGATTCAAAAGCACAGAGCGGATCAGATGACGCCCCTGGAGAGGAGAACGGCGATTCGGGAAGGCCGGGATTATGACAGAGTCCCTTGTGTTCCTTTCATGGGCGAGTTCAAGTGTCAGCTCACAGGCGTCAGCGTGTGGGATTTCTGGCACGATCCGCAGAAGATGGCAGATGTTGAGATCGCGGCCTTTAACAGATACGGCTATGACAGGATCGTAATCGGACCCAATACCAGGGGGATCACGGAGGCGCTGGGAGGTAAGTTTATCTATCCGGAGAAGGGATTACCCTATGCGGGCGAGCCATTTCTTGGAGACGGCAGGGGAGAAGGTGCGGGGAAGCCCGCGGATGGTTATGGATTACTGGACGAGATGGAAGCGGTGGATGCCGGAAAGCATGAAAGGATCCGGACCTTCGCCGGGGAAGCAGAGATCCTCGCCGGGGAGGCAGGAGGTATTGTTCCGATAGAGATCAGCATAGGAGGCCCGTTCACCATCGCATCCAACCTCCGCGGGGTTGAGGTGTTGCTGCGGGATCTCAGGAAATGTCCGGACAAGGTTCACAGGCTTTTGCGCCTGATTACAGACAGCCAGAAATCATGTATTGATATGGCGGCAGAGTACGGATTCGGGACGGCGATGGCGGATCCCGTGGCGAATCCCGCCCTGATCGGGCCAAAGATGTATGAGAAGTTCGTGTATCCTTATACGAAGGAGCTTACGGATTATGCGATTGCAAAGACCGGTGAAAGGGTATCCCTTCATATGTGCGGGAAGACTTACAGCATATGGAAGTATCTGTGCCGGTATGAACTGAATGAGCTGAGTCTTGACAATATCATTGACCTTGAACGGGCGGTACAGGAGTTGGGAGACAAGATTCCGATTGCGGGAAATGTGGATCCGGTGGAGATTGTAATGAACGGAAGCCGCGAGGAGATTTTCCGTGCAGTGCGGGATTGTATTGAGACAGGAAAGAATGCCGGGAAAGGGTATGTACTGGCTACCGGGTGCGATGTACCGGATACGACGGATCCGGTTCAGATTGACTGGCTGATGGGGGCGGCCCGCAGCTTCGGCAAGTAAACACGCCCTGGCGCAGAAGATATGGGAGATATTCCTGTGCCGCCTGCGGGTCTGGTGGTTATATTAGAGAAAGGAACGAAGGATGAAAACAGAGGAATTAATGGAGCGTATCTGCCTTCCGGCAGAAGCGAGGGAGCCTGCCCGCGCAGAGCGGATCGGCGGGAAGGAATATGATATCTGGAAGGAGAAATTTTACCAGGATATCAGGAAGTTTATTATGGAGTGGAAAGAACTGGATAACCGCTATGAATGGGCGTTGGAGTTCTATCTGAAGCTTGCGCTTGAGACTTATGCGCAGTATCAGGATAGAGGATATGCAGACGAAGTATTTGACGCGACCTTCTATGATTATACCATCTGGTGCAGGGAATGTTACCGGAAGCATGGCGTCTATGGGCTGGATGAGCTGTGGTGGCTTGGGCAGGCGGTGAAGATGAACCTGTTCCGTCTGGGCAGGCTGCAGTTTGAGCCGGTTGTGACCAAGAAGGATATGAAGGGGAAGACTCAGACCATCCCGGCAGGCACGAAGGCTCTGAATGTGCACATCCCGGAAGGGGAGCCTCTTTTGATGGAGGCGTGTCAGGAGTCTTTCAGACGGGCGGAGGAATTCTTCGGGGGAGATTATCCGGTGTATGTCTGCGATTCCTGGCTTCTGTCCCCCCATCTGAAAGAGATCTTGCCAGAGACCAGCAATATTGTCCGGTTTCAGGAGCTTTTTGAGGTGACGGAGGTGGGGTATCAGTATCCACAGGCAGAACAGAGGATATTCGGTGATGTACTGGAGGATAAGCGGCAGTATCCGGAGGAGACGTCCCTGCAGAGGAAGGCGAAGGAGTATGTGCTCTCCGGGCGGGATCTGGGGATTGGCGTGGGATTTTTCTGTATCTGACGTTTTCCACTCCGTTTCGGTCCTTGCTGGACTAGTGTACTGATCGCATTATATTCAGACAAACCTTAGCAACGTAGGCATTAGTGTAAAACCTCGATACTGCCCGCTGCCAGGCGTTGTGCATGGGAAAAGCCGCGACTTTGTATTGATAGAATATATCTATAAATACATATAATATATACATATTATTGATTTAACAATACCTCATATTTCGTTTATAATTATCCTTAAAATAGTACAAAAGAAAGGAAATATGTAGTATGAAAAGAAAATTGTTAAATGTATTGTTATGTGCATCAATGGCTGCAGTGATGGCTGCGGGCTGCGGCTCCGGTTCGGGAGGAGGAACAGAGCCGGATTCCGGAGACGGAGGAGAGAAGAAGGAATCTTCTGACGGTAAGACCACCCTCACCTTCTGGTGTCATGAGAACGAGCCGTGGGTGAAGTCCTACAAGGAGATGGCGAAGAAGTTCGAGGACGCGAACCCGGATTATACGGTGGAGGTTCAGGACTATCCCTTCAAGGTGTACAATGACAAGATCCAGACAGCGCTTACATCATCGACGGCAGGACCGGATATCGTGGCGGTATGGGGCGGAACAGCGCCTTCCTTTATCGAGTCCGACGCACTTGCGGAAGTACCGGAGGATCTGGTGAAGGAGTTTGAAGAGGATTACATGGCGCCGACGCTTGGCATCTATCAGAAGGAAGGCAAGTATTATGGCGTGCCGATGGAATTCAACCTGGAGTATGGTGGAATGATCGTCAACAAGAAGCTGTTCGATGACGCGAAGCTCTCTTATCCTGAGACCTGGGAAGAACTCAGGAAGATCTCGAAGGATGTGTCGAAGAAGAACGGTGACATCGTAGAGATGAAGGGCTTCGAGATGATGGACGGCGATTCTCTGATCTGTAACTATCTCGCCATGATTCTTCAGCAGGGCGGCCAGTACATTAAAGATGACAATTCCATTGATTTTGCAACGCCGGAAGGGATTAAGGCGATGGAAGAGATTCTGGACATGTATAACAACGGAGAGTGCGACCTTGAGCCGCTGACTGCGGGCGAATACTGCTTCAACGATGTATATCAGGACAAGGGGTATATGGCGTCGGTTGGTTCCTGGGCGATCGGCGAGGGCTCCGGCTCTTATGATCTGACCTACGGCGAAGATTACGAGTATGTGCCGGTTCCGCAGTATGGCGATGAGATGGCGTTCGCATCCGAGACCGGATGGGGAATCATCATTCCGGAAAACGGCGCGAATAAGGATGCGGCATGGGAATTTGTGAAGTTCTTCGGTGAGCCGGAGAACCTTGTACAGCACAATATCGCATGTAATCAGCTCCCTCCAAGAAAGTCTCTCTTAGACAGCGAGGAGTACAAGGAGGCAATGCCGAACATTACCTTCCTGCTGGATATCCTCCCAAGCGGACAGTGGATGGGACCTTACAATACATCTGACATGCGCGAGGTGTTCAACCAGATGTTCATAGATCTGTGCCAGTCTGATAATCCGGATGTAGAAGGGGCGCTTAAGGACGCATCTGCCAAGATTACGGAGAACTGCCAGATTAGTTATTCTATGAATTAGGACATATCAGATATATTGAGAATAGACGTATCAGGATATGTGATATGGTGTACATTGAGAATATAGACGTGTCAGGATATGTGATACGGTGTACATTGAGAATATAGATGTACTGGATGGCAGAGGATGCGGACAGTGTTCTCTGCCATTTTTGGAGAAGAGAGGTATGAAGAATAATCGTTTTGTAGCTTTGGTGCTGATTCCCAGTTTCCTGTTCCTGCTCATATTCGTAGTGTTTCCGGTGGTATACGGACTGGGGATCTCATTCTATGATTATAATCCGGCGAATTCCCAGAATCCCTTCACGGGACTTGAGAATTATGTACGCCTGATCCATGACGAGGTGTTCTGGCTGGCCGTCAAGAACACGGTGGTGTTCTGCGTTGCCGCGGTGACAGGCAATATAATCATCACCCTGTTTCTGGCCCAGATCATCTCAGTCCTTCCGTCCAGATGGATGAAGACCATGTTCCGGACGATCCTTTTTATCCCCTGTATTGCGCCGATGGTGGGGACGTCCATGGTATGGAAATACGGTATATTCGGCACAGACGGAGGGGCGCTCAACAAGATTGCCGGGCTGTTTGGGTTCGCGCCGAAGAACTGGTTTCTGACAACGTGGCCGATGGTGCTTCTGATCATTGTCTATACGCTGTGGGCGGATATCGGATATAATGTGGTGCTGTTCACGGCGGGGATTGAAGGCGTGCCTAAGGAGTTTGACGAGGCGGCCGCCATAGACGGGGCCGGCCCCCTGCGGAGGTTCTTATGGATCCGCCTGCCGCTGATGGGAAGGACCTTCGCGTTTGTAGCGATCATGACGATGGCGAATTATTTCCAGATGTTTGCGCAGTTCCGCGTATTCGTGGCGAATGGAGGAAGGAATTATTCGGCGATGGTGCTGACCAATTATGTATATAAGATGAGCTTTGACAGCTTTGACATGGGATATGCGTCGGCGGTCGCGGCGGCATTGTTCGTGCTGGTATTCATTGTGGCGATGGTTCAGAATAAGATGATGCGTTCCGACTGGACTTATGAATAAGAAGGGCGGCAAGCGCCGGACCGGGAGCCCGAATCAATACTTGCCGTTGGAAAGTTTATTGGAATGGAGCGTCAGAATAAGCGGCGATATAATAGGAGTTATGCACTATGCAGGGAAAGAAAGAATCAGAAAATAAGAAATCAAAATACAGAAAATCAGGATATAGAAAATCAGGATACAGAAAATATCATTATGTAATTATCGCTTTTTTGAGTGCATTTTCGGCGCTAATGATGTATCCTATGATATGGATGTTTCTGACATCTTTTAAGAGCAACGCGGAGATCCGGACAAACAGGACGAAGTTCCTTCCGGTTGAGTGGACGGTGGAAGGGTATCTAAGTGCGTTCGAACGGGCGCCGATTGCAGGGTGGTTTGTGAACAGCATGTTTGTGACCATATGCGTAACGGCGGCGGTGATACTGACGAGCACGCTGATTGGTTTTATTTTTGCAAAATATGAATTCAAGGGGAGGAAGCTTTTGTTTATGCTGCTTCTTGCGACTATGATGGTTCCGCCTCAGGTCACGATGATCCCCAGGTATCTGATGATTCAGAAGATGCACCTTTTTAATACACGGTGGGCGCTTATCGTGCCGGGGCTTATCAGTGCGTTCTCCATCTATCTTGCGAGACAGTTTATCGCAGACATCCCGGACAGCCTGTGCGAGGCGGCCAAGATCGACGGGGCGGGGCCGCTTCGGATCTACTGGCATGTCGTCCTGCCGAATATCAAGCCGGCCATCGGCTCTATAGGGATCTTCACCGCCATGATGCACTGGAACGATTATCTGAATCCGCTCCTGATGCTGAATGATATGGAGAAGATGACCCTGCCGCTTGGGCTTGTGATCTTCGACAGCCAGCGGTCGACGGATCTGTCGGCCACGATGGCGGCTGCGACGCTGATTATGCTGCCGATGATCATTATATTCCTGCTTTTCCAGAAGCAGTTCATCAAAGGGATGACGATGAGCGGAATCAAGTAAGCGGGGAAGGCAGTTTATCAGGAAAGAATGATGAACGAAGTGCAGATGGATTGAACCTTAAGCCATGCAGGCAGAAAAATAAAATACAAGAGAGGTAGAAAGACGATGTTTGAACAGAAAGAGATTAAGTATGAGATGAAACTGTTAAGTTCCCTGGCGAAGGTGTTCCAGGATGAGACGCCGGTGTACCGGCCGGAATGTCTGAAACTTAGCGCCCTGTGGGGGGAGACGGTATCCTTCCAGGCGGCATATACCGGAGATTTTTTCATGCGGGAGCGTCTGGAGGTCCGGGTGGTATCGCCCATTGCGAACTGTGTCCGTGTAAGGACGGTGGAGCAGGTTCCGGTAGGACGCGCTACCAACGGACTGGTAGACGACAATTATTTGCGGACGACTTCCGGGCTGTATCCGGACCTTCTGCGGGACTTAAAGGACGGGAAGGTAATCGTATGCTCCCGCCAGTGGAGAAGTCTGTGGGTTGATGTGGATGTGACGGACGAGGTGGAAGCCGGGAACTATGAGATCGAGATCCAGCTGGTGAAGGAGGAGACGGTGGTATGCTCTGCGGTCATGAAGCTTGAGGTGATCGGCGTTACCCTGCCAAAGCTTGGGATCATGCACACAGAATGGCTCCATGCAGACTGCCTTGCAGACTATTATCACGTAGATGTGTTCTCCGAGGAGCACTGGAAGCTTCTTGAGAATTATTTCCACGAATACGTACTGAGGGGATGTAACATGATGCTGGTTCCGCTCTTTACCTCTCCGCTTGATACGGCGGTGGGACTGGAACGGACGACGACCCAGCTGATCGAGATTGAAGTGAAGGACGGAGAATATAAGTTCGGGTTCGACCGGTTAAAGAGATGGATCGATCTGTGCAAATCCTGCGGGATCGAGTATTATGAGATGTCCCACCTGTTCTCCCAGTGGGGAGCGAAGTATGCGCCGAAGGTTGTGGCGATGGTGGACGGGAAGGAAGAGAAGATCTTCGGGTGGCACACGCCGGCAGTGGGCGAGTACACGAAGTTCCTCCACAGCTTCCTGCCGCAGCTGATTGAGAAGCTTCGTGAGTGGGGAATCGCGGAGGTTACATATTTCCACATTTCCGATGAGCCAAGGGAAGCACATCTGGAGAGCTTCAAGGCTGCGAAAGAATCCCTTGGCAATCTGCTTGACGGATTCCATACCTTCGACGCGCTGTCAAGCTATGAGTTCTACCGCCACGGTCTGATTGACAAGCCGATTCCGGGGAATAACGAGATTGAGGAATTCCTGGCACACGGCCTGACGGATATGTGGACCTACTATTGTACCGGGCAGTTCTACGAGGTGAGCAACCGGTTCATGTCCATGCCGTCGGCGAGAAACCGGATCTATGGAGTACAGCTGTTCAAGTATGATATCATAGGCATCCTGCACTGGGGCTATAATTTCTACAACAGTCAGTTTTCTATTGAGCACATCAATCCTTATGAGGTGACGGATTCGGACAATGCCTTCCCGTCGGGCGATCCGTTCCTGGTATATCCGGGAAGCGACGGACATCCGGAGGAGTCCATCCGTATGATGGTTCACTATGAGGCGCTGACGGATTTAAGGGCGCTTCGGCTTCTGGAATCTCTGACCAGCAAGGAGCATGTGATGGAGCTGATCGAAGGGGAGCTTGCCGAGCCGCTGACCTTCAAGCGGTTCCCGAAGTCTGACATGTATCTGATCACCCTGCGGAATCGCGTAAACCGGGAGATTGCAAAGCTTGCGGGTGCAGCCGTAAATGGACGGTAAGGCGAGTCAGATCAGGAGAGAATGCGGATGAGGATTGAGATTCCGGGATATAAGACGCTCAGCCTGGATTATCTGGTGCTGGATTACAATGGAACGATTGCCGTGGACGGAAGCATTCCGGAGGATATGAAGGAACGTCTCCGGCAGCTGGCACGGAGATTCAGGATATTTGTGGTGACTGCCGATACGCATGGAAACGCCGGGGCAATGTGCGAAGGTCTTCCGGTGGAGATCCGCACATTCCCTTCGGCGGACGCCGCGCACGCCAAGAAGGAGATCGTGGAACGTCTTGGGCCCGAACGATGCGTATGTGTGGGGAATGGCCGGAATGATGTGCTTATGTGCCGGATTGCCGGACTTTCCCTGGCGGTGATGGATGCGGAAGGGGTATATGGGCCGCTGGTAACAGAGGCGGACGTCTGTGTCAGGTCCATGCAGGAAGGACTGGATCTGCTGATGAAGGAGAAGCGCCTGATTGCTACGCTGCGTGGGTAGAGAGTGGAAATTTTTGTGAAAATACAGAAGGATTAGGAGAGAAGAATATGTCAGAGACTAAGATTATAAAGACAACCTGCTCCACCTGCGGTCCATGCTGCGAGGTGGATGCATATGTGAAGGATGGCAGGCTGGTTGCGGTGGAGGGCGCGCGCAATACGCCCATGCAGTCGGGCGGTCTGTGCGCCAAGGGCGCTGCGGCGGCTCAATATGTATATAACAAGGAGCGGATCCTCTATCCGATGAAGCAGACTGGCAGGAAGGGAGAGGGGAGATTCGAGCGTATCTCCTGGGATGAGGCGTACGATCTGATTGCAGATCGTCTTCTCAGGATACGGGAGGAGTACGGCGCGCGATCGACCGTATTCTATGCAGGATATTCCAAATGGTACCGCCCGGCGCTGCTGCGGCTTGCCAATGCATATGGCTCTCCGAATTTCTGTACGGAATCCAGCACCTGTTTCCAGGCTGCGGCTCTGGCGTGGCGCGCGGTCTTTGGCAACGGAATCTGCAGGCCGGATCTTGGGAATGCAAAGACCCTGCTGATCTGGAGCTCGAACCTGTATCACACGAACACGCCCATGAGTAAGGCGTTTCAGGAGCTTAAGGAACGGGGCGTCAAGGTAATAGATGTGGATCCCCGCCATACGGTGACGGCCCATGACGCGGACCTCCACCTGAAGCTGATTCCGGGAACAGACGGCGCGCTGGCATTGTCCATGGCGCAGGTGATCATAGAGGAAGATCTGTATGATAAGGAATTCGTGGACAAATATGTCTATGGCTTTGAGGAGTACCGGGAATATGTCAGGGAATTTCCGCCCGAGAAGGCAGAGAAGATTACAGGCGTCCCGGCAGAGAAGATCCGTCAGGCCGCCAGGACCTATGCGGGCAACGGCCCGGCAGGTCTGATGTTCTCGGCGTCGCCGGTTGTGCATCATCTCAACGGAGTGCAGAACTACAGGGCGGTATTCTCTCTGATTGCGCTTACCGGGAATTATGATATCGAAGGCGGCAACCGGACGATGCCGGGACCTTTCTCACCAGCCAATGAATTCGGGCAGATCCGGCGTTTTGACGGGGAGGAGGCCATCGGACAGAGGGAATTCCCGGTATGGTATGACCTGTCCTGCGACGAGGCGCAGTGCGTCAGGCTTGCAGACCATATATTAGAGGAGAAGCCGTATCCGGTCAGGGCATTGTTCGCCATGGGGCTGAACCACCGCATGTGGCCGCAGCCGGAGTATCTTAAAGGCGCTCTTTTGAAGTTAGATTTCTATGTAAATGCAGAACTGTTCATGTCGGAATCTTCGAGCGCGGCAGACCTCATACTGCCGGCCTGTACCTCTTACGAGAGAGAGCAGGTGCATGTGGGACGGGGCGGAAGGTTCTTCTTCTCGAACCGGGCGATTGAACCGGTGGGAGAAGGAAAGAATGACATAGAGATCATCATGGAGGTATTCCGCAGGATGAAGCTTAAGGATCCTACACTTCAGGATGAGATCTTAGAAGGCGGATATGAGGCTTATATGGAACATATCCTTAAGCCCTCCGGCCTGACCCTTGAGGAACTTCGAAGCCATCCAGAAGGCATGATGGGAAAGAACTTGTTCCCGCCGGCGGTTAAGACCTACGAGAAGGAACCCTTCCATACGCCCTCCGGCAAGGTGGAATTCAAGTCTCTGGTGCTGGAACAATATAAGGACAGCCACGGATACGACGGGCTCCCGGTTTATCATGACTTCCGGGAGAATACGGCGGTTGACAGGGAGGAATATCCGCTGATTCTGAATACCGGGAGCAGGAAGCCCCAGTTATTCCACTCCAGGCTGTACCGCATGCTGTGGCTTAAGAATATCGAGGCAGTGCCACTTGTAGAGATACATCCGGAGGACGGACGGAAATATGGCGTCCATGACAGGGAAACCGTCCGGGTTACCTCTCCGGCGGGGGAGATCAAAGGAACTGTTTCTTATAATATCCAGGGCAATCCGGGAGTCGTGTACATCTACCACGGAAGCGCAGAGGGAGACGCCAATGAACTGATCGGGAAAGACTATCTGGATCCTATATCAGGTTTCCCGGGATTCAAAGGGTATTTCTGTAAGATTGAGAAAATAGCTGATTTGTCCGGCGGGCTGTCTTGATAAACGAGTACATCGTTGCATTAATCTTGAAGTAATTCGGTTTCTGGCTGGATGGAGCACACTAGAAGTGAGCATAAAAAAACAGGATGGATACAAATATGAAGATAAGATTTGACGAAGAAAAATGCGTAGGATGCTATGCATGTTATACGGCGTGTATCGCAGAGCATCATGATCCCAAAGAGGAAGATGCGGGAAGCAACAGAACCATTCGGACCGTCGTGAAGGAGGATTTCCAGAAGAATATCTGTGAAGGATGTATACACTGCGGACTCTGTATGAAAGCGTGTCCGTCGGGGGCGATTTACAGAGAAGAAGAGTATGGGCTGATTCTTGCAGACCAGGAGAAATGTACCGGGTGCAGAGCCTGTCAGGCGGTATGTCCTAAGAAGGTGATTCATTTTAATGCTGCCGGAAAGATCGAGAAATGCGACGGGTGCATCGGACGGCTGCGCCAGGGCAGGGAGCCGGCGTGCGTCAGGGTGTGCTGCGTGGGCGCGATTGAGATGAATTAGAAAGGCAGCCGGGGGCAGAACTGTTCAAGATTGAGCCTGAGTTTTCCTATGCGGACGCGGATTTTGACTGGCAGGATAAGGGCGGCAGAGTGGATATAAGAACTGCAAAATGTAATATATGGATATTGACCGTTTTGAAGTGTGTATGCTATAATTTTCAGTAATTTACATGGTGGTATAAAGGAATCCGGAGAATGAAATATGGAGTGGGAAGAGTATTGGGAATGGCTTTTATCTGAGAAAAAATATACCTTATTGGTTGAAGAGATGGATGAAGCCGATAAAAGTACCGGTAAAGAGACGACTGAGAAGATTTGTCATGAGATTTATATAGATTATGGAGAGTGGCGGAAACATTTATCTAAAGTCAAAGACGATTTTTTACATATTATAGAGAATTTGCAAGGAGTTCATCTGCAAACAAGCAGAATTAAATCTTTGGACAGCCTGTTAGGGAAAGTAATTACAAAGAGACATGCACAGAATAAAGGATATATATGTACAGATGGAAGCGTTTCAACATAGATTAATTAGAGGAAGTGCAGGTGGAAAAAATGGCTCTGAGATGTAATGAAAAAGCAAAATTGAATAGTGAGAGATTGATACAGCGTATGCAAAGCGGGGAGTTCAGGAAAAACTGCAGGCCGAATCATGCATCAGATTTTTCCGGCGGGGTGGAGGAGCTGTACAGATATAAATTCAATAAGTATCTGGGATCCTGCAGCTGCTTTCTGATGGATAAGAGGCTAAAGGACAGAGGAACGGTATATCATGGGTGAATTAGCAGGAAAGATTGAAGAATCAGGATATCAATATCTTGTGGAAAAATTTGGCGAAGAGAGAATAAAGAAAAGATACCAATGGCTTTATAATCAGATGATGGATTATATCGAAGCAAAAGAAATGGAAGGCAGGATTCTCATTTCTGACGATATTCTGTGTCATGTGGTTGTGGATTATTTTGTAGATATTGACCGGTTGAAAGAATTTCAGGGGATTGAGAAGACACAGCCGTCGAAGATTTATGCATATACTGTATTCTGGATTTTAAGGCATAAGCCGATGCAGATAACTATGATGGAAAACGCACCGGAACTGGCTTTTGTTAATGAAGAATTTTCCTCGTATCTCATAAGAGAATTGCTGTTTTCGGAGCCGGATGCTGCTGCAATTTTGGAGAATCAAAGAGAAAAGGTAGATAACTTTGTAGATACGATGCTTTATTATTTTCAATATCGGGATTTTTCGGCAAAGAATATTGAATTGATGATTCTTGCGTTTGAGGCGGGAAGAGGGTATCAATATTCAATAGATTACAGACAGGGCCGTTGATAGGTAAAAGCAGCAAAACTCACAGGAGAGTAAGCTGCTTTTTGTCGTATGTCTACGAGACATCTGCAGGGACGGTATAGACTGCAGGAATATATTTCAGATATATTGGGCGGATATGGAAAACGTCAAACATCAGGCATTAAGCATGGGAGGTGATGGCTGTTATGGGAAATGGAATTATGATGTGCGGGCTGAACGGCAGCGGCAAGAGTACCCTGGGGAAGGCTCTGGCAGAGAGGCTTGGTTATCATTTTATAGACAATGAGCGGTTATTTTTTCCAAAGACGGATCCAGATTATCTCTTTGCCTCCCCGCGTTCGAAGGAGGAGGTCGAAGAGCTTCTGATGAACGAGGTCAGGGAGCATGAAGATTTTCTGTTCGTGGCTGTAAGAGGTGATTACGGGGAAGCGGTTCAGAAGCTTTTCCGGTATGTGATCGTGGTGGAGGTTCCAAAGGAGATTCGGCTTGAGCGGGTGAGAAACCGTTCTTTTCAGAAATTCGGAGACAGGATGCTGCCGGGCGGGGATCTGTACGAACAGGAGGAAGCGTTTTTTTATATGATTGCAGACCGGGAAGAGCGGTTTGTGGAGGAGTGGGTGGATACTGCGAATTGCCCTGTGATACGGGTAGACGGAACAAAGCCTGTAAAGATAAATGTAGAATATATTGCAGGGCATCTGGAATCATGTATATGATGGTTCTGTAGTTGGTTTAAGGCAGTGCAGAACCGGAACAGAACGCAGTACAATGTTCTGTTCCGGTTAGATGTTGTAGCTCGCCGGCAGGTTATTCTTTGATTCGGTCAATCTCTGCCAGATTGACTCCCAGGCTTGTGAGCGTTACTTTTAATTCAATGTATCGCCTGTGCATGGATTGATAGGTCTCAGGAGAAAGGTTCTTTATTGGCACCATCCAATCCTGTAACCTTGAAAACTCGCTGACATAGTCCTTGATAATATCTGCTGCAGACGGCATATTTTCACCTACTTTCCATGAGTGCTGTTAGTTTTGCTGTCTTTATTGTATCAAAAAGATAGCCGGGGTGTAAAGTGTTTGTTCAATAATCAGGAAGTTTGTTTCAGACATGTTTTGGAAAAGGGGGATATTAATTATGGAGCTCGAACAGGTGGTGCATGACTTTGCTCCGGTGTTTGATAAGGAGTCGCGAGTCCTTATGCTGGGTACGATGCCTTCGCCGAAGTCGCGGGAGACGGGATTCTATTACGGACATCCGCGCAACCGTTTCTGGAAAGTAATGGCGGATGTGTGCGGGGAAGAGCAGCCACAGACACGGGAAGATAAGATTGCATTTGCATTAAGAAATCATATTGCAGTGTGGGATGTGCTGGCGGGCTGTGAAATCAGAGGCGCGGATGACAGCAGTATCCGCAACCCCAGGGCTAATGATCTGAGCAGGATCCTGGATGCTGCGGATATAAAGGCTATATTCACAACCGGAACGAAGGCGGCGCAGCTGTATAAGCGGTATTGCTATCCCGCGACGGGGATAGAGGCGGTTGCCCTGCCGTCCACAAGTCCGGCGAACTGCCGGATGTCATATGAGGAGCTTTATCTTGCATATAAGAAGATTACCGGATATTTTCTGTAAATATTCGGAATAACAGGAATATCGCAGTGAGAAGAGGAAGGAAGTCTGCTATATGGAGAATCTGATTTTCAGTCTGAATGCCACGGTACCGGTATTCATGCTGATGGTCCTGGGACTTTTGTTTCATAAGATTGGATGGATGGACGAGGAATTTGCGTCTAAGATGAACAAATTTGTGTTCAAGGTGCCTTTGCCGGTCCTGTTGTTCAGGGATCTGGCGACAGTGGATTTTGAGGAAGCGTGGGATCCGGGATTTGTGTTATTCTGTTTTGCCGTGACAGTTATCAGTATCCTCATATCAACGGGAATATCATTTCTGTGGAAGGACAGATCTATACAAGGGGAATTTATACAGGCGTGTTACCGCAGCAGCGCGGCGATTCTTGGAATTGCCTTCATCCAGAATATCTATGGGAATGCGGGAATGGCGCCGCTTATGATTATCGGGAGTGTTCCGCTATACAACGTAATGGCGGTGCTGGTTCTTTCCGCCACGAACCCGGAAGCGAAACAGAGCGGTCAGGGGATGATTGCAAAGACCGCAAAAGGCGTCGTAACGAACCCGATTATCCTTGGAATCGCGGCGGGGCTTCTGTGGTCGGCGCTTAAGTTTCCCATGCCCCAGATGTTAGAGAGGATTACCTCCAATGTGGCGGCGGTGGCGACTCCGATGGGGCTGATGGCGATGGGGGCTGCCTTCGATATCCGAAAGGCTTCTGCCAAGGCCGGTCCGGCAGTCACGGCGGCGCTGATCAAGCTGGTCGGATTCTGTGCGCTCTTCCTTCCGGCGGCCGTGTGGCTGGGATTTAGGAGGGAGGAGTTGATTGCGATTCTGATCATGCTCGGTTCGTCGACTACGGTTACCTGCTTTGTGATGGCAAAGAATATGGGGCATGAAGGCGTACTCTCTTCGAGCGTCGTCATGCTGACGACTCTGTTCAGTGCATTTACACTGACAGGGTGGCTGTATGTGCTTCGAAGTCTGGGATTGGTATAGCCTTTTGCTGCTGCGGAGTATATTTTTCATTTGGCCTTACAGGTAGAAAAAACCAATAAAATGTGATAAAATAATTTATCGAAGACGATGTAAGACAGATTGCTTGCAGATTTTTGAGAATACGCAGCAGAGAAAGGCCTTTGAGGCACTGCAAAACAGGGGAGAGGACATATGAGGCAGTGGATTGAATATGCCGTAGAGAATTACCGCGGCAAGAATTCATTTGGATTTCAGCTGGCAAAGGATCTGAAGGAGAGGCAGATCATACAGGCGGTGGAGAGATACGCAAGAGGGGTGAAGCCGGAGGAAGTGGTTGCGCTTATGGATACGTCTGTGTTCCGGTCAGGCAAGACGGGATTCTTACTTACCGAACGGTATCTGTACAGTGACAAATATAGGGAAGAAGGACCGGTCAGTCTGATGTTTCTGAAATCCGTTTCCGTCAGACCGGAGAATAACAGTTGTTGTGTACTGACTTTCAAGGATGACAGTACGCGGGACGTGGATATATCTGTTTTTCTGGATGTTGTGGATGTACTGAAGCTGATCATCGAACAGAGAGACGAGCATGAATCAGACGAGGAAGAATTCGAGGATTCTGCAAAAGGCGGGCATGCAGGGGAAGACAGAGACGGGCAGAGGGATCAGGAGAAAGAGCACACTGGAACCGTGGCAGAGATGAGAGCATTGGGATACCAGAAAGGGACGGCAGAGGACAGGACAGTATTCGAGGATTCGGCAGAGGATTTCTTAAGAACCGTGCGGTCGGATGAAGCCGCAAGGGACGAAGGCGTGCCTGATGTATCGGGAAGGTCCTCACAAGGTGCATCTGCCGGGGATGAGAGGTTTTTGCAAGGTACGCCTGCCGGGGATGAGCGTTTTGCGGGAGTTGTCGATGGCAGGAAGCATATAGAAGGCCGGGATGCGCATACGGTATCGGATAGCTTTGTGAAAGAGGCTCTGGAGGCGTCAAAGATGGCTGTGCCGGGGATTTCTGTGGAGGAAGGCGGTATCCGCGCGTCTGAGAACCATGGGGAAGGTATCACAGCAACAGAGGGTTGGGCATCTGGTCTGGATGGCGCCGGGAAGACGTCAGGAGAAGATATCCATCCTGCAAAAGAGGCAAAAGAGCCGGAAGATAGCAGAGAAGCAGGGAAGTATGAGGTTTCCGGTCTGTCGATAGAGATCATCCCGGTCGATGAATTTGAAGAACCGGGAGAATCCGAAGAGTCAAGAGAACAACGCTGGCTGTCGGAGTTCTCCAAATCCGGCGAACCCGGAGATCTGATTCTGGAAGATGAGCCGGATCTTGTCCAGGGCCAGGAAGAGCCGGCAATCCCCGGACAAGAAGAAAACAGCGGGAAGGAAGAAAATGAAGAGACTTTGGAGACTGGCGCACAGACCGGGGAGTCAGATCAGATAGAAGAATCTTTTGAAGAGCTTCTTAAGAAAGCGGAAGCAGGCGACAGCGCCGCCATGTATCAGGCGGCGGAGGTATATTATACCGGAGAGCAGACGGCGAGGGATGCGAAGCAGGCAGGGGACGCCAGGCAGGCACAGAATGAGAAGCATGAAGATGAAGCACGGCAGAAACAGAGCATAAAGCGGGCAGAGGATGCGCGGCAGGTGCAGAATGAAGAGCAGATAAAGAATGCGAAGCCGGCACAGGATATAAAGCAGGCGATGAGATGGTTCCGGGAATCGGCGAGACTGGAATATGTACCTGCAATGCTTAAGATGATGTACTTCTACCGTGAAGGAGAACAGGTGAAGAAGAACTTTACCCTCAGCTTAAGCTGGGCGAAGAAGGCGGCCGCGACAGGGGATCCGAAGGGGCAGTATGCCCTGGTCAATTCTTATCTCTATGGTCTGGACGGAAAGCAGGATACGAGAGCGGGTCTTGCGCTTCTTTCGAAGATGGCAGAGCAGGGCGATGAGTCGGCGAAGGAGACAGCGGATGACGTGCTGAATAAGATCAAGGAAGCGAAGGAGCGGTTTGATGCAGGAATCAAGAATCCAAGCACGGCGTCCGGATATTATGAGATGGGAATGTACTGCCTGAACGGGGACGGATTCTATAATTATCCCAAGGAAGCCGTCCGGTATCTCAGGAAAGCGGCAGAGAAGGAGCACGTCCACGCTGAGTACCAGCTTGCCCTTGCCTATCACACTGGCGAAGGCGTCAAGAAGGATGAGGACGAGTGCATCAGATGGCTTGAGAAGGCGGCGGCGAAGAGCCATAAGGAGGCCGGCGAATTGTTGGCAGACCTTCAGGAGAAGCGGCGGATCAAGCAGGAGAAGACAGAGTTCAAGAACCATCTCAGGCAGGCAGAGAAAGGAGACGCTTACGCCCAGTCCAAGACCGCAGAGCTGTATCTGCAGGGGATTGGCGTGAAGCAGGATATACAGAAGGGTATCGAGTGGTATGAGAAGGCGAGCGAGACGGATGAAGGATATGCCGCCCGCCAGCTTGCGAAGCTCTACTCCGACGGAGAATTTGTCCCGGTAGATCCCGAGAAAGCGGCATACTGGCGGATGGTTGGCGGGGTGTTGGATGAGTTGTAATCTGATGTAGGTATAAAAATTTTGTTGCATAAACGATGATAAAACCATACAATATAAGAGGGGAAGTATGTATGCTGTAAAATGAGCCATACTGAAAAAGGAGGTGTTTCTTATGGCAACTTCAAGCATTACAAAGAATTTTGTTATATCAGGCCAGAAGCAGGTGGAGATGTTTGCTGATGCGATTGAAGCATCGGCCAACGACAAAACACCTCGTGTTCCGATTAATGTGACTTACCTGCAGGGAGCAGATGAAATAGTAAAATTCATGGAGAAAAGGAAAAAAGCGGATGCAGCAGGCGAATGATTTTATTGTGTGGTATTCGTAGAAGCGGAAAATAAAGCAAAACTGCTTTCCTTTTATGAAAGTTATGGTTTTAAGCAGTTTGACACAAGACAGACCGTAAAAGAATCTGAACCGTATGAACTGGTGCAGTTGTTAAGGCTGGTTTAGATGTTAAAATCTCATAGTATCAATAATTTTAGGTGATTAGCAACGAAAACCTAAACCAAATACGGAAAGACGTTTTTGGAAAATGGAGCGCAGGCTCCGGGTTAACGATGAGGCGGGAACACCTTAAGACTTTCTGAAAATTCCTTAAACTCCTTGACAAACCTTGCCGGGATGTCTATAATCCTGTTTAAAGTTCAAAGAACAAGTTTATAGCACAAAGGCGTTGAGGAAGAGGAGTACGCATAAGTTCATCCTGACAGAGAGAGCGTCCTGCCAAGACACAGATGCAGCAGACAGTATATCGGTATCGGCTGCTATACCTCGGCAGGCTGAGAGGCGCTTGAGGATTGAGATGCGGAAGGTAGCTTCGGAGCCGGATGACTGAATCTTCTTTCATATTATGGTTTGCTTATTTATGGTTTACCATTAATACAGAGGCCGGATTGTAAGCGGCAGAAAGAAGCATAGGCCATCCCGGAGTCGTTCCCGTTACAGAATATGATGAGATATGGAAGAACGGATTCTCTTCTATATAAAATAAAGGTGGTACCGCGATTAATTTGATCGCCCTTTACAGAGTAAAGGGCGGTTTTTTATACCTTGAAGAGACGTAACTGTGCGCTATTTGCAAGTTATTTCCGGACAGTTCCTAAGCAGGAGATATAACTTCCGGCAAGGTACATACGCCCTTGAATGTATCTTGAGGTTTTGAATAAATGTAACGGGTCTTAAGAAACAGATTCCTTACATGGGAAAACAGCAGATACATGCATCAACAGGAAAGAGAGGAAATGTACATGAGCCAGAATCTTGAGACAACCTACAATCCAAGAGAGATTGAACCAAAGCTGTATGAAAAGTGGTGCAGGAACAAGTATTTTCATGCAGAAGCAGACCGGAGCAGGAAGCCTTTCACGACGGTGATGCCGCCGCCGAATATCACGGGTAAGCTGCACATGGGCCACGCCCTTGATAATACCATGCAGGACATCATCATCCGTTACAAGCGGATGCAGGGATATAACGCCTTGTGGGTGCCCGGCACGGACCACGCCGCCATCTCCACGGAGGTAAAGGTAACGAACCAGTTAAAGGAAGAGGGCATAGACAAGAAGGAATTAGGACGCGAGAAGTTCCTTGAGAGGACCTGGCAGTGGAAGGAAGAGTACGCCGGGACCATCGAAGGACAGCTCAAGAAGCTGGGCGTATCCTGCGACTGGGACAGAGAGCGGTTCACCATGGACGAGGGCTGTTCGAAGGCGGTGGAAGAGGTATTCATAAGTCTGTACGAGAAGGGATATATTTACAAGGGATCCAGGATTATCAACTGGTGTCCGGTATGTAAGACGGCCCTGTCCGACGCGGAGGTTGAGCACGAGGAGCAGGACGGCTTCTTCTGGCATATCAAGTACCCGATCGCAGGGACGGAGGATTTCCTTGAGATTGCCACCACCCGTCCGGAGACTATGCTTGGCGATACGGCGATCGCGGTACATCCGGATGATGAGAGATACAAGGACATCGTTGGGAAGAAGGCGCTGCTTCCGCTGGTGAACAGAGAGATCCCGATTGTGGCAGACTATTATGTGGATAAGGAATTCGGGACCGGCGCGGTGAAGATTACGCCGGCCCATGATCCTAACGACTTCGAAGTGGGCAAGAGGCATAACCTTCCGGAGATCAATATCATGAACGACGACGCCACCATCAACGAACAGGGCGGCAAATATGCCGGTATGGAGCGTTATGAGGCGAGAGGGGCGATTGTAGAGGACCTTAAGGAGCAGGGATATCTTGTGAAGATCGTTCCCCACTCCCATAACGTAGGGACCCACGAGAGATGTAAGACGACGGTGGAGCCGCTTATTAAGCAGCAGTGGTTTGTGCGGATGGAGGAACTGGCGAAGCCTGCCATAGAGGCGATCAAAAACGGCGAGCTTAAGTTCGTGCCGGAGCGGTTTGACAAGGTATATCTGCGCTGGCTTGAGAATATCCGCGACTGGTGTATCTCACGCCAGATCTGGTGGGGACACAGGATTCCGGCGTACTACTGTGACGAGTGCGGCGAGATTGTAGTGTCACGAGGGATGCCGGACACATGCCCGAAGTGCGGATGCCGGCATTTTACCCAGGATGAGGATACCCTGGATACCTGGTTTTCTTCCGCGCTGTGGCCCTTCTCCACCCTGGGGTGGCCAGAGCATACGGAAGATCTTGACTATTTCTACCCGACGGACGTACTGGTAACCGGGTATGATATCATCTTCTTCTGGGTAGTGCGGATGGTATTCTCCGGGTATGCGCATACAGGGAAGTCACCCTTCCATACGGTCTTCATCCACGGCCTGATCCGGGACTCCCAGGGACGCAAGATGAGCAAGTCTCTTGGAAATGGTATCGATCCGCTGGATATTATCAGCCAGTACGGCGCCGATGCCCTGCGTATGACGATCATGACGGGAAATGCGCCCGGCAACGATATGCGTTTCTATAACGAGAAGGTGGAAGCGAGCCGTAATTTCGCCAACAAGGTATGGAACGCTTCCAGATTTATCCTGATGAATCTGGGGGATAAGGAACTGAAAGAACCGTCGGACTACAGCCTGCGCCCGGGGGACCGCTGGATCATGTCGAAGTGCAACAGCCTGATTAAGGAAGTGACGGAGAACATGGATAAGTTCGAGCTTGGCATCGCATTATCCAAGATCTACGATTTCCTGTGGGATGAATTCTGCGACTGGTATATCGAGATTGCGAAGTACCGCATCTACCATGCCGATGAGGACGCACAGAGTGCGAATGATGCGCTGTGGACGCTGCGCGAGGTGCTTAAGAATTCACTGAAGCTTCTGCATCCATATATGCCGTTTGTAACGGAGGAGATCTACAGCAAGCTGATCCCCGAGGAGGAATCCCTGATGATGTCCCGATGGCCGGTCTATGATGAGAAGAAGAATTTCCCGATGGCAGAGAGTGTTGTGGAGCATTTCAAGGAGATTATCCGCGGCGTGCGTAACGTGCGTGCCGAGATGAATGTTCCGAATTCACGGAAGGCTACCATCTATGTGGTATGTGAGGATCAGCAGCTGTGTACGGGGCTTGCGTTCTTAAGTAATTCGGCGGTTATGATGGCGGCGGCAAATGAATTCATCATACAGAAGGATAAGACGGGGATCGCGGAGGATGCGGTATCCATTGTGGTGCCGGATGCGACGGTATATGTTCCGCTTGAGGAGCTGATAGATTTTGCGCAGGAGATCGAGCGTCTGACGAAGGAAGAGACGAGACTGACTAAGGAGATCGCCCGCGGGGAAGGTATGTTAAGTAATGAGAAATTCATAAGCAAAGCGCCGCAGGCGAAGGTGCAGGAAGAGCGGGAGAAGCTTGAGAAGTATAAGCAGATGAAGGCACAGGTAAGCGAGCGCCTTGCCAGCCTTAAGGCGAAGGTATAATATGTAATAGAATGCCGGGACTTTTCGGATGAGAGGGACCGGCAGTTCTGAAGGGGAGACTATGAAGAAGTTTCATGTTAAGAAGCCAGATATGAAAGGAACATTTCACAAACTGAAGAATATCAAGAGAGAAGACGTGAAAGCGTACTGGAAGGCCAGGAAGGAACGGCGCGAGCGGATTATCGAAGAGAGAAGGAACAGTGCGTTTGCCCGGAAGATGAAGCCGGTATACCGGTTTATGAACCGGATATCGCTGGTATTTCACGCGCTTCTGGCGTGCGGCATCAATTTTGTGATCGAAGCGGTTTCCAGGCATTCGGCAGTGGAGGCATGGAATTATATGACAGGGACGCCGGTGGTGTTCCTGTATAATGCGTTTATGATATTTATCACATTTTCCGTGGTGTATCTGGTCAAGCGGAGGATGTTCGTGCGTATCATCATCAGTGTCCTGTGGCTGGCCCTTGGCGTGGCGAACGGCTATATGCTTATGAAGCGTGTGACGCCCTTTAACGCGCAGGACTTCAAGGTTGCAAAAGACGGAATCACGCTGATCAACAATTATTTCAACGGAGCGGAGCTTGTGGGTCTCGCGGTGGGAATCACCGCGGTGGTGATCTGGGTAATCTCCATGTGGAGGCGCGGCGGACAGTATGACGGGAAGATGCACCGCCTGTGGGCGCTGGCAGGCGTTATCGTCTGGTTTGTGATATACGGGATGGTCTCGGACCTGGCTGTCGAGAAGCGGGTGGTGTCCACTTACTTTGGAAATATTGCGTTTGCCTATGAGGACTACGGGCTTCCCTATTGCTTTATGGCGAGTGTGTTCAATACCGGTATCACAGAGCCGAACGATTATAATGAGGATACGATCGTGAAGATCAGTGACCAGCGGAACATGACCAGGAATGAGACGGGACGCGCAGAAGAGGAGCTTCCCAATATCATCTTCATCCAGCTGGAATCGTATTTTGACGTGGCGGAGGCAGAGTTCTTCACTACATCAGAGGATGCATGCCCCAACCTTCATGCCATGTATGAGAAGTATTCGTCGGGATATTTCAAGGTGCCCTCCATTGGCGCAGGAACGGCGAATACGGAATTTGAGGTGCTGACAGGCATGAATCTTCGGTATTTTGGTCCGGGAGAATACCCATATAAGACGGTGCTTAAGAACCAGGTGAGTGAGAGCGCCGCGACGGCGCTTGGCGCTTTGGGATACGGGACGCATGCGCTTCATAATAATGGCGGGAACTTCTACAGCAGGGCGAAGGTTTTTAACAACACCGGTTTTGACAGCTATACCAGTAAGGAATTCATGAACATCCTTCAGACGACGGAGAACGGATGGGCGAAGGATGATATCCTTATCCAGCATATCATGGAGGCCATGGATACGACGGAGGGGCAGGATTTTGTGTTTGGCATCAGCGTCCAGGGACACGGGGACTATCCGGAGGAGAGGATTATCGAGAACCCGAAGATCCTGGTAGAAGGGATTGCAGATGAGGCTGTAAAGAATAAGTGGGAATACTATGTCAATCAGGTCTATGAGATGGATCAGTTTGCCGGGAATCTGGTCAGGGCGGTGGAAGGACGGAATGAACCGTCGGTGATCGTGTTTTACGGCGACCATCTGCCGACCATGGGGCTTAAGGCAGAGGACCTGAAAGGGCGCTATCTGTATAATACGAATTATGTGATCTGGGATAACAT
Source organism: uncultured Dorea sp. (assembly GCA_947063855.1). Taxonomy (GTDB): domain Bacteria; phylum Bacillota; class Clostridia; order Lachnospirales; family Lachnospiraceae; genus Sporofaciens. Next base: position 68,326 of record CAMSTW010000001.1, read on the forward strand.
CGGACTTCCGAAAGAAGACCGCAATATTCCCTCCTATCAGATCATGGCGGATGTGCTGGACCGTCTGGATATCCATTCCGGTACGGTGTTCAATTATCATCAGGAGCGGAGGAAGACGAAGAATTATCTGGCGGATCTGGAGCTTCTGCAGTATGATATCCTCTATGGGGAGCAGTATGTCTATGACGGGAAGCTGCCGATTACTAAGGGCCACATGGTCATGGGAGTCCGGGATGTGACGCTTAAGAATCTCATTCCCCATCTGGAAGCGGGATACAGCCTTTATGGCGAGAATTTTACGAAGTCCAGCAGGGTATATGTGAACGGGGAGCGGCAGAAGACGACTTTTCTGAATAATACGAGGATCGATCTTCCGGAGACGGAGCTTGAGGATGAAGATGTGATCGTGGTCTGCCAGTACGGATCCAGCGACACCCTTTTTCGGAAAGCGGATGAATATGTCTATCAGGACGGCGAACTGATCGTGCAGGAAGGCACTGCGACGGATAAGACGAGATCATGGGTGGAACAGACGGAGACAGAAAAAGAATAGTTTCTTAGACGAGGGTAAGTGGGATGAGTATATCGGAGAGATATCCGGATGGAACGAGGAAAGGGATTCCGGGGAATTACGAGGAGGCGGCGGCTTATATTGAGGAGCTTCCGAGATTCACGAAGAAGCATTCGCTTGAGCATACGAAGGAATTCTTAAGGCGGCTTGGGAATCCCGCGGCGGACCGGAAGATTATACACGTGGCAGGCACCAATGGAAAAGGCTCGGTCTGTGCCTTTCTGCAGGCGCTTCTGATGGCGGAAGGGAAGCAGACCGGATTCTTCACATCGCCGCATCTGGTTTCGGTCAATGAGCGGATACGAAGGAATAATGTTCCGGTTGATAACGGGATGTTTTTTGCAGTGTTCTGCGAAGTCTTGGAGGCGGCGCGGCAGATGGAGGAAGAAGGAGCGGGACATCCGTCTTATTTCGAGTTCCTGTTCGGAATGGGAATGAAAGCATTTTCCCGGATGGATGTGGAATATATCATATTGGAGACAGGACTTGGGGGAAGGCTGGATGCTACGAATTCCATTGAGCATCCGGCGCTTTCTGTTATTACGTCCATAAGTCTCGACCATACGGATATCCTGGGGGATACGATCACGCAGATTGCCGGGGAGAAGGCCGGGATTATCAAGAGCGGGGTGCCTGTGATCTTCGACGGGAGCAATCAGGAGGCCGCAGAGGTAATCCGCAGGAAGGCGCGTGAAAAAGGCGCACCCTGTAAAGAAATATCGAATCATGCGTTCGAAATCCGGGAAGTTACCCGAAAACATATTGCATTTTCCCGGGTGAATGCGTATGATAAATATGTTATCTGCAAAGTATCCATCTGCGGCTGCTATCAGGCGATGAATGCAGAGCTTGCGCTTGAGGCGGCGGAGTACCTGATGGGAGACAGAAGGATTCCAGACGGCAGGGATTTGCGCGGCGGGCAGGACGTCGGCTGTACGGCGGACGAGATCCGGGACCAGAGACGGCGGGAAGCCATCGCGTCCGTCCGGTGGGAAGGCCGGATGGAACAGGCGGCGCCGCATCTGATCATAGACGGGGCGCATAACCCGGGGGCGGTCGAGGCGTTTGTGGAGAGTGTGAAGGCGCTGGGCGCTGAGGGGAAGGGCGGGATGGTCCTTATCTTCTCGGCGGTCAGTGATAAGAAATATGAACAGATGATCGCGTATCTGTGCGGACATCTGGATGTGAAGGCTTATGTGGTGACAGAAGTAGAAGATGCAAGGAGAGTACCAGCAGGGGAGCTTATGTGGGTCTTTCGGAGATATACGGACAGGCTGGTGGTCTGTGAGACGGATATAGGGGAAGCTCTTCGCAGGGCGGAAGCCTTAAGAGAAGGAGAGGGCGATATCTATTGTCTGGGCTCACTGTACCTTGCCGGGATGGTCAGGAAGCGACTGAAAGGAGGCGTGGATTATGCTTAATTTTGAAGAGGAGCTGAAGAAGTTTCAGCCAAGCCTGGAAGTGGAGGATATAGAGGACGCGGTCTATCAGGAGGACCTGACGGATATGACGGATATCCTCCGGGAGATGATGGAGCAGACCAAGTAAAGAAGAGGATTGTATATGGATTATTCAACAAAGCTATCATACCAGTCCATGTACTGGTATAATGACGGATTGAAGAAAGCGAAGATCCGCGATCTGACCGGCGCGGTGGCGTCTCTGAGGAAGAGCCTGCAGTATAACAGAGACAATATTGCCGCAAGGAATCTGCTTGGGCTGGTCTACTATGGCAGAGGAGATGTGGTGGAGGCTCTGGTGGAGTGGATCCTCAGCAAGAATATTCAGTCCCATGATAATATTGCGAATTATTATATTCTGAAGGTCAGGGAGACCCCCGGGGAGCTGGAAGCGATCAACCAGGCGGTGAAGAAGTATAACCAGTCTCTGGAATACTGCCGTCAGAACGGCGAGGATCTGGCGATCATCCAGCTTAAGAAGGCGGTGACGGTGCATCCGTCCTATGTCAAGGCGCATCAGCTTTTGGCGCTGATCTATATGCATACGGAGCAGTATGCGTATGCGCGGCAGTCGATCCGGGCCGCCCATAAGCTGGATACGACCAATGAATTTACCTTACGCTGTATGCATGAACTGAACCAGATCCGCAGGTCGAGGAATGTCAAGCTAAAGGAGAAGGAGAAGAAGGACAAGCATACAGTCACCTATAATCTGGGAAATGAGACCATCATCCAGCCGGTATCCAGCAATCTGAAGGACAACGCCGGACTGCATACGGTGGTGAACATCGCGATCGGAGTGGTGGTAGGCGTCGCGGTCATGCGGTTTCTGATCATGCCGGCTATGAACGCGTCGCAGCAGCAGGAGGTAAACCAGCAGACGATAGAGTTCAGCGACCAGATCGCCACGCAGGAGGCGCAGGTCAGCGCCCTTAAGAAGGAGCTGGAGGAGTTCCGGTCTACCAGCGAGGCGACGCAGAATGTCCAGGCGACGGCGGAGTCGACGAAGGAGAGTTATGAGATTGTGATCAATGTCGCGTCCCACTACCGGGCGAAGGATATGGGAGACGCCGCGATGGTGGAGGAGCTTCTGCGGGTGAACCCGGATTCCCTGGGGACCGTGGGAAGAGAGAACTACGACGAGATCGCGGAAGATTTGTTCCCTAAGGTGTGCAATTCGTTATACAGCACCTCAAGGGAGAATTTCGAGGCGGTCAATTATCCTGCGGCCATAGAGAATCTGGAGAAGGTTATGCAGATGGACGAGGGCTTCAAGGATGGAGAGGCGCTGCTCCTGCTTGCGCAGACATATGAGAAGAGCGGAGACCAGGATCAGGCCAATCTGAAGTATCAGAAGCTTGTAGAGAGTTATCCGGATACAGAGGCCGCGGCGGCGGCGAAGGAAGCGCTGGAGGCCCAGAACAAGAAAGCCGGCAAAGCCGGAGATGACGACGGGGCCGGGGACGGCGGTGATGACGGAGCCGGGGACGGCAGTGCCGACGGAGCCGGAGATGATGGAGCCGGAGACGCCGGAGATGATAATGCGGCTGCAGAGTAGAACGATTAGAATATAGAGTATACATACGAAGGATGAGGATATGCGAAGATGCATATCCTTTTTTGTACCCGTAATGTGGTCATATATACAACAGCAGGAACGCGGACGATAGAATCATAAAGGAGGACGAATATGAAGTATCAGGTACAGGAGAACTGTCTGACGGTATTTCTGCCGAATGAACTGGATCACCACAATGCAGAAGAGATCCGTAAGGAATCAGACCATCTGATCGAACACAACCACATCCGGTATGTCATCTTTGATTTTCAGGATACGAATTTTATGGACAGCTCGGGAATCGGAGTGATCATGGGACGCTATAAGCGGATCTACATGCTGGGAGGAGAGGTGTGTGCGGTGCACACGAATGAGAGAATGAGGAAGATATTAACCATGTCAGGAGTGACAAAAATCATGCAGATATATGAGGAGGAAGGATAGATGGAACATACCAATGAGATGCAGTTAATCTTTGACAGCCGCTCATCCAACGAGTCATTTGCCAGGGTGACCGTGGCGGCATTCATGACAAGTCTGAACCCGACGGTGGAGGAGGTCTCCGATGTCAAGACGGCAGTGTCGGAGGCGGTGACCAACGCCATCATCCACGGATATGAGAATGAGGTACATAGCATCTGTATCCGCTGCCGGACCGAAGGAAGGACCCTTTATCTGGAGATCGAGGATACGGGAAAAGGGATCGAGGATGTAGGACAGGCTATGGAGCCTCTCTTTACCACGAAACCGGAGCTTGACCGTTCGGGGATGGGGTTCTCATTCATGGAGGCGTTCATGGACCATCTGGAAGTCTGTTCTGTTCCGGGTAAGGGGACGACCGTGAAGATGGACAAAACAATTGGAAGAGGACGGAGATTATGGACCACACAATCGCTTTGATTCAGAAGTCTCACGAAGGGGATGAAGAAGCAAAGGCACGGTTGGTGGAGGAGAATACGGGGCTTGTCTGGTGTATCGTGAAGCGTTTCTATAACAGGGGCGTAGAAGCAGAGGATCTGTTTCAGGTGGGGAATATCGGACTTTTGAAGGCGATTGACAAGTTCGATCTGTCTTATGATGTGAAGTTTTCCACCTATGCGGTTCCGATGATCTCCGGCGAGATCAAGAGGTTCTTAAGAGACGACGGGATGATCAAGGTGAGCCGGTCGCTTAAGGAACTGGCGTATAAGGCATATCTCTGTCAGGAGAAGCTCCAGGAGAAGTGGGGGCGGGATCCGACGGTGTCCGAGATTGCACAGCATCTGGGCGTGGAGCGTGAAGAGCTTACGCAGGCGCTGGATGCAAGCGGCGATATCGAATCGCTCTACAAGCCCATCTACCAGAAGGAAGGGCAGGAGGTCCGGCTGATGGATAAGCTCAAGGAGGAGGAAGGCGGTGAGGAGAAGATCCTGAACCAGATGCTCTTAAAGCAGCTGCTTGCTTATCTCAACAAGGAGGAGAGAAGGCTGATCTATCTTCGGTATTTTGCAAACCAGACGCAGACACAGGTAGGCGATGCTCTGGGAATCTCCCAGGTCCAGGTATCACGGATGGAGAAAAAAATATTAAAAAATCTGCGGGAGAGGATATAAAGGATTATTTTCCGAATGCAAAGGTGTCCGAGGTTGTTTTTTTGCGTTGATTTATAGTGTCCGGAGTTTTGGAATCAAATGTATATTTTTACGGAAAACATCCATACTAACTGGCAGAAGGAATAAAAGGTAAAGAAGGTGGACAGTATGGAACGGGCAAGAAGGAGGATCAGAGTATGTCTGATCTGTGTGGTAATGGCGGCAGTGATTGTCGGTTTTATCTATTATTTTAATGACGTAAGAGATCATGGCGATATGAGTGAGGGAACTCTGGTGCAAAGGGAGGTATCGCCCGGAGCATATTCGGAAGTGGCGCTGTATACGCCTGCGAACCGATGATTAAGATTATCAAACAAAAAGGCAGGAGGAAAATATGGCGGCAGGCGGTGAGACAGTATATATCAAGGCAGACAGGAATGTGGAGGTCACGGAACCGGAGGTTACTCTGGGGGATGTGGTTCAGATGGAATGCTCCAACCCTTCCCTGGTGCCAAGGCTTAAGGTAATCAAATTATTGAAATTCCATCATACGGATAACAAACACCAGAATCGTACGGCGGTATCCATCCTTAAGGTTATTGAGTGCATTCACAAGGAATGTCCCAGTGTGGACGTGCAGAACATGGGGGAGACGGATTTTATCGTTACTTATGAAGAGCAGCAGACGGCGGGCGGCGCGGTTCATTATGCGAAAGCCGCCGTGGTAGTTGCAATCAGCTTCATCGGGGCCGCATTCTCTATTATGGCCTTTAACAACGACGTTGATACCACGAAGATGTTTTCGCAGATCTATGAACTGCTGACAGGGCAGAAGTCCGACGGCTTCACGATTCTGGAGCTGACCTATTGTATCGGGCTGGTGATTGGAATCCTGACTTTCTTCAATCATTTCGGAAAGAAGAAGTTCACGGTGGATCCTACGCCTATGGAAGTCGAGATGCGTCTGTATGAGAACGATATCCAGACGACCCTGATCGAGACGTATTCCAGAAAGGAGAAAGAGTTGGATGTGGGTTCAAATTCTAATGGCAGTCATCGGACTTAGCGCAGGCATGGTGGTGGCCGGGGGCTTGTTCTCCTTTATCAGCGGGCTGGGCGTCATATCGGATTTTGCAGACCGGACCCATACGGGGGAGCATATCATGCTGTACGAGGACAGCGTGGCGCTTGGAGGGATTCTGGGAAATATATTCTTTATCTATCAGATTGAGATTCCCTTTGGTGCGTGGATCGTCCCGGTGTTCGGCCTGCTTGGAGGAATCTTCGTGGGCTGCTGGTCTATGGCGCTGGCGGAGATCCTTGACGTCTTTCCGATCTTTATCCGCCGGGTGAAGCTGCTGCGGGGGATACAGTTTTTGATACTTGGAATTGCCCTAGGGAAAGGAATCGGGGCCTTTATATTCTTTTTCAACAGGTTTTAGGTATAGAAAGGAGATATATATGGATAAAGAGAGACAGCAGCAGGCGTATGAGAATTATGTGAAGAAGAAGACGCCGGTGCATAATCTTCCGGCGAATATGGCGAAGGCGTTTGTGGCGGGAGGGGTGATCTGTACCGTCGGGCAGGTTATCTTGAACCTTTGTGAGAGGATGGGGCTTAATAAGGATATCAGCGGAGGATGGACTTCGATGATCCTGGTGGTGTGCAGTGTCCTGCTGACGGGGTTTGGTATCTATCCAAGGATTGCGAAATGGGGCGGCGCGGGGACGCTGGTCCCGATCACGGGATTCGCGAATTCTGTTGCGGCGCCGGCGATTGAGTATAAGAAGGAAGGCCAGGTCATGGGAATCGGTTGTAAGATCTTTACCATTGCGGGGCCGGTGATCCTGTATGGGATATTTACCAGCTGGGTTCTGGGATTTGTATACTGGATGCTGAAGGTCAGTGGGATTGTGGCTTAGAAGCGTGATGGTTATGAAGACTGACGATCATATCCAAGAAGGATATAATTTTAGAAGAGAGCATCAAGAAGAAAGCAGGTAAGGATGAATGACAAAAGGATTGCAGAGTATAGAATTTGAGAAGTCCCCGTATCTGGTCAGCAGTGCGTCCGTGGCGGGGAAGAAGGAGGGCGAAGGTCCCCTGGGGAAGATGTTTGATATGGTAGAGAAGGAAGATCTGTTCGGGGAAAATACATGGGAAGAGGCAGAGAGTACCATGCAGAAGGAGGCGTGCCTCCTTGCGATGGGGAAGGCCCATGTGCAGGCGGGGGACGTCAGATATCTGTTCGGAGGCGACCTGCTGCGGCAGGGAGTGGCTACCTCCATGGGAGTGGCAGAGCTTGGGATCCCCCTGTTCGGGCTGTTTGGCGCCTGTTCCACATCCGGAGAAGCCCTTGCCCTGGCGTCTATGAGTGTGGCGGCGGGATATGGAGACTATATGCTCGCCGTGACCTCAAGCCATTTCGGGAGCGCCGAGAAGGAATTTCGTTTCCCGCTTGGATATGCGAACCAGAGACCGTTGTCCGCCCAGTGGACCGTGACCGGAAGCGGTGCATTTCTGGTAGGGAACAGACGAAGCCACGTGCGGATCACAGGAGTGACCGTGGGGAAGATCGTAGATTTCGGACTTAAAGATTCCCAGAACATGGGAGCCTGTATGGCGCCCGCCGCCTGTGATACGATCATACGGAATCTGGTGGATCTTGAAAGGACAGCGGAGGATTATGACCGCATTGTGACGGGAGACCTGGGGTATGTGGGACAGAGTATCCTGTTCGACCTGATGCGCGGGAAGGGGTACGATATCAAGAAGAATCATATGGACTGCGGAATGACGATATTTGACCAGATGTCCCAGGATACCCATGCGGGAGGAAGCGGGTGCGGATGCGCGGCGACAACGCTGTCGGCCTATATCCTGCCGAAGCTTATCAGAGGAGAATGGAAGCGGGTGCTGTTCGTACCGACCGGGGCGCTGATGTCTACCGTGAGCTACAACGAAGGATCGAGCGTGCCGGGGATTGCGCATGGGATTGTGCTTGAGCATTGCTAGTGTGCTGTCTGCAGACAGCACACCAGGCAGATGAAGAGGAGGAGATAGGAGATGGATTATATAAATGCATTCTGGATCGGAGGCCTGGTCTGTGCGCTGGTGCAGATTCTGCTCGACCGGACGAAACTGATGCCGGGGCGTGTCATGGTTCTGCTGGTGTGTTCGGGAGCCGTGTTAGGCGCACTGCATATCTACCAGCCGTTCCAGGATTTTGCCGGGGCAGGAGCGAGCGTTCCGCTTACAGGATTCGGGAATCTCTTGTGGAAAGGCGTGAAGGAGGCCGTCGATCAGGAAGGCTTCATCGGTATATTTATGGGCGGCTTTAAGGCCAGCGCGGTGGGTATCTCTGCGGCTCTGATATTCAGTTATCTGGCGTCCCTGGTATTCGAACCCAAGATGAAGAAATAGTGATTTGCTAAGATTTGCTAAGAAAAGAAAGAAAATGATTGTGTTTTATCTGTATAGATGATATTTTAAGGAGGTAGGAAATTAATGAAAGAGCGTTTGGGATCAAAGTGAAAAACGCTCCATACATCAGGAGGAATGTAATGAATTATCTCGATATCATCATACCGTTTGTCGGCGGACTTGGAATGTTCATATACGGTATGCAGATCATGGCCCAGGGTCTGGAGAATGCGGCCGGCAACAAGATGAAGTCTCTGCTTGAGGTACTGACCAAGAATAAGCTTATGGGCGTGCTCTTAGGAGCGGCGATCACTGCCGTCATACAGAGTTCGTCGGCGACGACGGTCATGGTCGTCGGATTCGTCAACGCAGGGATCATGAACCTGACACAGGCGATGGGAGTCATCATGGGCGCGAATGTAGGTACGACTGTGACCGGATGGCTGGTATCCGCCGTAGAGTGGGCGGAATTCCTAAGTCCGTCGAAGCTTGCGCCGGTTGCGGTTATGCTGGGCGTGATCATTATGCTGACGGGGAAGAGGCGTTCGTCCAAGGAGATTGCAAGTATCATCGTTGGATTCGGCCTGCTCTTCATTGGCATTACGACGATGTCGTCGGCCGTCTCCCCGCTGAAGGAATCGGAGAGCTTCTGCAGTCTCTTTGTCACGCTGGGGGACAACCCGGTGCTTGGTATCCTGGCCGGTACGCTTGTAACGGCGGTGATCCAGAGTTCGTCCGCGTCGGTAGGTATCCTGCAGAGCCTGGCGGCGGCAGGACTGGTGCCTTTCAGCGCGGCGGTCTATATCATCATGGGACAGAATATCGGTACTTGCGTGACAGCGATCCTGTCAAGTCTTGGCGCGAAGAAGAACGCCAAGACAGCGGCGCTGATGCATCTGCTGTTTAACATTATCGGAACGGTGCTGTTCAGCGTGCTGGCCATCATTTACTATGAGTTCGTGAATCCCGAGATCGGATTCGGCCTGATCACCCAGACGGAGATCAGTATGGTGCACACCGCCTTCAATATCGGTACGACCGTGGTTCTCTTCCCGTTGTCTAACTGGATCATCAAGCTTGCGAAGAAGATCGGACGGGTAGACGAGAATGAGCAGGACAAGAGCGTGGTGCTCCTGGACGAACGTATCCTGGAGACGCCGGGTATCGCCCTGCAGTCCACGGTGAGAGAAGTAGCCCGTATGGGAGAGATCGTAGAGAAGTCTCTGGAGGTGGCCAGGGGAGTCTTATTCTCACTTAAGGAAGAGGAGATCCGTTTCCTTAAGGAGGAGGAAGACACGGTAGACAAGCTCAGTGCAGGAATCTCGAATTATGCCATCAAGCTTGGAGGCCTTCGGATCAGTGAGAAGGAGCATCAGGAGGTGGCGCATCTGTTGCAGATGGTTTCGGATATTGAACGTATCAGTGATTATTGTGAGAATATCTCGGAATTCGCGGAGACGCTGTATGAGAAGAAGGTGACATTTTCCGAGGTGGGACGCGCACAGCTTAAGGAGATGTTCGAGGTATGCGCGGACAGCTACCGGTATGCATATGAGGCGTTCGTGGAGCAGAGCAGGGAGAAGGCACTCAAGGTGATTGAGAAGGAGACCCAGGCGGACGACCTTGAGATCACCCTCCGGAGCAGGCATATCAAGCGGCTGGCGAATAATCAGTGTAACGCAGAGGCCGGGATCGTCTTCTTAGATACACTGGTGTGCCTGGAACGTATCTCCGACCATGCGCGCAATATTGCAGAAGAAGTGCTGGAGCGGGCGTAAGTCTGGTCGGTTAAGTGTACTAGGAGGTTTCCAGGAATATGCGCATCTTGTCTTTGTCGATGTGCTCCCAGTGCAGGCGGTCAGCCTCATGGCGTTCATTCAGCCAGGCAATCGCCGCATCGAGCCCTTCCTGGGTGAAGGGGAAGTCCTTCTTCTCCTTCTGTTCGTCCGGTGTGGCTTCGAAGCACCAGGGTTCCGGGTAGAGGAAGGCCGTCAGCGTGTCGCCGGATGCAGCCAGATAATAGCGCATGCCGCAATGAGAGCCGGAAAACGGCTCTTTTTTTAATGCTTTTAGAGAAAGTCCAAGGGTTGGGATCATGGCAGTCACCTCACGAATGAAATAATCATAATTCAGAATCTAATCGTGATTCAGTAAATCGTGATTTGATATTATTATGCATCCGGTTGTGGGGAAATGCAAGAAGTAGTTTACCAAAACTTCGGCAAACAAGTATTAGACATTACATCAGTTACCAAGTATAATGAAGATTAACAGTGGTCACAGAGTGATGCATCTATGGATCAGGAAATCAGGAGGAAGAGAATATGCGATACAGAGAATTGGGAAATACCGGGCTTAAGGTCAGCGAGATTGGAATGGGATGCGAAGGTTTTGTGGATCATGAGGGAGCTTATACACAGGATCTGATGGATACGGCAGACAGATGCGGCGTGAATTACATCGACCTCTACATGCCCAATCCCGGGGTGCGCCGCCTGATTGGCGAAGCGCTGAAAGGGAGAAGGGAGAAGTTCATCCTGCAGGGGCATATCTGTACCGTGTGGAAGGACGGTCAGTATAAGAGAACCCGTGTGATGGAAGAGGTGAAGGAAGGCTTCGAGGATCTTCTTGTGAATCTTGGAACGGACTACATAGAGGTGGGAATGATCCATTATGTGGATTCCATGGAGGACTGGAAGAGGATTGTGAACGGGCCGGTCATGGAATATGCGAAAGAACTGAAAGCGGCGGGGCGGATTGGTCATATAGGTCTGAGCAGCCACAATCCGGAGGTGGCTATGGCCGCCGTAGAAAGCGGTCTGATCGAGGTACTGATGTTCAGTGTGAATCCCTGCTATGACATGCAGCCTGCCGGAGAGAACTGTGAAGATCTGTGGGATGAGAAGAATTATGAAGGTCAGCTTCTCAACATGGATCCGGCCAGGGAAGCCTTATATGAGCTGTGCAGCCAGAGGGGCGTGGCGATTACAGTTATGAAGGCCTATGGAGGCGGAGATCTGCTGGACGCCAAGGCTTCGCCGGCGGGGATGGCTCTGAGCGCGTACCAGTGCCTGCACTATGCCCTGACACGTCCGGCGGTGGCAACGGTGCTTGCGGGAGCACATACAGTGGAGGAACTGGAATTAAGCGCCGGTTACGCGGACGCGCCGGAGGAGGAGAAGGATTATGCGGCCGCATTTGCGTCCTTCCCCAAGATCAGCTGGAAGGGGCACTGTATGTACTGCGGACATTGCGCGCCCTGTCCGAAGGGGATCGATGTGGCGTCAGTGACCAAGTTTTTGAATCTGGCGAAGGCACAGGGAGAAGTCCCGGAGACGGTGCGGGAGCATTACGGGGCGCTTGCGCATACGGCTTCTGAGTGCGTGGGATGTAGGGCGTGTGAGAAGAGATGCCCGTTCGAGGTGCCGGTCGCAGAGAATATGCAGGAGGCAGTCCGGGTATTTGGAAGATAAATTGAACCGGAAAAGATGTACCGGGAATTTAGGCAAAGGAGAATAGGATGAATAAAGAATGTGGAAAGACATTGTATCTTGAGTGTTACAGCGGAATCAGCGGGGATATGACGGTAGGGGCCCTGCTGGATCTGGGAGCAGACCAAAAGCTGCTTAAGGAGTATCTTAAGAGCCTTCCGGTGAAAGGATTTGAGATAGAGATCGGCAGGGTGAAGAAATCCGGCCTGGACGCCTGTGATTTCAGGGTGATTCTGGATGAAGAGCATGAGAATCACGACCATGACAATGAATATCTGTATGGGCATCTGCATGGTGAAGAAGAGCATCGCGGATATGCTTTTTACGAGCATGTGCATGGAGAACATGTGCACGGCGGGGATCATATGCACAGGCATATCCATCATGCAGGTGAGTGTGGACACGTTCATGCGCATACGCATGAACACCGTGGATTACCTGAGATACTGGATATCATCCAGGGCTCCCGGATCCCTGCACGCGCCAGGGAGATTGCGGCGGATATCTTTACGATACTGGCTAAGGCCGAGGCGAAGGCACACGGAACAACTATGGAAGAAGTCCATTTCCACGAAGTCGGGGCAGTGGATTCTATCGTCGATATCGTGGCTGTGGCAGTCTGCCTGGACAACCTTAATATTACAGAGGTTATCGTGCCGGAACTCTATGAAGGAAGAGGAACGGTCCGGTGTCAGCATGGAATCATCCCTGTCCCGGTGCCTGCGGTGACTGCCATCGTAAGCCGGCATGGCATCACCCTGCATATGACGGAGACAGAGGCTGAGCTTGTGACGCCGACAGGCGCGGCAATCGTGGCCGCGGTACGGACCTCTGACAGGCTTCCGGACAGATATAAGCTGTGTAAGGTGGGTATAGGAGCCGGGAAAAGGGATTACGGGAGAGCCAGTATCCTTAGAGGAATGTTGATTGAACCGGAGTCCGGGAAGGCAGAAGAGACGAAAGCGGCTGGTCTGGATGCCGGAACAGACAGGGAAGATGCGGCTGCAGGGATTGCCGGAACGGACAGGGAAGATGCGGCTGCAGAGATTGCCGGAAACGCAGGAGATGATGTGATTTATAAATTAGAAAGCAACATAGACGATTGTACAGGCGAATCGCTGGGATATGTTATGGAGCGGCTGTTTGAGGCCGGCGCAAGGGATGTACATTACACTCCGGTATATATGAAGAAGAACCGTCCGGCATACCAGTTGAATGTCATCTGTAGTAAAGACAAGGTCTCTGAGTTGGAGGAGATCATATTCTGTGAGACGACTACGATTGGAATCCGCAGGATGAAGATGGATCGTACGGTGCTTAAGCGCAAGTGCTGTAAGTTTTTTACATCTCTGGGCGAGGCAGAAGTCAAGATCTGCGGGGCGGAAGGGGAGGTCAGAGTCTATCCCGAATATGAGAGCGCGGCGGCAATCAGCAGAAAGACAGGGCTGTCTTACCAGGAGGTATGGAAGCGGATACAGTTCGAGGCGCTGGAAGGCTGTTCCAATGGCAGAGAGGGAAGAACTGCCGAAGAAGTCAGAAAAGCTGCCGATTAACAGCTGAAGGGGGAGTCATGGTAAGACAGAAGAAGTTTAATATTACAGGAATCTGTATTCCAATTATTCTGAATGGAAGATTGAATATGGATATGGTGATGCAAAAACAATATTGGAAGTAGTGGTGTAAGTGAGTAATTTTGAAAAAAAGAAAGAAATAATCAGACAGAAAATGAAGGAATATGCGTCGGAGGACCTGATTGTCGCGTTCTCCGGCGGCGTGGACAGCAGTCTGCTGCTGAAGCTTGCGTGTGACGCCGCAAAGGAGACAGGGAGGAAGGTCTATGGGATCTTTCTTCACACCATGCTGCATCCGGTCAAAGAGGCAGAAGCGGCGCGGCGTGTGGCGGAGGAGACGGGGGCTTTTTTTAGTGTATTTGAGATTGACGAGCTTGAAGGAGCCGGTATTGCGGACAATCCCGCAGATCGCTGCTATCGCTGTAAACGTTATCTCTTTCAGGAGATTCTGAAGGAGGCAGAGAAACTTGGAGTGCCCAGGATACTTGAGGGAACGAATGAAGACGACCTGCATGTATACCGCCCGGGGATACGTGCGGTCCGGGAACTTGGGATTATAAGTCCGCTGGCAGATGCAGGATTCACCAAGGAAGAGGTCCGCAGGATGGCGGACGAGTGCGAAATCTCCGTATCACGCAGGCCTTCCACTCCGTGTCTTGCCACCCGTTTTCCCTATGGTACACACATTTCCTATGATGAGATGCGTAAGGTAGAAGAAGGAGAAGCATACTTGAGAGAGTTGAACCTTTATAATGTGCGGCTGAGAGTCCATGGAAGTGTCGCAAGGATTGAGACAGACTTGAAGGATCTGGGTATCGTCCTGGCGCGAAGAGAGGAAGTGGCGGAATCTCTGAAAAAGCTTGGATATACGTATGTGACGCTTGACCTGGAAGGATTCCGTTCGGGAAGTATGGATGTGTAGATGCTTGACTCTTCTTTGGAAAAACGATAGCATACATTACATTCTTTATTTATCATACTTGGGTTAATCCCCCGCAGCTTTGCTGCGGGGCGATTCATTTTGCCACTGGAAATAAAACCCGGAAGGTACATCCTCCGCCTTCCGTATCCAGCACCTCAATCTTCACGCCCATCTGTTCTGCCAGTGATTGTGCGATCGAAAGCCCCAGCCCGAAATGTTCCTTGTCTTTCCTTGAGACATCACTCCGGTAGAACCGGTCGAAGATCAGGGATTTCTGCTCGTGCGGTATCCCCGGCCCGTGATCGCAGACGCAGACGGCAAGCTTTCTGTCGACGGTACTGACCCGGATCTCAATCACAGGCTTCTTGTCAGGGATGTATTCTTTATCGTTCCGGATCTCAATCACAGGCTTCTTGTCAGGGATGCGTTCTTTACCGTCTGGGGACGCAGCAGACGTCCCGCACCCGTAAGCAATGGCATTGTCAAGAAATATGGACAGCATCTGCTGAATTCCCTGCGCGTTTCCGTCCACATTCGGAAGAAGCTCATCCGGCAGCGTAAGCTTAAGACGGATACTTTTGGCGTTGCAGAGCGGTTCATAGGTCTCGAACAGCTTAAGCAGCAGAAGGTCGATCTCGACGTTTTCTCCGGGCAGCTTCATTTCCTTCGGATTGGAGGAGGTCAGCCGCAAGAGATTCCGGATCAGCTTCCCGGAGCGGACGCATTCGTCCAGGATCAGCCGGTTCATCTTCTCCGCCTGTTCCGGCATGGACAGACCTGTGGCGGCGCAATTCTGGATCACTGCCAGCGGGGAGCGCAGCTCATGAGAGGCGGCAGCTATGAAGTCCGTCTGCTTCTGGTGGTACTCCGCCACCGGAGCCACGGCCTTTGCAGATACGAAACGGCTGACCAGAAAGAGCGCCAGTACGCCCAAGGTTTCCATCAGAAGAAACAGCATGAGACGCCAGGGCTCCTGGCGTTCCAGCTCTGTAATGTCAGAAAGCAGCGTAAGAGAACGGAATCCGCTCTCCGTCGCCATGACGACCACGGCGCCCTGGTAGGTATCGTGATTCTCTCCTTCCAGAGTGAAGATGGATGATTTCTGCAGTGTGGACGAGAAAGGCCGCATGGAAGTATCAATATGTTCCGCAAGCGCCGTCTCCTTCGCCAGATTCACCAGAGTCTCCCGCTTCGTACGCGGTTCCCAGGAGCCGGAGAAGAACAGAGGGATATTGTTCTCTTCGATGTGGATAATCAGGCGGTGGTCGTGCTCCAGACTTGCAAGCCAGTCGTCGGAGAAGAAATAAGTCCCCTCAAGCTGATAGGTCAGATTCAGGATCTGGTTCTGCAGGGATACGGTCTGCTCATTTCTTGACTGGGAGGACTGCCAGAAAAAGAGCACGCAGAGGATCAGAGACAGGATCAGGCTGGTAGGTACGGCGAAGAGAAGCATCAGACGCCGCCGGAGTCTGTGGATCATGCCTCCGCCTCCATCTTATAGCCAATCCCGTGTACCGTCAGGATATGGACACGGCTCTTTAAGGTACGCAGATGCTTGCGCAGATAATAGATGTAGGTGTCCAGATTCCCGTCCTCCACCTCTGCGTCCGGTCCCCATACCCGGGTGTAGATGAGCTGCCGGGGCAGCGTCTGGTTCGGACGCTGAAGGAAATATTCCATCAGGACGGCTTCCCGCCTGGAAAGATGTATGGCCGCATCCAAAGCGCCTGTCTGTCCCTTGATCCGAAGGTCAAGGCTTGAGGGCGAGAACTCCAGATCCTCGAAGCTTAGCGAATCAGAGACTTCCAGTGTGCCGGGACGCCGGCACAGCGCGCGGATCCTGGCAAGCAGCTCCCCGATATCATAGGGCTTCACCAGATAATCATCCGCTCCGTTATCCAGCCCCGCGATCCGCTCCTCTACAGAATCCACAGCCGTCGCAAGGATGACCGGCGTAACGACATTACTCTCCCGTATGATCCTAAGCAGGGCAATCCCATCCATCCCCGGCAGCATCCGGTCCAGAATAATAAGGTCATAGACCGACTGCATCACATAATACAGCGCGTCAATCCCATTATGCACAAAGTCCGATTCAAACCCATGATGCGCAAACTGCAGCCGCAACGTCTCACACAACTGTTCATCATCCTCAATCACCAAGATACGCATAACAATCCCCCTTCTAAAATCTATCATTCCACATGCCCCTAATTAACTATATTTCTACCTGTACGGTTGTAAATCCATTTCCAGTGCACAGGAAGTTTTCAGATGCCCTTCCTATAAGCAGACATTCGAGGGCGTTTTTAACGGAGGTGAGATCCACGACTTATGGAGACTTAGACTCGAAGGCATTCCTGAGAGTCTTAGTCGTAGTTAGTCGTTAGCTCACCGGAGTGTTGCCCAGTCTGCGTTAGGAAGGGCATCTGAAAACTTCCGTCCCTAGAACAACACCTCAACCGTACAGGTAGAAATTTTTCTACTATTATAGCATGCAAATCTCAAAAAAATCTTTAAGATTTTTATAAGGTTCTCGAAGATTTTCTGAGATTTGTCTGTTAAGATACGGTTTACAGGAACTTAATCAGCAAACCAGAGGAGTGATGTATATGAAGATGCGAAGAGTCATCAGCCTTATCCTGGCAGTCATACTCACGGCAGGAATCACAGCCGGATGTAAGCCGCAGGATGAAAAGAAGGAAGAAGATACGAAAGACGGTAAAGTTACCGCAAAGGGCCGTTATGTCGAGCAGGAGATTCCCCTGCCGGAAGGGGCCGGGGAGGCGTTTGGGATTCAGAATAAGGATGGAGACCTGGTGTTATATACCAGAAACGGCAGCGCCTGCCATAGTTATACCAGAAGCGGGGAAGAATGGGCAGATTCCGGCGATGTTACCTGGATGACGGATGCGGCGGACCGGCTGGGACTTCAGATCAATCATATCTATACAGGAAGAGACGGCAACATCTACGGGATGGCGCTCCCATGCAGAGAGGGAATCCCCTATGGACAGCACATTTTAAGGGACGCCGGGGACGGCAGCGCACAGGACTGCACGCCGGCTGTGTGCCTGGAGGTGCAGGAGGACGGCAACACCACCCTGCTGGTGGATATGGCCGTGCTGGAAAATGGCGTCGTAGGCGTCGGGCAGATGGATGGAATGATCCGGTTCTATCAGGACGGCAGGGTGGCGGCAGAGACAGAGAGCATTCCTATTGGAATGGACCATCAGCCGGTGATGGCAGCGTCAAAAGGAGCCATTGCCATATATGGAAAGGACGGGCAGAGCATTGATTTCTACAGTGCAGATAGTTACGAAAAGAAGAATTCAGTGTCTGTAAAGAAGAACTTGACAGAAGCGCTGATCACGCCGGGGGAAGAGGGAATCTGGTATCTCGCGGATTCAGAAGGCATACAGCGGGTAATGGAAGAGGGCAGCATCGTAGAACTGATGATGGAAGGAACCGGGACCCTCATGAGCACAGATTCCGCATGGCTGATTAATTTCCTCACAGGAGCAGACGGGGAATTCTACGGTCTCTATAAGATTCAGGGAGGCGGCCACAGGCTCATGTGCTACCAGTTTGACGAGACGGCTGCGGCAGTCCGGAACGAGACTTTAAGTATCTACGGACTCAGGGAGAACCAGACGGTATCTCAGGCCGTGTATGTGTTCCAGAGCAGGCATCCGGAGGTGAAGGTAGATTATCAGGCGGCCGTCACAGATACCATGGAAGTGCCCACAGCCGATACGATCCGCGCGCTGAACGCCGAACTTCTGAACGGGAGCGGGGCAGATGTGCTGATGCTGGATGGACTGCCTGTGGAATCTTATATGGAGAAAGGGATTCTTGCAGACCTGTCAGACCTGTCAAAGCAGTTGTCCGATCAGGGAGTCCTTACGGATGTCATTGGAAATACGGCTGTTGTGGATCAGAAGGTCTACGGGATTCCGGCAAGAGTCAGCGTCCCGGTGATCTTTGGCGAGGAAGGGAAGGTGGATGCGTGTCAGAACCCGGATGCCCTCCATGCCTATCTGAATCAGAACCCGGGCGGGCGACTCTTTGGCGCGACGACTCATGAACGGGCAGGAATGACCTTGTTCAATGCATTTTATGAAGACCTTAAGACAGAAAAGGGCAGCCTTGACGAGGAGAAGCTGACGCAGTTTCTTGAGGACTGGATGCTGTTGTGCGAGGTACAGGCAACGAAGACGATAGAGGAGAAGACAGGGCTTGAGTCAGGCGGCTGGAAGCAGATGGGAAGCCGGTTCAATTCTGCGTTCGGGCTGGCAGATAATCCGGTTCTGATCGAAGAGATCAACGGTCTGATGTCTTCCATGGTTCCATACGCAATGGCAAGAGAGAGCGGGAAGGCGGTCGCAGGGTTTAAGCAGTATTATATACCCCAGGTGATCGCAGGGATCAATGCGTCCTCGAAACAGCAGGAGCTGGCGGAGGAATTTATCGAATGCCTCTTTGAGGAATCGGTACAGAAGGGGGATAATGTAGACGGATTCCCTGTCCTTAGGAGCGCTCTTGACTATATGGCGGAATACGTGGAGACTCCGGAAGCAGTAGAAATGTCTGTCGGCATGGGCAGCGAAGATCCGGAGACGGGGGAAGAAGTCCACATTGACGCCCAGTTTCCGTCAAAGGATGAGGTAAACCAGCTGATCGGGATTATAGAAGGACTTAAGACGCCGTTCATGGTTGACAGCATAGTCGCAGATACCGTTCTCGCCGAGATGGAGAATTGCTATACCGGCAAACAGACGCTCCGGGAGACGGCAAAAGCGATCTGCCAGAAAGTGGATACGTATCTTGCCGAGTGAGAGTGTCTGTTCTGGAATCCGACTTGTGTGTGAAGGGGTTCGTGAAGGCATGGCAGACTGGCTCAGAACTCCTTCCGGCAGTCTGGCAGAAGGCTGGTCAAGGAATGGAAGGAGACTGGATCTATGAAGAGAAAGACACAGAAAACGGCATACCTGTTTTTATTTCCAAGCCTTATGGGAACCGCCGTGTTCGTATTGATCCCATTTGTGGATGTAATACGCCGTTCATTCCTGAAGGCGGTGGGAAATACATTCGTGGGCCTGGCGAATTATAAGGATGTGCTCGCGAATCAGGCGTTTCAGGAGGCCGTCCGCAATACGGCGCGGTTTCTGGGCGTCTGCCTGCCGCTGCTTCTGGCGGTTTCCTTTGGTACGGCCCTGATGCTTTACCGTCTCCCGGCGGCGAAGGCATTTTTCCAGACTGTATTCCTTCTGCCCATGGCGGTCCCGGTGGCCTCTCTGGTGGTATTCTGGAAGATTATTTTCCACGGAAATGGTTTTCTGAACGAGATACTTGCCATCTTTTGGATCCAGGGGAAGGAATGGATGAGTACGGATGCGGCCTTTGGAATCCTGGTATTCTCCTATATATGGAAGAATCTGGGATATGATATCGTGCTCTGGATCGCGGCGTTATCGGGCATAGGGGAAGAGCAGTATGAGGCGGCGCGGGTAAGCGGAGCGGGTCCGTGGGAATGCTTCCGTTATATCACGCTGCCGCAGATGAAGCCGGGGCTGGTCATGATCGGCGTCCTGTCCTTCGTGAATGCATTCCGCGTGTTCCGGGAAGCCTATCTGATCGCGGGCGATTATCCCCATGAGAGCATCTATATGCTGCAGCATCTGTTCAATAACTGGTTCACGAAGCTGGATATCCAGAAGATGAGCGCGGGGGCGGTGATGATGGCGGCGGCGGTCAGCCTGTTTCTCTGTCTGCTGGAGAGATGGAATGAGAAGCAGCCGGCAGATGAAGATAACAGGACGTAAGGAAAGGGGGGGAAATGGTGCGATATGAGGCAAAGGAAATATATACCTGTATATATAGCCCTTGGTATGGCGGGACTGCTCATGGCGCTTCCGGTACTCATGATGGTGTGTAACTCCGTCATGGGAGGGCAGGAGCTTAAGGAGGCATACGGGGCTGTGCTGGGGGACGGCGCAGGCAGACTGTCGGCAAGGCTTCTCCCCGTGTATCCCACGCTTCAGCCTTACGTGGAACTGCTTCTGGATTCTCCGGATTTCTTCGTGATGTTCTGGAATTCCGTAAAGCAGGTATTCGCAATCCTCCTGGGGCAGATGGCCGTGGGAACCCTGGCCGCATGGGCGTTTGCAAGATACGAGTTTCGCGGACGGAAAATATTGTTTCTTACGTACATGATATTGATGGTCATGCCCTTTCAGGTCACTATGGTTTCCAGTTATCTGGTGCTGTCCAGATTATCCTTGCTTGACAGTCATCTGTCGCTGATCCTGCCGGGGATCTTCTCGACCTTCCCGGTTTTTATCATGGAGAAATTCTTCCGCGGGATACCGGGAGAGGTATTCGAGGCGGCGAAGGTGGACGGGGCGGGAGAGCTTACAAGCTTCTTAAGGATCGGGATTCCTCTTGGCAGTCCGGGGATCATCTCCGCGATGCTTCTTAGTTTCCTCGAATACTGGAATGCCATGGAGGCGCCGATGACATTTCTCAAGACGAAGGCGAAGATGCCCCTCTCGCTGTATCTGCCGGAGATTACGGCAGATCAGATGAGCGCGTCCTTTACGGCGTCGGTGATCATGATGCTTCCGGCGGTGCTGGGGTTCCTGTGGGGACGGGAGTATCTCCAGAAAGGGATAGAAGCGTCGGGGCTTAAGGAGTGACCGGAAAAGAGGCAGACTGTCCCCAAACTGCTTTCTGCAAGATGTGAAAGGAAATATTTGGAGAGGTATAGGAGAGTCAGATGAACAGAAAGATATTAAGAATCATCCTGTCGTTTTTTGCCGTGATGCTGTGCTGTACACTTATCGCACGGGGCGCGTCTTCCATGACGGTGGCGAAGGTGAAGACAGAGCCGCCCGGACGGGGAAGCCTTGCGGACGAGTTCGAGGGAACGGGCAGTATCAGGGCGAAGGATAAGGTATACCAGTCGCTTCCGGAGGATCAGAAGGTCATAGATATCCTGGTGAACCCCGGCGGCGAGGTACATGCAGGCGAAGGGATTGTGCAGCTGGATCCGGTTTATCTGGAAGAAAGATATAAGGAACAGGCACAGGAGATAGAGAGGCTTAAGCTTCGCATGGAACAGCAGAGGATATCGGGAGCCGTGAAGGCGCGGACTCCGGCGACCGCCCAGGCACAGCTTACCCTTGACGAGGCCGCCGATGCACTGGCGGCGGCGCAGACTGCGTACCAGGAAGCGCAGAGCCGGTATGATCAGGCGTGCCGGGAGGCACAGAGCCAGAATGATACAGCTGCGGGGCAGAATGTGCGCCAGGGGACGCAGAGCCAGAATGACACGGTGGCGGGGCAGAATGCACGCCAGGAGGCACAGAACCAATATCGTGGGGCAGAGGCCGCGGCGTTGGAGGAGGAGAGAGCGCGCCTTGAGTCGGAGCTTGCCGCGGCAAAGGAGAATTTGCAGGCGGCAGAGCGGGCATACCGGTCGGCCCAGGGATCTTACGGCGTCGCCAGACAGGACGAGGCCAACAATCAGGCCAATGAAGCCAGCGAAGCCAGAGCTTCCCAGGCGGCGCTTGGTGAGATGCAGGTGGAGCTTGACGCCTTGCAAAGCAAGCTGGATCAGCTGAACCAGCTTAGGGAGACCGGAGGCGTCATTACAGCCCGAACGGACGGGGTGCTGGAATCGGCCGGCGCCGGGGAAGGAACCATAACGGCGGGAACAGAGCAGATTACACTGATTGTAGGAAGCATGGAGGCATGCGGTACGATTCCGGATGAGAAGATCGCGACTGTTGCGGCCGGGGATGAGATAGAAGTGTCCCTGCAGGGCGAGGCAAAGAAGAAGACCCTCGAGATCGGGCGGGTCGGCCAGGATGAGGAAGGGAATTATGTCTGGTATGCGGATCTGCCGGATGGCAATTACCGCGCCGGGACGGGGCTGACCTGCTATTACAGCAAGAAGTCGCAGAGCAGTTATGACATGCTGATTCCCTTAACGGCGCTTCGGGAATCCGGCGGCAGCAGCTATGTACTGATTGCCGAGATCCGTTCCGGGATATTGGGAGAGTCTTACACGGCGGTGAAAGTGGGAGTGACCGTTCTTAAGAAGGACGACTGCTTGGCCGCTGTGGAGACGAATCTGCCGGGAGAGGCCAGGATCATAACGGAATCCAGCAAATACGTGAAAGAAGGTGACCGCGTACGACTGACCGAGTAAAAAGGAAACTGTCTGTAAGTCTGCTTGTCCTGCTGTTCGCCGGTACGCTGGCCGCAGAGACGCATTTCTATGCGGGGCTAAAACAGACGGAGGGACAGAGCGGCTTCTATTATAGAGAAAATATACTGACAAGAGAGCAGATAGAAAAATTCTGGGAAAATGCTTCTGACGATGCGAAGAGGGAGATTGCAGATATCACTCTGTTCAGGGAGAAGCAGGGAAAGCTTCTTAAGAACGAGGACCTGGGCCGTGACGACAAGGTGAAACTCATAGAGACGGCCGGAAATATGAACCTGGTCACGCCGGGCCGTCTGATGGCCGGAGCCTATGTGACGGACAGTGACAGGAAGGGGTGCGTGCTGAGCAAGAAGACGGCAGACACACTCTTTGGCGCCTGTGAGGTAACCGGGGAAAGCGTCCGCCTGGGGGATGATACCTATATCGTGAGGGGAATTGTAGACCTTGAGAGTCCGCTGTGTATGATCCAGGGAAAGGAGAAGGAGCAGTATTCCTGTATCCGCGCAGAGGCGCCGGGGATCCCGGTCTCTGTCGTGCGACGGCGTCTGTCGGGTATCCTTGTGGATGGAAAAGGATGGTTCTCGGAATGCGACCTGTATCTGGGTCTTGGAAGGATACTTCTATATCTGCCGCTGTGGGCGCTTCTGATTCTCTCATATGCTTATTCCAGACGGAGACTTCCGGAGACATTCCGCTTCCTTGCGGTCATTGCAGGCTTCGCCGGCATATGCGCAATCTTGCTTCTGAGTCTGCATTTTTCCGACGATTACGTGCCGTCTGCCTGGTCTGACTTCGCATTCTGGACGCAGCTGTTCTCGGATAAGACGGAAGACCTTGGAAAGCTTCTGAATCATCCTCTGTACGGCGCAGATTCCCGGATGCTTCTGAGTCTGGCAGGAATGCTGGCGGCAGCAGCCGTTCAGTGCGGACTGTTCCTGATCTGCCGGCGTGCGGCAGCCGAACTGCCGTCCATGAGAGGCAGATCCAAGTCCGGGGACGAAACTGCTTCACAATCAGACATCATAAATATGGACGGATTGTGCAGCGTTATACCAGAGAATTATATGCGGAAATAAAAAACGCAGCGGGAGGGATTTGAACCCCCGGAGCCTTGCGGCTCTTCTGCTTTCGAGGCAGATGCCATCAGCCAACTCGACCACCGCTGCATGCCCTATATTATAGCACAACTACCCATGCTAAGGGAATACCCAATTTAAAAAAGTTTCCTAATCCTTTGATGGTTGTTTTTGGTGCAAAGTTGTTGCAAATCTGCGGCATATTTACAAGAAGATATCACAGAGACCTGTGTTACAATATAGCTTGCAGGCAGGCATGCCTTGTATAGGACAGCCGGATGCGGTTGTATATTATAGGTATGCCTTTCACAAGATAGCCGGATGCGGTTGCATATTGTAGAAATGAGTTTACAGGCTAGTCAGGCCGGAGGGTGAAGAAACTGTGCGGTCAGATGAAGGTTTACAGCATGGCTTACATAGAGACACGAGGTTTTGTTACGACATGAGATGGAGTTTACGCAGGATATCAGCCGTCTGGGCTGCAAAAATCACAGAAAAGATCAGCATCCATATCTTCCGCAGACAGGGAGCGGCGTGGGCGGGGAAGATTGCGCTTAAGATCTGCCCGTCGATCCTCCATGAACTTGCAGGACAGGTGGGAAGGGGAATATTCGCGGTATGCGGAACCAACGGCAAGACGACCGTGAACAACCTGCTCTGTGCGGCCATCGAAGCAGAGGGGTATCGGGTTGTCTGCAATCATACGGGGTCAAATATGTTAAATGGTATCGCGTCGGCCTTTGCAGTATGCGCAGGACTGGACGGCAATCTTAAGGCAGACTATGCCTGTATCGAGATAGACGAAGCGTCGGCGGGAAGAGTGATCCGGCATTTCCGGCCGGATTATATGGTGCTGACCAACCTCTTCCGGGACCAGCTGGACCGGTATGGGGAGATTGATACGGCAATGAAGATACTGGGCAGAGTCATGCGCCAGGCGCCAGAGATGAAGGTGGTCGTGAACGGAGATGAACCGTTGTCTGCTTTTCTTGCGATGGACAGCGGGAATCCCTGCATTACCTACGGGATCCATGATCCGGTACGCGCCTGTGATCCTTTCCGTGAGATCCGGGAAGGAAGGTTCTGCAGACGGTGCGGTACAGGCCTTGACTATCATTTCTATCATTATAGTCAGCTGGGGGATTATTATTGCCCAAAGTGCGGGTTCCAAAGGCCAGGGCTTCAGTTTAATGCGTGCAATATCGAATTCGGTAAGGAGCTCACATTTACCGTTGAAGACAAGAGGATTCATTCCGCCCATAAGGGCTTCTACAATATCTATAATATACTGGCGGCCTACGCGGCGCTTCGGACAGCCGGGCTTGGCGGAAAGCATTTTGCCCGGGTGGCAGGAAGCTATGAGCCGGAGAACGGACGGATGGAGGAGTTTTGGATCGGGGGCGTGCGGGTCATGCTGAACCTTGCGAAGAATCCGGCGGGATTCAACCAGAACATCGACGTGGTCATGCAGGATGAGAATATCAAAGACCTCCTCATTGTGATCAACGACAACGATCAGGACGGCAGAGATATCTCCTGGCTGTGGGACGTGGATTTTGAACGGCTTAAGAGGACGGCAACAGGTTCTGTCATGGTCAGCGGGCTCCGCTGCAGTGATATGATGCTCCGCATGAAGTATGCCGGGATCGCTTCAGAGATCGAAGCCGACGTCAGGAAGGCGGTAAAGCGGTCCGTCAGGGAAGGATGCGGGAATCTGTATGTGCTTGTGAATTATACGGCGCTTTATGATATACGCAATATACTGAGGAACTGCAGATAAATAACCAGATGGAACTTTTACACACGCCGGACCGTCCTGGTGTGCTTTCCGCAAGAGGTGCGGCGGAACATAAGATTATTTTGTGTGGATGATATCAGGTTGCAGGAGGAAGGAACATCATGGATACCGCAGATATGAAACTTACCATCGGACATCTCTATCCGGATCTGCTGAATCTGTATGGAGACAGAGGAAATATTGTATGTATGGTCAAGAGATGTCTCTGGCGCGGGATTCGTGCCGAGACGATAGAATTCAATATGGGAGACAGGGTTGATTTCTCGAAGCTGGATATCGTACTCCTTGGAGGCGGGTCAGACCGGGAGCAGAAGATTGTCTGCCGGGAGCTTCGCAGGATCCGCCGGGAGTTTCAGCGTTATATCGAGGATAACGGCGTCGTGATCGCGGTCTGCGGAGGCTACCAGCTTCTTGGAAGATACTATAGGACAAAGGATGATATAATCGAAGGGCTTGGGCTTTTAGATATCTACACGGAGCAGGGGGACGGCCGCCTGATTGGAAATATCGTCCTTGACAGCGAATGGTCGGACGTGCCGGTGGTGGGATTCGAGAATCACGGAGGAAGGACGTATATCGGCGGACATAAGCCCTTTGGAAGAGTCCTGTATGGAGCGGGCAACGACGGAAAGAGCGGTTATGAAGGAGTCGTCTATAAAAATGTGACAGGCACCTACCTCCACGGCCCGCTTCTCCCAAAAAACGCGCAGATCTGCGATCATCTGATCAAAAAGGCGCTGGAGAGGAAATATGGTCCGGTTCAGCTTAAGAAACTGGACGACGGGATGGAGATGGCGGCAAATGCGTATATCTGCAGCCGGTTCGCAGGCAGGAAGAGGGCAACGCTAGTATAAGACAGGCAGGAAAGAGGGCCGGTGCGTATGCACCGGCCCTTGGAGGGGGATGAAAAAAATCTATCTGAATTTAGCTAATTGTTAGGCGAAGTCCGGTAATCATACTCTATATTATATGTAGTTCCCAAGCACGACTACCGTCTTCTTTCATTTGATGAATTTATTATATAAAACAAATGTGACACAAGTATGTCAAAAACTGGAAATGTTTATAAAATTTCTTAAGATAATCATAAGACGGCATGAATATTTATATATTTACAGCAATACATTCGCTTTTTTCGGGTTGACGGAAATGTAATAGATTGGTAAAGTTAATATAGTGTTAAGATTATCTGTATGTCAGATGTTATATGCCAAAGATTAAAGAGGATGAGACGCTATGCCTAAGAGAAGAAAACCAAAGATAGAGTTCCGGTACTACAGGATGCCGGAGGGCAGTCCGATCCTGGCGCTGCTTGGCCAGAAGTGGGTACAGGCATACGGGCGGGACGTGGATTATCTGCATTTCCATAATTATCTTGAGATTGGGTACTGTTATGGAGGGGAAGGGACGCTGACTCTGGGGGAGCGGGATTACCGGTTTACCGGCGGGGAGATCTCCATCATTCCCAAGAACTATCCGCATACGACCAACAGTGATCCCGGAACGATCAGTAAGTGGGAATATCTGTTTGTTGATGTGGATGGGATTCTGGAAGAACTGTACCAGAAGGGCGGCAATGAGAAGCGGATGAAGCATCTGCTGCGCAGGATCAATTCCCGGGCGATTTTCCGGGCGATCGAGGATGCGCCGGGGATCGCGAAGACGGTGCGGAACATCCTGGACATTATGCGGGATACGAAGGAATTCTATATCGAAGAGGCGAAGGGGCTGATGGTAGCGCTTCTGGTGTGCATTGCACGGGAGAATCCCATGGAAAAAGGGCCGGTAGAACTGAGCGGAAAGATGACGATACCTGTGTCAAGGGCCCTGGATTATATTACGCTTCATTATATGGAGCCTCTGAGGGTGGAGGAACTGGCCAGGTGGTGCCATATCTCCGAGACACATTTCCGAAGAGTCTTCTCTACATATATGAAGATGGGGCCGCTGGAATATATTAATCTGGTACGGGTGCAGACTGCGTGCAACTATCTGAAGAATACCGATGAATCCATGGCAGATATCGCCAGCAAATGCGGATTTACCACGCTTTCTACGTTTAACAGGAATTTCAAGCAGGTTACAGGTGTGTCGCCGAGCGAATGGCGGAAGCGGCCGGAGAACTTCGAGCAGCAGCTGTTAAAATACTGGATTCATTCGGAGGAAGGCTGGTAGCAGATGTATGGATTTCATTTCCCGCGGCTTGCCGCGGGGAGTTTCATTGGCTGGCATATCAGAGCAGGGAATCTGTAATCAAGAGGATAAGAAGATAAGGAGAGAGGGAATATGATACCAGAACCAAAAGAGTTCAGGCTTACAGGCGGGAAGATGGCGCAGAATGCTGTCATGGAGGAACAGGAATGTTCCGGTATAGGACGGGAGGAATACCGGATCAGTATTACTCCTGAGAAGATCAGGCTTGAAGGCGGCAGGGGGACAGGGCTTGTCTATGCCCGTACGACACTTGAGCAGCTGCGTCTTATATACGGGGAAGAGCTGCCCTGCATGGAGATCAGGGACTGGCCGGCTCATTCCTACCGTTCCTTCCATATAGATTGTTCGAGACATTATTTTACGGTGGATGAACTAAAGAAGATGATCCGGATGTCTGCCTGGTTCAAACAGAATTATTTCCACTGGCACATATCCGACGACCAGGGATGGCGTATTGAGTGCAGGCGGTATCCGTTGCTTCATAAGATCAGCGCCGTGCGCCCGGGCGATCATTTTGGAAATTATGATTCCGACGAGGGGGAGGATCGGTATTACTCCCGGGATGAGGTTCGTGAGATTGTAGAATACTGCGGCAGGTTTGGCATAGAGGTGGTGCCGGAGATTGACATGCCGGGACATGTGACGGCGATTCTGGCCGCATACCCTGAACTGTCCTGCACGGGGGAGCTGGTGGAGGTAGGCATGAAGGCAGGAATCTTCAAGGAGCTTTTCTGCGCAGGCAGGGAAGAGACGTTTACATTCATCAGAAATCTTCTGGATGATATGATGGAGCTGTTCCCGGGGAGATATTTTCATATCGGAGGCGATGAAGCGCCAAAGGAGCGGTGGAAGGCGTGTCCGCTCTGCCAAAAGCGTATGGAGGAAGAGGGCCTTGGGAACGCGCAGGAGCTTCAGGGCTATATGTGTAACCGGATCGCGTCATATCTGCAGTCAAAGGGGAAGATACCGATCGTCTGGAACGAGGCGGTCTATGGGGGGAATATAGATAAGGACGTCGTGGTGCAGCTGTGGACGGAGGATAAGGATCATCAGATCAGGGCACATCTTGACAAGGGCGGGAAGGCGATCCTGTCTATGGTGGAGCACTGCTATTGCGACTATCCCTATGGGATGCATTCTCTGAAGGATATGTATGAGCTGAACATGAATCCGGCCGAGCTTGGAGCGCGGGGAGGAGATTCTGTGCTGGGGGCGGAATGTCTGGTATGGACGGAGTTCATCCGCAGCGACGCAAGGCTTGAAAAGCTGTGCTGGCCGAGATTCGCGGCTACGGCGGAAGCGGGCTGGTGCGGGGTCCGGCGGCCGGAATATGAAGATTTCCGCAGGAGACTTACGGCGCTGTTCCCGATATTTGAGAAGTACAAGATCCAGGCGGCCGGGATGGAGGAATGGGATCCGGATGAGGAGACGGCGGCAAAGCAGACGGCCGGATTCCAGATGAATTTCTCCTCCGAGGAGCGCGATGAAGTCAGGAAGGCGCAGGAAGACATCTGAAGTAAGGGATCCTGTATGGATGCGAAGTGTAAGCAATCGCATATTCGGGCTGGTTGAGGCGTCTTCTTGTATTGACATGGTATCAGACAGTTGTTAGAATATTAAGGTAGAGAAATAGGTTGTCGAAACATAAGGTTGTTTCGTGTGAGATATACCAGGACTGCCGAAGAAGGTATCCGTAAGGGAATAGAGGAGAGAACGCACGATGTATCATTGTCATATATATTTCTATTTAACAGGATGTTCTTGTAATGCATTTGAAATGATTAAGGAGACGCGCCCGTATGATCGTTTTGTGCACGAGTTTCTGGAAAGCGATAAGCCGGAGGCCGGGATGGCGGCCAGGGCGGATGTGATATTCTTCAACCTGCAGGGAACGGACGGCCGGGAGAGATTACAGGACTTGCTTGCGGCAAAGAAGCCGGAGGCAGAGCTTATACTGCTCACGGAACAGGAGAAGATTATGTCCCTGGAAGAATATTTACCGTCGGTTGAGGATATCTGGGTCATGCCTATGACGGACACGGAGGCCGGTTTCCGTATCCAGAGGTGGATGGAAGGGTGCAAGAGGGAGAAGGATGCCTGGCAGACCAGCCATTTCCTGGATTCCATGATTAATAATACGCCGAACCTTATCTGGTTTAAGGATAAGGACGGGGTACATGAGAAGGTGAACGACAGCTTCTGTGCGACGGTCAATAAGACCAAGAAGCAGGTGGAAGGGCAGAGGCACGCCTACATATGGGATGTTGAGGAGGATGATCCGGCCTGTATCGAATCCGAGCGGGAAGTGATGAGCAAGAAGAAGACCTGTATATCTGAGGAGACGATCAAGACCGGAGGAGGCATGCGGCTTCTGACAACCTATAAGTCGCCGCTGTATGATCTGGACGGAAGCGTGATGGGTACGGTAGGAGTTGCGATTGATATCACACAGGAGCGGGCTTATGAGAGAGAGATCGTACAGAAGAACCAGACTCTTGAGACGATATTTACAACCATAGACTGTGGAGTCATGCGTCATTCGGTGGACGGGACGCAGATTCTAAGTGTGAACCGGGCTGCGCTTAACATTCTGGGGTATGAGACGCAGGAGGAACTGATGGCCGGGTTCCAGATGGTAGCGGCTTCTGTCATGGATGAGGACAAAGGCAAGCTCAGAGACTGTATCAAGAAGCTTGGAAAGCCGGGAGACAGTGTCAGTGTCGAGTATCGTGTACAGCACAAGAACGGTGAGATCCTGCACGTCATGGGGAATGTCAAGCTGCTCGAAGAGGACGGGAAGCCCTTCTATCAGCGGTTCCTTCTGGATTGTACGGCTCAGAAGCTTAAGGAGAAGAAGAATGAACACCGCCAGAAGGAATTGATCCAGGCATTGGGGATTGACTACAATCTGGTCTGCTTCTTTGACTTTAATACAGGCAGAGGGAATGCCCTGCGCAATGAGGACAGTCATGGGGGTGTGTTTGATCCGGCCTTTGAGGGGGAGATTGTACTGGAAGAATGCGTCATGTCTTACATAGATCAGTATGTGTATGGGGATGACAGAGAGATGATGCGCCAGTTCTTTTCCATAGATCAGCTGAAGGAAGTAATGACGGAGAAGAAGGTGACCAGTGTGAATTACCGGACCTTCAGGGACGGTGAGATGAAGTACTGCCAGATCAAGATTGTCCGCACCGGCTCCTGGGAGGGCGGACACGGTATCGTCATGGGATTCCGCAGTGTGGATGATGAGATCCGCAAGGAGATGGAGAAGAAGAGCCTTCTTGAGGATGCGCTCTCTCAGGCGAACAGAGCGAGCAAGGTCAAGAGTGTCTTCCTGTCGAATATGTCCCATGACATCCGCACGCCTATGAACGCCATCGTCGGGTTCACGGCTCTGGCGATTACGCATATAGAACACAGAGAGCGTGTGGAGGAGTATCTTAAGAAGATTATGTCGTCGGGTAATCATCTGCTCAGCCTGATCAACGACATCCTGGATATGAGCCGTATCGAGAGCGGCAAGATGCGTCTGGATGAGAATCCGTGTCGTCTGCCGGAGATTCTTCATGGGCTGCGCAACATCGTTCAGGCGGATGTACATGCCAAGCAGCTGGAGCTGTTTATTGATACGGTGGATGTACTGGATGAGGATATTTACTGTGATAAGCTGCGGCTGAACCAGGTGCTTCTGAATCTTTTAAGCAACGCTGTGAAGTATACGGGAGCGGGCGGAACAGTCAGTATCCGGATTACGGAGAAGCCCGGAGCGGCGGCCGGTTATGCTAATTATGAATTCTGTATCAGGGATACGGGGATTGGGATGAGCGAAGAGTTCGTCTCACATATCTTCGAGCCCTTTGAGCGGGAGAAGAATACGACGACCAGCGGGATTCAGGGCACCGGCCTTGGTATGGCGATCACGAAGAATATCGTGGATATGATGAACGGCTCGATCGAGGTGAAGAGCAGGCAGGGCGAGGGTACAGAGGTGAGCGTATCCTTTACCTTCCGTCTGCATTCGGGCGAGAAGGAGCCGCAGGAGATACCGGAGCTGTGGAACTGCAGGGCGCTGGTTGTAGATGATGACTTTAATTCCTGTGACAGTGTGACATATATGCTGGGACAGGTGGGGATGCGCGCCGAATGGACGCTGTCCGGTAAAGAGGCAGTCCTGCGTACCCGGCAGGCGGTTTCCAGAGGCGATAATTACAGTGTATATGTGATTGACTGGCTGTTGCCGGACATGAACGGAGTCGAGGTTACCAGAAGGATCCGCAAAGAGGTCGGCGACGACGCGCCGGTCATCGTATTGACGGCATACGACTGGGCCGATATCGAAGAGGAAGCAAAAGAAGCAGGCGTTACGGCGTTCTGCAGCAAGCCTTTGTTCCTGTCAGAGCTAAGAAGCTGCCTCCATTCCATCATAGACGCCAAGAATCCGGGAGTGAAGAAGGACAGCGAGACAAAGGTGCGGTTTACGGCCGGCCGTATACTTCTGGCGGAGGATAACGAGCTGAATCAGGAGATTGCCGTGGAGATTCTGAGCGACGCGGGATTCCGTGTAGATGTCGCAGGAGACGGGAAGATTGCGGTGGATATGCTTGAGAAGTCAGAGCCGGGATATTATCAGGTGATCCTGATGGATATCCAGATGCCGGAGATGAACGGCTATGATGCGACGCGGGAGATCCGGAGGCTTGAGAACCGGAAGCTGGCAGGGATACCGATTATCGCCATGACTGCCAATGCGTTCGAGGAAGACAAGCGGGAAGCATTGAAGTGCGGGATGAACAGCCATATATCGAAGCCGATCAATATGGATGTTCTGTTCAATACGCTGGATAAGATACTCGGGTAAAATGAACCGCATTAGAAACAAAAGACGGAGCATGCAGTAAGACAGGGTGTGAATATGGTTGCAGAGATTATAGAGGGACAGCTCAGGGAGCGGGATACGCTCCTTGAGGCTTTGTCCCTCATTCATATTAGAGATATCAGAGAAGATGTGGAGCGGGACAGGCCAAACGGGAATCAGAAGCCGAGAATTGCGGCCGTAGGGGCGGGAGGAAAGACTACGATACTTAAGAGACTGGCAGAAGAGTACCTGGCGGCGGGAGAGCAGTCTGTTATCACAACAACGACACATATGAAAAAGGAGGATACGAGACATTTTCTTGTGGATCCTTCTATAGAAGAGATTCTTAAGGTGCAGGGGAGAGAAGGATACGTGATTGCAGGAGCAGAGGTCGTACAGGCGTCAGGGAAGATCCGGAGCCTGTCGCAGCATATGCAGGCATCAGGGAAGATCCGGAGCCTGCCGCAGCATGTTCTGGATGCGGTTTTGAATCTTTCATGCCCGGTGCTGATCGAGGCGGACGGCGCCAGGATGCTTCCGGTGAAGATCCCGGCAGAGCATGAGCCGGTACTTCTTTCACAGGTGACCTGCGTCCTGGCGTTGTATGGGCTGGATGCACCGGGGAAGAAGATCCGGGATGTATGCTTTCGGGCAGAGCGGATGACAGAGTTCCTTCATAAAGGGATGGAAGACAGGCTTGGAGCAGGAGATATCGCGGCGCTTGCACTTAGCAGTTGTGGAGGAAGAAAATGTGTTACGAAAGATATGCAGTACAGGGTTGTGCTGAATAAGGCGGATACAGAAGAGAGGCGTAAGACGGCTCTTGAGATATGGCGTAAGATGGAGCAGATGAAAGGAGAATATGGAGTGGAGGAAGTCAGGACGGTGATTGTGGGAAGGTAGGTTCCACAGAAAGTGTTCAAGACTGTAAATTTACCTGCGTCTTCTGGGTAAATTTACCGGTTTTGGTTCGTATGCTTTTAATCCTTCATCACCTGTTAAAATCTCGACTTGAAAACCTGCTTTCATATAATAATCAGCTACGTCTTTTATTGTTGTATCACCTATAGATAGTCCGGAGACTGCAAGGGATGGCCAGTCAGTTGCAAGCTTTATTAAATTCTCTTCATTCCATAGCTTGCTTTGGAATGTAAATGCCGCCCAAGGTTCTTCAGCAGCAGCTGTTTTCTTTATTATGTTTGAGAATTTCATGGCAGAAGCATAACGATCGCCATTTGCCTGGGCAATATGATTCCCTGTCTCAATTAAAGTTGCCAATGGCAGAACCAATAAACTATTTTGGTTAATCTCACTATTTATTTTCTTAGATATTCTTTGGTAATTCCATTTATGATTATCTGAACCACAATCATCCATATAAGGTACTTTCAAGTATACACACAATATACTTGTATCAATAATTAAAACCTTCTTCATTGTGTCTCCTCCCGTGCGAGGGCAGCTTCTATCTTTCCACTTGCAGTTAATTCCCCGATATTTCCTGTAGATATCATTTTGGGCAGATCATGTATATCTTCAAGTAAGGTCAACTGGCTTTGTCCGTTTTTATCTCTGTGTGCAACTGTAATAAATGGAATCATTGTAGTTCCGGCCGCGTCTAATAAGGCGGGATTATGGGTCGTTATTAACACGTCTATATTTCGTTCACAGCCTAATTCCTTTAGCATATTTATTAAGATATCTACTCTAGATGGATGCAAACCGTTATCTGCCTCCTCGATAACGATGAGTTTATCGGTTTCGTTTGTGAGCATTGCAGTTACAATCGCAAGGAATCTCAAAGTACCGTCAGACATTCCTCTGGCATCAACAGCATTTTCAGCTTTGTCTTGCCATGCCTCCTTACAATAAAGCATGGCGTCTGTGTTGAATTTTCCTATTCGCTCAGCCCATACACTCTCAATATCCTTTTCTGGAATCTTTTTTAAATAAGCAGTCAATTTCTCCTGGATCTTTTCTCGTTTTTGATTATCTAGGGCGGCTAAAACACCCGCAATATTTGAACCGTCTGTAGATAATTTTTCTGCTAACGGGGAATAGTCACGCATATGATTTGGGATTGGGTCCAATACGAAAATTCCGCTTAATTGCTTTGAAAGGCCGGTAGTAATATCAATAATTTCTTTTCTTTTTAACTGCAGAGTTTTGCTTTGATACAGGATTGATACGTTACGGCTTAATTCAAAAATTTGCCCTTTCCCTTGTCTGCCTGTTGAAAAATAGGTTGGAATATTTAACAATTGATTATCTTGAAGATTTGTATAGAATAATCTTCGGGTATTATCTCCACATTGAAGCAGCTTTTCCTCTGTAATCAATGCTTTAGCAGTTCCTGTTTCTACGGTGATTGAATATTCATAATCTGTATTTTCAAATTCCATGATGACATTCAGGGTAAAGGAATTCGTCCCTTTTTGGCAGACCCACTCCATCCCGCCTCTTAAAGAGCACATAGAAATATCTCCGTTGATTGCCTGAAAGATGCCCGCACCTCCCGCGATTCTGCTTAAGAAGACCAGTGCGTCTATAGCGTTCGATTTGCCGCTCGAATTAGTGCCGATTACAATTGTCAGTGGATCTATATAAAGAGTACTCTCTTCATAGCTTTTCCAGTTTTTTAATGTGACGCTTTTTATCAAGATATCATCTCCCTACAGTTATAGTATAATCCTGTTCTATGCTCATATATGAAAACCGAGTGTTTATTTGGTATTTTTAACACATCTTCTGTAGCTGATTTTTTTAACATTATAATACGTAATTTGTTATGTGTAAATATTGGTGATATATTTTTCTGAATTCATTTTCTATGGCATAGCTACAAGTTTGATGCTTCATCTCTTTTAATAAAGAACACTGTCTGGAAAGCATGACTGCATGAATCTGACATTTCCAGACAGTCTGTCCTATCTCTTATGCATGAAACGTTGTCCCCGTCTCCCCCCGCACAGCGTCCCGGGACTTCTCAAGGAGCGTGATAAGGGCGGTGCGTCCCTCCTTGGAGGAAGCGAAGTCAACCGCCGCCTGCACCTTTGGAAGCATGGAGCCGGGAGCGAAATGTCCTTCGCTGATATACTGTTTGGCTTCTTCCACAGAAATATTACCCAGCCATTTTTCATCCGGCTTCCCGAAGTTGAGGGCAACTTTCTCTACAGCCGTAAGAATGATCAGATAATCCGCATCCAATTCTTTGGCCAGCAGACAGCTTGCGAAATCCTTATCAATCACAGCGCTTGCGCCCTTCAGGTGATTCCCCTGCTTCACCACAGGGATTCCGCCGCCGCCTCCGGCAATCACCAGATTCCCGGCGTTCACCATCGTGCGGATGGTCTCGATCTCAACAATCTCCACCGGTTTAGGGGAAGCTACCACACGGCGGTAGCCCCTTCCGGAATCTTCCTTCATGATGTAGTGGAAGTTTTCCTCCATCTTCTTCGCCTGCCCTGCGTCCACGAACTTCCCGATAGGCTTGGACGGATTCTCAAAGGCAGGGTCATTCTCATCCACACGCACCTGTGTAATCATGGTTGCAACCGGTACATTGGTGATATTGCGGTTCAGCAATTCCTCCCGCAGTGCATTCTGCAAGTCATATCCGATATACGCCTGGCTCATGGCGACGCATACGGAGAGAGGAGTATTGGGCTGGTCCTTGTCCTCGTGGGTCAGGGCGATCATGGCGTTATTCACCATGCCTACCTGCGGCCCGTTTCCATGGGAAACGACAACCTCACAGCCGTCTTCTATCAGATCTACAATCGCCCTGGCGGTAATCTTGACAGCCTGCATCTGCTCCGGAAGCGTATTCCCAAGCGCATTTCCGCCAAGAGCAATCACTACTCGTTTCTTTTTATCCATGCTATTGAATCCTTTCTTTTGAATTGAATTTTTCATCATTCTTATTTGAATACGCGCGGCTTACTGTTCTCTTCCAGCTTCTTAAGGACGTCGGCCGGATCCGCGAATTTTGCCAGGAAGATCATAGCCGCGATGATATAAGGCTTGAAGCTTGCTTCCTTATATAACGGAGTTCTGTAGCGGTCGAATACGGAGGCGTCCACCTCGCCGGTCTCACAGCTGACGCCGGTGATATCCGCCGGCAGACAGTGCAGGTAGAGCGCTTTGCCGTCCTTCGTAGTAGACATCAGTTCTTCCGTACAAGCCCAGTCCTTGTGCTCCGCGTTCTGGGCAAGCAACTCTTTTTCAAGGGCGTTGATTCCTTCTGTGTCTCCATTTCCATAGAGCTCTGTACGCTTCTCCATGGCGGCAAACGGCGCCCAGCTCTTGGGGTATACGATATCCGCATCCTTGAAAGCCTCGGCCATGCTGTTTGTCTTGGTAAATGTACCACCGGATTTTTCCGCATTCCTGGCGGCAACCTCTTCCACCTCCGGGAAGATCTCGTATCCTTCCGGATGAGCCAGTACGACGTCCATACCGAAACGTGTCATCAGTCCGATGATTCCCTGCGGAACGGATAACGGCTTTCCATAGGAAGGAGAGTACGCCCATGTCATGGCGAGCTTCTTTCCCTTCAGATTCTCGACGCCGCCGAACTCATGAATGATGTGGAGCATATCCGCCATGGCCTGTGTCGGATGGTCGATATCACACTGCAGGTTCACCAATGTCGGCTTCTGCTCCAGGATGCCGTCCTTGTTGCCCTGTGTGACTGCGTCCACAACCTCGTGCATGTAGGCATTTCCCTTACCGATGTACATGTCGTCGCGGATACCGATGACGTCGGCCATGAAGGAGATCATGTTTGCCGTCTCACGGACCGTCTCGCCGTGCGCCACCTGAGACTTGCCCTCATCCAGATCCTGAACCTCAAGGCCAAGCAGGTTGCAGGCAGAAGCGAAGGAGAAGCGTGTACGTGTGGAGTTGTCGCGGAATAAGGAGATTCCAAGGCCGCTTTCGAATACCTTTGTGGAAATGTTGTTCTCCCTCATGAAGCGGAGCGCGTCGGCAAGTGTGAAGACTGCCTCCAGCTCGTCGTCGGTCTTCTCCCATGTCAAGAAGAAATCTCCATTGTACATATCCTTGAAATTCAATGTGTTCAGCTTATCAATATAATCCTGTAATGTCTTCATAATTAAAATCCTCCTGAATTTGTAATAGTTATTGTTTATTTACCAAGTATTCTGTAACTGGATATAGGGGCGCTTCTGTAATAGAACCCGGTTTTACTTACAATACTCCGTCGGCAATACCGCATATACAGCGGCGCAGGTCACCAGATCCTGCTTCCAGGTCTTCTCGTTTGGTGCGTGGGCCTGCGCCTCTGCGCCGGGTCCGAATCCGATACACGGGATGCCGTTTCTTCCCATGATGGAGACGCCGTTGGTAGAGAAGGTCCATTTGTCAACCAGCGGACGGGCCTTTCTCATCTCAAGCGTCTCGTCGGCGCCGATACGGCCGTCGCCGTAGAGACTCTTATAGGATGCTTCCAGAGCCCTGGTTACCTTGTGGTCCTTTGGGATCGCCCAGGTCGGGAAATAACACTCAATCTCATAGACACATCCGGTATAAGACGGGCGGTCATAGTTGTACATAGAGACGGTCACGTCATCGCCGTACTTCCGGACACTTGGCAGGGCGCGGATCTCATCCAGACAGCTTTCCCAGGTCTCGCCGAAGGTCATACGGCGGTCGAGGGAGATCGCACAGGAATCTGCCACTGCACAGCGGCTTGGCGATGTATAGAAGATCTGGGAAACCGTTACCGTACCGCGTCCAAGGAAACGTGCCTCTTCCCAATCCGGATTATATTTTGCATCCAGCATCTTCACAAGACCTTTGATCTCGGTTCCGTCCTCGGCGTCATTCTCATTGAGCGCACGGACGTCCTGAAGAATATCGGCCATCTTGTAGATCGCATTATCGCCGCGTTCCGGTGCGGAACCATGGCAGGAGACACCCTTCACATCCACACGGATCTCCATACGTCCCCTCTGTCCGCGGTAGATACCGCCGTCCGTCGGCTCTGTGGAAACCACGAATTCCGGGCGCACCTTGTCTTCATTGATGATGTACTGCCAGCACAGACCGTCGCAGTCTTCCTCCTGAACCGTACCTACGACCATGATCTTGCAGCCTTCCGGGATCAGGTCCAGATCCTTCATAATCTTTGCGCCGTATACAGAAGAAACGATACCGCCGCACTGGTCAGATACGCCCCGTCCGCCGATCTCCGTCTCTGTCTCATAGCCCTCATAGGGATCGAATTTCCAGTTCTCGATATTACCGATCCCCACCGTATCAATATGTGCATCGTATGCGATGATCTTTTCCCCGGTTCCCATGTAGCCGATCACATTTCCCTGCGGATCGATCTGCACCTCGTCAAAGCCGACCTTCCTCATCTCGTCCGCAATCGTCGTGATATGAGCCTTCTCGTCGCAGCTCTCCCCCGGATTCCTTACAATAGCGCGAAGAAATGCAGTCATATCCTTCTCATACCCCTGTGCAGCTTCCTTTACTCTGTTAAAATCCAACATCTTTCTCTTCTCCTTTTATTTTTATTCTGTATGATTGCTAAATTACCGTCACTTAGATGACACGTTCATCTATCCGGATAAGAAATCCGCTTATAATCCTTCAAATGGCTCCTTATCGGATCCGCATAATCCTTCCCAGGTAATCTCATGATACCGCTCTGGATCCGTATCTCCCTCAGAAGACACCAGAAGCACTTGAGAATCTGCGTCAAGCTTCAAGGCGTCCTTAAGTTCCTGATATTCCGGCTTCGTCATCAGCGCATGAACCAGCCCCATGGTCACAGAGCCTGATTCTCCGGATATCACCTGCCGGTCCCCCCTGACCGGGGCCGCATAGATACGGGAACCATTCGCACTCACCCAGTCCGGACAGGAAACAAAAGCATCCGCATGATTCCTCAGGATATCCCAGGAGACCGTGTTCGCCTCGCCGCAGGCAAGCCCGGCCATGATCGTAAGCATATCTCCGGTCACATCCACGCGGTTTCCGTCGCCCTGCATGGCCGAACGGTAGAGGCAGTCAGCCGCATTCGCTTCCACGACCACCATCACCGGCGGATTCTCTTTAAATCTGTTGGCAAAGTATCCGATCACCGCGCCTGCGAGAGAGCCGACGCCTGCCTGGATGAAGATATGCGTCGGCCGGCAGCCGTCTGCTTCCAACTGCTGATCCGCCTCCATGGCAAGTGTCCCGTATCCCTGCATGATCCAGGTAGGGATCTCTTCATATCCTTCCCATGCCGTATCCTGCACCATGATCCCATGCTCCGTATTCTCAGCCTCCTTTGCGGCCATACGCACGCAGTCGTCATAATTCAGATCTTCGATCGTAACCTCGGCATTTTCTTTGGCGATATTCTGCAGCCTGGTCTGGGTCGTGCCCTTTGGCATCCTGACCACACATTTCTGTCCAAGCTTGTTAGCCGCCCATGCAATCCCGCGTCCGTGGTTGCCGTCCGTTGCCGTGAAGAAGGTCGCCTGCCCGAATTCTTCCTTAAGCTTCTGGGAAGTAAGCACGTGATAAGGAATCTCGCTGACATCCTTATGAAGCTGCTGCGCCATGTACCTGGCGATGGCATAAGATCCGCCCAGGACCTTGAAGGCGTTCAGCCCGAAGCGGTAAGACTCATCCTTCACATACAGCCGCTTAAGTCCCAGATACTCAGCCAGCCCCGACAGCCGTGTCAGAGGCGTCACCTCATACTGCGGAAAGCTCTTATGGAAATCCCCCGCCTTCTTCATCTCCTCCACAGACATATTCTGAACCTGCTTATCCTCACTCCTGGCAATATGATTCAGCGTCCATTTCAATTCTCTGTTACCCATGTTAAAATCCTCCTGTCGATTCTACTTGTTGATATCTACATAACTGTAGAGTGTATACTTGGAGATACCAAAATATTTTGCAACTTTATCTCCTGACTTTGTTATAAGGAAGGCGCCTGCGTCATTAAGGAAATTAATCGCCTTAATCTTATCCTCCTTCGTCATAAGAGGCACAGGGACTCCCACCAGGGCAACGGACTGTTCGATCAGTTCGGACAACAGCTTGTTAACATCATGAGTGATCATACTGGGTGAACCGGTTTCCTGCTCTTTTTCACCGGGCTTCGTACAGCTGGTAAGAGCATGGATGCTGTTCTCTATCGCCAGAAGATTCGTGATATCGTAATTGATGGAAAGTATGTAGTGCAGGTCTCCGTTGTCATCATTGATATAGATGGTGCTGGACTTGAAGATCCGTCCCCCCTCTGTCCGGGTCAGATAGGCAAGCCGGTCCTTTAACGGTCCCTTCTGATGCTTGAGGGCGCTAAGTACGGCGCCGGACGGACCGTCGCCGATCTTCCTGCCGGTAAGGTTCCCGTTCTCAATGTGTACGATAGAACTGTTGGCGGAACCGGCAGTGAGATCGTGTACAACAATCTCGCAGTTCTCGCCGAATTGTGCTGCAAGTCCGGCCGCTATCTGCTTTAACATATCTAGTCTGGAAATAGCCATGTGATACCTCCTTTTTGAATAGGTACGTTTTTACTGGTCTCTCTACCTCCATCATAACAGAAAAAAATAAAAAAGCAATAGAAAAATACAAAAATTTTTAGGTAAGAAAAAATATTTTTGCATCAGGATTTATACAAACCCAGTAAACATGAGGGATTGCGTTGCGTTGTGATAAAAAATTTTTGTATAACAAAAAAATATTTGAGAATTGGATTGAATTTTGAGCAATTTGATGCTATTATAGAATCAACAGGAACGGAAATTGTTAAAATTAATGAAAGAATGTGAACGGCTGCAAGATTGGTCTCTCTGAAATTACTAATTTTACCAGACGTTGACATAGGTTGAAAGTGCAGGGCAAAGTAAGAAAAGAATAAGAAGAGGTGTAAGAGAAGAAGGAGAGAATAAGAATGAGTAAAGGAGCAATGAGCGGAACATCAGATGCATTGTTTAAGGTTGACGGGAAGCCTTCGCCTTCGCAGGCAATTCCCCTGGCGCTGCAGCACGTAGTGGCGATGATCGTAGGATGTGTGACCCCGGCGATCATCGTGGCGGGAGTGGCGCAGCTTACGCCGGCAGATTCGGTAATATTGATACAGGCGGCGCTTGTTATGTCCGCGCTGACGACATTCATCCAGTTGTTCCCGATTCGTAAGGGAGGATGGATGCTGGGATCCGGGCTTCCGGTGATCATGGGGATCAGCTTCGCCTATGTGCCGACGATGCAGGCGATTGCGGGAGACTTTGATGTAGCGGCGATTCTGGGGGCGCAGATTGTAGGCGGTGTGATAGCGATTGTTGTGGGGATATTTATCAAGCAGATCCGGAAGTTCTTCCCGCCGCTGATCACGGGTACGGTTGTATTTGCCATCGGCCTTTCGCTGTATCCTACCGCCATCAACTATATGGCGGGCGGCGTCGCAAGTGAGGACTATGGCTCCTGGCAGAACTGGCTGATCGCATTTATCACGCTGATTGTCGTCACGGCGCTGAACCATTACGGGAAGGGGATATGGAAGTTATCTTCTATCTTAATAGGTATTGCGG
Source organism: uncultured Dorea sp. (assembly GCA_947063855.1). GTDB lineage: Bacteria > Bacillota > Clostridia > Lachnospirales > Lachnospiraceae > Sporofaciens. The sequence goes on from CAMSTW010000001.1 coordinate 110,639, forward strand.
CAGGATATGTGATTGCATTCTTCTTTGGGATGATAGATTTCTCATCCGTGGCGTCGGCGTCATTTTTCCAGCTCCCAGGGGTGGGGCATTTTGGGATCCGGTTCGAGCCTTCCTCGTGTGTGGCGATCGGGGTACTCTTTGCCATCAATTCCATTCAGGCGATCGGCGATTTCTCGGCGACCACCACCGGCGGACTGGACCGGATGCCTACGGATGAAGAGCTGAACGGCGGGATTGTGGCGTACGGGATCAGCAACATCCTGTGTGCATTCTTCGGAGGACTTCCGACTGCTACATACAGCCAGAATGTCGGGATTGTGGCGTCCACCAAGGTGGTGGCCAGGAGAGTATTTGCGATGGCGGCAGGGATCCTTCTGGTGGCGGGGCTGATCCCGAAGTTTTCTTCCATATTGACAACCATTCCCTCATGCGTGCTTGGCGGGGCGACCGTGTCGGTGTTCGCCTCCATCGCGATGACAGGAGTGAAACTTATCACGGCGTCGCCGATGAATTACCGCAACACGACAATCGTGGGGCTTGCCATAGCCCTTGGAATGGGGATCACCGAGGCAAACGCGGCTCTGGCGGCGTTTCCGGAGTGGGTGACGACAATCTTCGGAAAGTCTCCGGTCGTACTGGCGACGATCACAGCGATTGTGCTGAACCTGCTGCTCCCCAAGAACATGCTGTTGGAAGAGGAAGAAGCGCTGCTTAGAGAGCAGGAGAAGTAGAACATTTGCAGCATTCAAGTGCAGAAGGAGGACATGAATATGTTATTGATAGGAAATGGAAAGACAATTACCAGAGACGATAGTCTCCCATTTATAGAGAACGGAGCCGTAGCGATAGACGGCACGAAGATCGTATCCGTCGGAGAGACCGGCACATTGAAGGAGAGATATAAGGACGCCGAATTCATTGACGCAAAAGGCGGGCTGATCATGCCGGCGTTCATCAACGCCCATGAGCATATCTACAGCGCCATGGCAAGGGGGCTCAGTATCAAAGGCTACAACCCGCAGGGGTTCCTGGATATCCTGGACGGACAATGGTGGACCATCGACCGGAAGCTGACCCTTGCACAGACCAGATACAGCGCGGTGGATACCATGATATCCTGTATCCGCAACGGCGTGACGACCATATTTGACCATCATGCAAGCTTCGGCCATATCAGGGACAGTCTGTTCACCATCGCCGACGTGGCAAAGGAATTGGGCGTGCGTTCCTGTCTCTGCTATGAGATCTCAGACAGGGACGGCATGGATAAGGCGAGAGAAGCCGTGATGGAGAATGCAGATTTTATCCGCTATGCCCTCAAGGATGATTCCGGGCTGCTCGCCGGGATGATGGGGATGCACGCACAGTTCACCATATCCGACGAGACGATGGAGCTGGCGGCGGCGAATAAGCCGGAGGGCGTGGGCTATCACATTCATGTGGCAGAAGGGATCGAGGATCTCCATGACTGTCTGAAAAGATGCGGCAAACGGATCGTCGACAGGCTGATGGATTTTAACATTCTCGGTGAGAAGACGCTGCTTGGGCACTGTATCTACATCAACTCCCATGAGATGGATCTGATCAGGGATACGGATACCATGGTGGTACATAATCCGGAGTCCAACATGGGCAATGCCTGCGGCTGTCCGCCCACCATGGAGCTTGTGCACAGGGGTATCCTTACCGGACTTGGAACCGACGGCTATACCCACGACATGACCGAATCCTATAAGGTGGCGAATGTACTTCACAAGCATCACCTGTGCGACGCCAATGCGGCGTGGAGCGAGGTGCCGCAGATGCTCTTTCAGAATAACGCGGCGATTGCAAACCGTTACTTTAAGACGCCCCTTGGCGTACTAAGGGAAGGCGCGGCAGGAGACGTAATCGTGGCAGACTACAACCCGCCGACACACCTGGACGCGGACAACATCAACGGTCACATCCTCTTTGGAATGACCGGACGCGACGTAGTGACCACGGTCGGCAATGGAAAAGTCCTGATGAAAGACCGTGAGGTACAGGTCATTGACGTAGAGGAAGCCATGGCAAAATGCAGGGAGGAATCAGGGAAATTATGGAAAGAAATAAACGGATAAGAAGCCAGGGATGTAAAGAAAGATCAAAAGGAGAATAAAAGGAGAATAAAAGGAGAACAAGATATGAGTGATAGTATGACATGTATGCCCTTCGAACAATTATTGAATTGGATCAGAACAGAGCATGATGAGAAAGGAACTGTATTTGGAGTACACAGACCATACACAGCAGACCCCGAAAAGGCGCTTACCATCTTCGGCCGGAAGCTTGAGACGCCCATCGGCCCGGCGGCAGGCCCCAACAGCCAGCTCGCCCAGAACATTGCCGCATCCTACTATGCAGGGAGCCGCTTCTTCGAATTGAAGACCGTCCAGATCATGGACGGCGCCGAGCTTGCGGCATGTGTGAATAAGCCGTGTATCAAGGCGGAAGACGAATGCTACAACTGCGAGTGGTCCACGGAGCTCTATGTACCCCAGGCGCAGGAGGAGTATATCAAGGCATGGTTCCTGAATGCATTCATGGCGAAGGAGTACGGGCTTGGGAGCATGGACGGCTTCCAGTTCAACATCAGTGTCGGCTACGATCTCGCCGGTATCAAGTCAGAGAAGATCGACACATTTATAGAATGTATGAAGGATGCAAAGAAGACGGATACATTCAGGGAGTGTAAGGAAGCGCTTCTTGCACACGCAGACGAGTATGAGAACGTGACAAGAGAGGATATCGAGAACATTTCCCCGTATATCTGTAACTCTGCCACCATCTCCACCCTGCACGGCTGCCCGCCCCAGGAGATTGAAAGCATCGCAGACTATCTGCTGACAGAGAAGAAGCTCCATACCTTCATCAAATGCAACCCGACCCTGCTTGGGTATGAATTTGCCCGCGGGACACTGGACCGGATGGGGTATGACTATATCGCCTTTGGGAGATTCCATTTTGACGACGATCTCCAGTACGCCGACGCGGTGCCCATGCTCACAAGACTGATGAAGCTTTCCGGGGAGATGCATCTGGAATTCGGTGTGAAGATCACCAATACCTTCCCGGTGGATGTGAAGGCGGGCGAGCTTCCAAGCGAAGAGATGTATATGTCAGGGAAATCTCTGTTCCCGCTCTCCATATCTCTGGCGGCAAGATTATCCAGGGAATTCGGCGGAAAGCTTCGGATCGCGTATTCCGGCGGAGCGGATGCATTTAATATAGAAAGGATCGTAGGAAGCGGAGTATGGCCGGTGACGGTGGCGACCACGATCCTGAAGCCGGGCGGTTACCAGAGGCTTTCCCAGATGGCAGAGTCCTTAGACGCCATGGGCGTGAAGCCTTTTGCGGGAATCGACGTGCCGGCGCTTGACAGACTGGCAGAGGACGCCGTCACAGATCCGCACCATGTGAAGCCTGCGAAGCTTCCGGTCTCCAGAAAATCAGGGGAGAGAGTGCCGCTGCTTGACTGCTATACGGCGCCTTGTGAAGATGCATGTCCCATTCATCAGGAGATTACGACTTACGTGAAGCTTGCAGGAGAAGGGAAATACAAAGAGGCTTTAGAGGTGATCCTGAATAAGAATGCGCTGCCCTTCATCACGGGTACGATCTGTGCACATGGATGCCAGAGCCACTGTAACCGCAGCTTCTACGAGACGCCGGTACAGATTCGTGATACCAAGCTTATCTGTGCGCAGAAGGCGTATGATGCAGTCATAGACGCTGTGAAGCCTCTGGGCAGTTGTGACAGGAAGGTTGCGGTCGTGGGCGGCGGTCCGTCCGGTATGGCGGCTGCGTTCTATCTGGCACGGATGGGCGTGGACGTAACGATTTATGAGAAACGGAGCCGGCTGGGAGGAATCGTAAGCGCGGTCATTCCGGATTTCCGTATTGACGACAGCGTGATTGATAAGGATGTATCGCTTCTTAAAAAGCTGGGCGTGAAGATTCTTACCGATACTTGTGCGCCGGATGTGGCAGAGCTTAAAGAAACGTATGACGACGTGGTTCTTGCCGTGGGCGCCTATGAGCGCGGCGAATTAAGGCTGGAAGGCAAAGAGGCGGTCAACGCTCTGGCGTTCCTGGAAGAGTTCAACCAGAAGAAAGGGAAAGCAGAGCCTGGGAAACAGGTAGTCGTGATTGGCGGCGGCAATACGGCGATGGATACGGCAAGGGCGGCGAAACGGTGTGAAGGCGTAGAGCATGTTTATCTGGTGTACAGAAGGACCAGGCGGTATATGCCTGCCGATGAGCATGAGCTTCTCCTTGCGCTTAAGGACGGCGTGGAATTTAAGGAATTACTGGCGCCTGTCAGAGTGGAGGACGGGAATCTCATCTGTAAGGTGACGAAGCTTGGAGAGCCGGATGCATCCGGCCGTGCGGGCGTCGTTGAGACGGAGGAGACTATAGCGATCCCGGCAGATACCGTGATTGCCGCAGTCGGCGAACGGGTTCCCACCAGCTATTATACGGCCAATGGACTGCTGGTGGATGACCGCGGCCGTGCGAAGACCAGTGAGAATCTTGAGAGCAGTGTATCCGGCGTGTATGTCATCGGCGACGGCCTGTTGGGTCCGTCTCTGGTGGTTAAGGGGATGGCGGACGCGATGAAGGCCGCCGAAGCCATTGTCGGCGCGCCGGTGACCAAAGACCGGAGCGAACCGGCAGATAAGACCGTTATTTACCAGAAGAAGGGCGTCCTTAGAGAGCCGGGAAATGGAGCCGAATCGAACCGCTGTCTGGGCTGTTCTACCGTATGTGAGAACTGTGTGGACGTATGCCCCAACAGAGCCAATATCTCGGTAAAGGTTCCGGGGATGGAAAAAGAGCAGGTGATCCATGTAGACTATATGTGTAACGAATGCGGAAACTGTAAGATATTCTGTCCGTATGCAAGCGTGCCGTATCTGGATAAATTCACGCTGTTTGCGGACGAGGCAGGCATGGCGGACAGCAAGAACGACGGATTTGCGGTTCTTGACAGGGATGCGCTTATGTGTAAGGTCAGATATATAGGAAATGAGATGGTCTGGAAGAAAGGGGAAGAGACAGCGCTTCCGGAAGGATTGCAGAGGCTGATCGAGGCGGTTGTCAGGGATTACGCGTATCTTCTTGGGTAGCATAATCTGGCGCCGGCGGCGATTGTCCGGCAAGGTTCAAAACAGAGTGGAGAACGTCGGTGGACAGTCAGATGAGGAGGATCATATGAGAACGATTATAAAAAACGGACACATTTTCACAGAGGCGGAGGATTATCAGGGAGATATCCTGATCGAGAATGAGAAGATCGTATGTATCGGCAGGAATCTCATGCAGGATATGGATATGAACAGGAACGGCGGGGTTGAGGTGATAGACGCCGAAGGCTGCTATGTCCTGCCCGGCGCCGTGGATGTGCACACGCATATGGATCTGGATGTGGGAACCGCGCGGGCGGTGGATGATTTCTATGACGGGACGGTTGCCGCTGTCTGCGGCGGCACCACCGCGATCGTAGACCATATGGCGTTTGGCCCGGCGGGCGTCCCTCTGCATTACCAGTTTGAGGCGTATAAGAAGCTGGCGCAGGGGAAGGCTGTGATTGATTATGGCTTCCACGGGACGGCGCAGCATGTGGATGATGAGATCTTAGCCGAACTTGAGACGATGGCTTCGGACGGGATTCCAAGCGTGAAGGTCTATCTGACTTACGGGTTTAAGCTGAATGACGCCGAGGTGTATAGGATTCTTAAGAAGATGAAGGAGATCGGAGGAGTTACGGCGTTTCACTGTGAGAACCATGACGTGATCGAGTATCTGAAGCAGAAGTACAGGGACGAAGGATGTACGGCGCCGATCTATCATGCGCTGAGCCGTCCTGCCCTGGCGGAAGCAGAGGCGGTGGGGCGGGTGCTGAAGCTTGCGCTGCTTGCGGGCGACGCGCCGGTCTATATCGTACATCTGTCCTGCAAGGAGAGCTTAGATGCGGTCCGGGAGGCAAGAAGACGGGGGCAGAAGAACATATTCGTCGAGACCTGCCCGCAGTATCTGGTGCTGACGGAAGAGTGCTATCGCAGGGAGGATGCCCTGAAATATATCATGTCTCCGCCTCTTAGGACGCAGGAGGATTGTGAAGCCCTGTGGGAAGGGCTTGCCGACGGGAGTATCCAGGTGGTTGCGACGGATCATTGTCCGTTTCATTATGGCAGGGAGAAGCAGATGGGAAAGGATGATTTCACGGCGTGTCCCAACGGTGCGCCCGGAGTGGAAGAGAGGCTTAGTCTGCTGTATTCGGAAGGCGCCGCGAAGGGCCGGATATCCATGCATCAGCTGGTGAAGGCGCTCTGTACGGAACCGGCAAGGATCTATGGAATGTATCCAGAGAAGGGAGCGATTCTGCCGGGAGCCGACGGGGATCTTGTGATCCTGGACCCGAAGGGAGCGTATGTGCTGACGCAGGAGAGGATGCATGGCGCGGTGGATTATACCTGTTATGAGGGATTCCGGATTCAGGGGGAGATCCGGAAGGTACTGCAGAGAGGCCGGGTGCTTGTGGACGGGCAGAGATTCCTGGGGGAGAGAGGAGGCGGACGGTTTATCCGGCGTGGAGCTTGCCTCCTCTAAGGGATTGTACAGGAAAGCAGGTGGAAGAATGCGTATACTGATCCGGGGAGCCGGGGATCTGGCTTCGGGAATTGCATATGAGCTGTGGCTTGAGGGACATGAGATTCTCATGACGGATATCGCGGTTCCGCTTGCTGTCAGGAGAGCAGTTTCCCTCTCGCGTGCCGTTTATGAGGGAGAGGCTCAGGTAGAAGAGGCGAAAGGGGTGCTGGTGCATAACCTGGGGGAAGCCAGAAGGGCGATAGAGAAAGGGGATATTCCGGTGATCGTGGATGAGAGGGCGTTGATTCGAAAGGAATATCAGCCGGAGGTTCTTGTGGACGCGATTATGGCGAAGAGGAATACGGGGACGACGATAATGGATGCGCCGCTGGTAGTGGGCGTCGGGCCCGGGTTTACGGCGGGGGCGGACTGCCATTTTGTGATTGAGACGAAACGGGGACCGGCTCTTGGCAAAGTGATCCGGACAGGGAGCGCCAGGCCCAATACCGGGATTCCGGGGGAGGTGGGAGGTTACACGGCAGAACGCCTGATCAGGGCGTCTGCGGATGGACGGATGGAGCCTGTGGCCGGAATCGGGGACCGGGTAGAGAAGGGGCAGATCGTAGCCTATACAGGCAAAGTTCCGGTGTTTGCGCGGATGTCCGGCGTCGTCCGGGGGATGCTTCAAAAGGACGCCGTGGTGACGAAGGGACTCAAGATCGGCGATATTGACGCCAGAGAGATAGAAGCGTACTGCTATCAGATCTCAGATAAGGCGCGGTGTATCGGCCGGGGAGTCTGTCAGGCGGTTGCCATAGCCGCCTCAGAGAACGTCCGGACAGATGCGTGGAAATGTTTTGAAGATGATGGAAGAACTATGTAAAGAAGGTGAGAATATGTATACATTTACGGTGAACGGCCGGACGGTTACAACCCAAAAGAAGCAGTCTTTGCTTCGCTTCCTCAGGGATGAACTGCATCTGACTTCGGTAAAGGACGGATGCAGCCAGGGAGCGTGCGGGGCTTGTACGGTTATCATCGACGGTGCGGTCTGCAAGGCGTGTGTTCCGACGACGGACCGCCTCCAGGGCAGGAAGATCCTGACCGTCGAGGGACTAAGTGAATGGGAAGCGGAGGTATTTACCTATGCATATGGCGAGGCGGGGGCGGTACAGTGCGGGTTCTGCATTCCGGGCATGGTGATGTGCACGAAGGCGCTGCTGGATGTGAATCCGGATCCCACAGAGGATGAGATCCGCTATGCCCTCCGCAACAATTACTGCCGTTGTACCGGCTATGTGAAGATCATCGAGGCGGTGAAGCTGTCGGCAAGGATCCTGCGGGAAGGCGTGATTCCGGAGAAAAGCGGGGACGACTGGAAGGTCGGTTCGCGGGTACACCGGCTGGATGTGGAAGAGAAGGTCTTAGGATACGGGAAATATCCGGACGATTTCTATATGGAAGGGATGTGCTATGGCTCTGCCCTTCGGAGTAAATATCCAAGGGCAAGGGTGCTGTCCATCGACACTTCAAAGGCAGAGGCCCTGCCGGGCGTGATTGCCGTGCTGACCGCCGGAGATATTCCCGGGGAGAATAAGATCGGGCATCTGAAGCATGACCAGTATACCATGATCCCGGTGGGAGGACTTACGCACTATCTGGGAGATGCCGTTGCCCTGGTGGCGGCAGAAGACATGGAGACGGTGGAGAAGGCGAAGAAGCTGATCAGGGTAGAATACGAGGTTCTTCCGGCAATACATAATATAGAAGAAGCGGCGGCGCCTGACGCGCCTCTTGTGTTTGAGGAAGAAGAATCTAACGTACAGGCATATAAGCATGTCAGCCGCGGAAATGCAGGGAAAGCCATTGAAGAAGCCCGCCATGTGATCACACAGCATTTCGAGACGCCCTGGACGGAGCATGCATTCCTGGAGCCGGAATGTGCCGTGGCGTATATCGACGAGGATGAGGACGTGATGGTCATTTCCACGGATCAGTCGGCTTACTGTACGTATCATGAGTGCAGCCTGATGCTTGGAACGGATAAGGTAAAGGCAGAGAATGCGCTGGTGGGCGGCGGCTTTGGCGGCAAAGAGGATATGACGGTACAGCACCATGCGGCGCTTCTTGCCTGGCATACGAAACGTCCGGTGAAGGTGAGGCTTACGAGAGCGGAATCTCTGCTGATCCACCCAAAGAGGCATCATTTTGTGATGGATTTTACCATGGGCTGTGATGCGGACGGGAAGATTCTGGGCGTGAAAGCGAAGGTTGCGTCGGATACGGGAGCGTTTGCCTCTCTTGGCGGCCCGGTGCTTGAGCGTGCCTGCACTCATGCGGCAGGTCCCTATGCCTACGAGAATTTTGAGATAGAGGGAACGGCTTATTATACCAATAATCCGCCGGCGGGAGCATTCCGCGGTTTCGGCGTGACACAGACCTGCTTCGCCGTCGAGACCCTGCTGAATATGATGGCGGATGAGATCGGGATCACGCCGTGGGAGATCCGTTACCGCAACGCCATCCGGCCGGGAGGCGTGCTGCCCAACGGTCAGATCGTGGATGAATCCACCGGACTTGCGGAGACCCTGGAAGCCGTAAAGGAGGCGTATGACGCGGCGTGTAAGGCGGGGAAACCGGCAGGGCTTGCCTGTGCCATGAAGAATGCGGGAGTCGGCGTGGGGATTCCGGACTGGGGCCGTGTGAAGCTGATCATAGAGGAGGATGGGAAGCTGCATATCTATACGGGGGCGTCCTGCATCGGGCAGGGACTTGGAACCGTGCTGGTGCAGATGATTGTGAGCAATACGGATCTCTGCCGTGAGGATATCGTGTATGAGCGCAGTAATACCTGGATTGCGCCGGATTCCGGGACGACTTCGGGTTCCAGACAGACCCTGGTCACGGGAGAAGCGTGCCTTCGCGCCTGCAGGAAACTGATGGAGGCAAAGGCGGACGGCAAGACGCTTTCCGATCTTACCGGGCGGGAGTTCTACGGAGAATATCTGGCGAAGACCGACCCTCTTGGGGCAGACGTGCCCAATCCGGTGTCCCATGTGGCGTATGGGTATGCGACACAGATGTGTATACTGGATCCAAAGACCGGGAGGATCGAGCGGATTGTGGCGGCCCATGATGTGGGGAAGGCTGTGAATCCGTTGTCCTGTGAGGGACAGATCGAAGGAGGAGTGGTCATGTCCATGGGGTTCGCCCTCAGGGAACGCTACCCGATTGACGAGAACTGCAGGCCGACGGAGAGATTCGGGACGCTTGGATTATTCCGGGCGCATGAGATACCAAAGATTGAGCCTATCGTTATCGACAAACCGGGACTGAAAGTAGCCCTTGGAGCCATTGGTATCGGGGAGATTACCTCTATCCCGACGGCGCCTGCCATCACGGATGCATACTACAGGTTTGACGGGGAGAGAAGATTTTGTCTGCCGATCACCGGCACACCATATGAAAGGAAGGGATAGTTATGGCGGTTAAGAAGAGATTCCCATATCGTGCGGCAGTTGTGGCGTGTAACGGAAGCTGTCCGGCAAGGGCCGCAAACGAGTGCAGATATGGCTGTGCCGGCTGCGGCAATTGCGTCTCTGTCTGCAGATTCGGCGCGGTCTTTATGAATGAAAATGGAACCGCACAGGTGGATGAAGAGAAGTGTATCGCCTGCGGTATGTGTGTCAGGGCGTGTCCGCAGGAGGTCATCCATCTCCATGAGTGTGCCAATTATATTGTGGTCAGGTGTTCGAACAGGGACGAGGGGAAGGCCGCGGGTAAGGTCTGTGAGGTCAGCTGTATCGGCTGCGGGATCTGTGAGAAGAACTGTACGGCAGAAGCCATAAAGGTAATCGGGCATTGCGCCGTGATTCAGGAAGAGGCGTGCTTAAGCTGCGGCATGTGCGCAGTCAGATGTCCCCGGGGCGCGATTGCGGATCTGCGGGGAATCCTGACCCGGCGGCAAGAACGGCGCTGATTTGCGCCGTCCCTGCCGTCTTTTGCTTTTAGAAGCTCACTGCGCGCCCTTTTTACGGCGTTTGTCAAGCTGGGCCGCAAAAATATTCTGTGTGATCTTATCCTGATCCTCTTCGTTCAGCTCTAAAAACCGGCAGCCATATTCATATTTCGAGTCTTCTTTCACCGTGATGCGCAGCACTTCACAGAACATCGCGGACATCGGCTGGTCCTCCAGCAGCTGTACCTTCAGCAGGAATTTATCCCCTTTGTGGTAGGACTGCTCTGAGCGGATGCAGGCGCCGCCGACACTGATATTCAGTACCCTGCAGGGCTGTTCCCCGGCCGAAAATCCGCCGAACAGGGTAACCTCCGCCTCAAGATCCGTCTCCAGACGGAAAAAGGCGCGGTCATTTCCTATCCGGACGACCGTTAATCCCTCAACGCTCCAGGTATGTCCTTCTCCAGGCCGGATGAATCCCTCCATGTAAATTGCTTTTTTATCACGGTCGCTGTACCCGCGGATCCTGACATGGAGCGGTTCCTTCTGTGCTTCGGATTCCGGCGGCAGTCCCTTTGCGGCGCGCTCCTCTTCCAGCGCCTTCTGTGCCAGCATCCTGGCAAGCGCCTCTTCCAGAGACTGAGGCTCCGGCTCCCGGGAGTCTTTCTCTCCGGTATATTGCTTCAGTATCTCCCTGGAATTCTCCGTCTCCGCATACTGCTGCAGTTGTGCCTGATTCTTCTGCAGGTTCGCCAGCTTTGCGGCAAACAGCAGCTGGCCGTCAAAGGTCGTCACCTCGACTCGCATACCGGAATAAGTCGTAAGCTTTGCATAGCTGATTGCTTCTGGCTTGTCTTCGGTCTCCCTGGGCTGTTCCTTTTTGTTCTTTCCAAATAGCAGCATCTTCCTACCTCCTGATTCTATGACGTCAATATACTCTTTGTGGTTTGCGCCCCGTTTGTGCGGCGTCGCTTTTCATACAGCTGATTCATCTTCTCGTCGGCCCAGATCACTCTGTTGCGGCCGCCCTTTTTCGCGTCATACAGCATCGTATCCGCAATTTTTAAGTAAGAGGCATAGGAATTCTCCCTCTGCGGTATAACTGTCACGCCTCCGATACTGACCGTGACCCATTGGGAAACAGAGGGATCATGAGGAATGTGGAGATCCTCTATCTTCTTCCGGATCTTTATCAGCTGTGCAAATGCCTTCTGTGAGCTGTCTCCCATGAGGAGCGCTATAAATTCTTCCCCACCGTAACGGGCCAGAAAATCCGTACTGCGCTTCAAATGAGCCGCCGCTGTTGCTGCTGTCGCAGCGATGACTTTATCCCCCGCGGGATGGCCGAAGGTATCGTTGTATACTTTGAAACGGTCAATATCAAACATACAGATGGTGAACGGAACCCGCAGACGGATCGCTTCGTTCCATTTCGTGATGCTGTAGTCCTCATACTTCCGTCTGTTTGCGATTCCCGTCAGCTGATCGGTCATGGATTGAAGTTCGATCTGCCTCCGGTATTTGTACAGCTTGATATGTGTGTTGACCCTCGCCTTTATAATCAGCGGGTGGAACGGTTTTGTAATATAGTCTACAGCCCCCAGGATCAGACCATGCTGTTCATTCTCGATATCTTTAAGGCTGGTGATCAGGATAACCGGTATACTCTGGGTGATGATCTCCTCCTGCAGCTTTTTCAGCAGTGTAAAGCCGTCCATCCCCGGCATCACGACATCCAGAAGGACCAGGGAATAATCTCCGGAGCTGGCGAGGCGTAGGCCTTCCTGCGCCGTATGCGCAGTGGTAATCTCATACTCGTCCTCTAAAATGGATTTTAATTGAGCAGCCTGCAAGATACTGTCATCCACGATCAGAATTTTTTCCATAGCGGTCCGTTCCTTTCTTATAATCTTTATTTTGTAAGTAAATGTTTATTTACAGCACGTACCCAAAATATACCCATCCGTGAGCAGAAGGGCATATCTTCCTTTTTCAGTTCTTTTTCTTTCTTTTTGTGTTCTCCGGCTTCAGATAACCGCTCAGTCCGGTACACAGCAGCTGGAATACCGTGTCTTCGGTCTCCTGGGTATCCGGGAGCACTCCTTCCACTACATATTTGGCGTACAGCACAGTACAGGTCAGTATATGAAGCCACAGCAGGTCCTGGTTGATTTTTTTGCAGGCGGGGAAACATCACCTTAAATGAGAAAGTTTTTTAATCCCCCATCTGAGATGGGGGAACAGGCAAAGCCGT
>CAMSTW010000002.1 GCA_947063855.1 uncultured Dorea sp.
AATATGAGGGATACAGCGATTTTTTAATCTCTAAACTGTTAAAGACGGGATTATACAAAAAATCGAATAAAAAAACAATGGAGAATAGAAATTTTAAACTCACCACTTGACAATGTGGTAAGGATTTTTTTTGTTGATATAAAGGGATAATGATATGGGGATACGCAGAGAAAGAATGAGTTGAGGTGATCATATGTATAAGCCCAAATTAGACAAGGATATCCGCTGCCCGCTGGAATATGGTCTGGATGTGTTCGGGGGTAAATGGAATTCCCGGATCATCTGTGTGCTGGCGGCAAAAAAGACACTGCGGTACAGTGAACTGCGCAGTGAGCTTACCAACATTACGGATGCGGTTCTTGGCGCTTCGTTAAAGGCGCTGATGAAAAACGGTATGATAAACCGGCAGTCCTATGATGAAATCCCTCCCAGGGTGGAATATTCCCTTACGGAGAAGGGGCTGTCTGTCGTCCCCATTTTGCAGAGCATCTGCCAGTGGTCGGGCGCTTATCATAAAGAGGATACGGAACATGCCATGCAGCATTGCCAGAAGTGTGATTATAACGGCGGTGGGAGATAACGGCGGGGAGGTGTGGAAAATGGGCCGGTTAGAAAAAATTCGGATACTGAACAGCCTGCTTTTGGAAGAAATGCCAGAGTACAGGCAGCAGTCGGATTCAATACGCCAACAATAGTAAAATACAGCTTTTGGCGCATGACGCATGAATGGAAGGATGCTGTTTATGTCTGCCTGAACTATGGAGAGGCGTATGCGCCGGATGAAATAAAAAAGAAATCTATTTGTATCAATGGAGATATTGGAGAAATTTTGTATCAGCTTTAAGCAAAAATTGAATATTGCCAGTACTGGTACAGTAAAAGAAAGGCAGGAAAAAGTGGCACGCCCAAAAGACGCGCCACCCTGCCGTTTAGAATTGTTTTAGTATATCATGGTGCCCCACGTCCAACAGGATAATCATCTTGTCGCCTTCATAATACCAGATAATGCGGATGTCCATGTTGACGCTGCACTCAAAAAGGTCTGTGGTTCCCTGGATGCGTTTGGTGCGCAGCGACGGGTGGGAAGGATTTTCGGCCAGAAGTTCCAGCTTGTTTTTAAGCTGCTTCTTCTCCTGTGCGGTCAGGCCCTTAAAATGCTTTTGAAAACGGGGCGTAAAGGTAAACTCATACGCCATCATTCCGCCTCCAATTTGTCAAACAGGGCGTCCACGCTGTCAAAGACAGGCTGCTCCCCGGACGCGAGTTTTGCTTTTACATCGCTGATTTCTTCCTTAAGCTCATTCAGGTAATGTTTCGGATAGACGACCACCGGCATAATGCAGATGGAGCCGTCCTTCTCGAAGATGTCCAGTTTGTCGCCCTCTGACAGGCCGAGCTTGACAATGATTTCTCTTGGGATCGTGACCTGGGCTTTCTGACGTAGTTCGGCCAACATAGTATCATCTCCTTTATTTTTGAGTTGGAAAGTGGGAAGTTCTCACTTTCTTACTTATAGTATATCCATTTTGGGGATTTATGCAAGGGGGCGCAAAAAAAATTTACAGAATAGCAAAAGGGGCCAATACCGTGGCCGCCTTAACGCTTGCTGTTCAGTTCTTTCATAATACCGAGGATATAGCTCATGAAAAGAATGGAAATATGAAGTGGTGAAAGATAAGAAAAAGCAGCTTGGCCTTTTGTGCCGGCTGATGAAGGACAAACGGGTGGAATCGGTGGTATGTGCCACGGATGTTGGATAGTGCGGAGGGGTGACAAACAAATACAAATAAGAAAGGGATTTCCTCAATCCTTAAAAAGGGGCTGTCGGGAAATAGATAGTCCCCATAAAGGCGTTTGAACACTGTGGTCAAATGGAACGACCGCTCCTGTGGTCATTTTGAACGCCCTGTCTGTCCGATTTGAACATAGTGGTCACTTTGAAAAAGCGTGTAGTTATTTGTCGGAACACGGTCTTACTGGCTTGCGTACCACAATTTGATACAATGCACCCAAGCATGACTTTGGGTGCAAATTTTAACGATAGAAATTTATTCTGGAGAATATCCCAGTTTCAACTATGAAATTTATTAGTGACTCACTAATTTGTTAATATCTTGTATCTTTAAAACCGGCAGACTATAATTTGGTTTAGCAAATCTAATTAAGAAATGAAACTCAGGAGGTACTTCTTATGTTGAATGAAAATGTAAAAAAATTGCTGGCAGAGAATATGTGGGATTTAGCCACCTGTGCCGATCATGAGCCGAATGTCGTCCCTGTGGCGTTCAAGGATGTAACGGAAGAGGGGAAGCTGGTGGTGGGTGACGTATTCCTTGAGACCACGCTGAACAATCTGAAGGCAAACGGCGGCAGGATTGCCATTTCCGTATATGATGCAAAGTCTCTGGAAGGCTACCAGATCAAGGGCGTTGCGGAGTATGTGACAGAAGGTGCGGTTGTTGATACGTTTAAGGCCATGGTGGAAAAAATGTTCAATGGAGCGGCTACCGCAAAGGGCGCGCTGGTTATTACACCGGAAAAGGTGATCGTGACTACCCCTGGAGCGGAGAACAAAAAAGTTCTGTAAGGCGGACAAAAAGCGGCGGGTGCAGAGCCCATAAAAATGCTCTGTACCCGTTTTGCATATGTAAAATAATAGTTGTATGATGTTAAAGTTATATAGCCATGCTGTGGAGCCGCGTGGCTTGTCACACTGTGGGAGAAAATTATGAAAGCAGTGACCAGTAGGCCCACCGTTCTTCATTGGTTTCAAAGTCCGCAAAACAGCCGGTATACATATCTGTCATGCCATATTTATTCACGAAGTCTCCAAAATGCTTTTTCAGGCGTTCCCCGGCGAATTCGTATCCTGCGGAAGCGGAAAGGCCGCTCCCGGCGCCGACGATCACGGCATCAGCTTTCTCAAAGGCCAGACGGAGCTTTTTCAGTTCCTTTTCATAGGCGCCTGTCGTGCCTGCGACAATATTCTTTATCATATGGATGTCCCCTTTATCTTTTTTATGTCAGCAGTATATTCTTTCTACTTGATATGGGCAATATATTCATAAATTTATTAGCCACTATTCTTTTTCATAGTAACTTGATTTTTTGTTAATATAAAGGGATAATGATATGGGGATACGCAGAAAAAGAATGAGTTGAGGTGATCATACGGTGGGGCCGGCAGTATCGGGAGCCGTTACGCAGGAAGATGAAAAAAAGCTGGAATCCTGTTACCGTTCCTGCATGGAACTGGCAGAAGCCAATGGGATCAGGAGCATTGCGTACTGCTGTATTTCGACGGGGGTATTCTGTTTTCCCAACGGACGGGCGGCGGAGATTGCCATCCAGACGGTTAGGGAATATTTGAAAGGCTCACATATTCAGAGAGTTGTTTTTAATGTGTTTCAGGATCATGATAAAAGTATTTATGAGCATTTATTGAAATGTAAGGCATGAGGGAAGGAAAAGGAGATGGTAACAGAATGTCGGAAATCGTTTTTATAACGGCGAAGAATGTTCCGGTGTAATCTTCGTCTGTTCCGGGAGCCTGCGCCTTTATATGATGTCGGATGAGGGAAAGGAGATCACGCTTTACCGTCTGCACAGGGGCGACCTGTGTATGCTGTCTGCCTCCTGTGTGCTGGATGCCGTCACGTTTGATGTATTCGTAGATGCGGAGGAGGACAGCCAGTGCTGTGTGGTCAGCGGGCCTGCTTTTGCGGCAGTATCGAGGCGGAACCCGGACATCCGCATATTTGCGTTGGAAACTGCGGTCAGCCGTTTTTCGGATGTGATGTGGGTGATGCAGCAGGTTTTGTTTATGAGCATGGATAAACGTCTGGCAATCTTCCTTTCGGATGAATCGGCAAGGACCGGTTCGGATACCATTGCGCTGACGCATGGGCAGATTGCCCGGTATATGGGTTCTGCCCGTGAAGTGGTATCCCGGATGCTGAAATATTTTGCAGGCGAAGGGATCGTGGAGGTTTCCAGAGGCGGCGTTACGATCCTTGACAAAAAGCGCCTCCGTGATCTAGCCCTTTAGCATGGCGAGGATATCTGCTTTCGGTCTCGCGCCTGCCGACTGGCTTATGACGTTTCCGTTTTTAATTACAGCCAGTGTGGGAATGCTCATGACATGGAATTTCTGTGCCAGTTCCGGTTCTTTCTCTACGTTGATCTTGCCTATCAGGTACTGCGGGTTTTCTGCCGCGATCTCTTCCACTATGGGGGATACCATGCGGCAGGGGCCGCACCAGTCGGCGTAGAAATCCAGGAGCACGGGCTTTTCGCTGGTTCTTACAGAATCGAAGTTGTCTTTGTTTACATGGATTACGGACATAATCAGTACCTTCCTTTCTTTATTCCTGCGTTGTTTTTAGCGCATTTTTTTATCTGTTGACAGTGTACCATATCCTGTTTACTGCTTCTGTGACGGAGTCACATTTTTTGCTTTGCATATAAGCTGCGTCATTGTCCCCATGGGGCAGTATACGCACCAGGAGCGGGGCTTGAATAAGACCATGGTCAAAAACCCCAGTACGGTGGAGGTGAGCATCACGCTGTAGAAGCCGAAAGCGAACTGGGCAACACCGTCAGAGAACAGGGTTCCATGGTAAGCCCAATGCCATGGGAGCTTGAATGTCCATAGTAGTGTTACTACGGTGCCAAGATTTTTTGCCCCGGCGAAGACCAGCCAGGTGTTCCACAGCATAAGGAAGAACATTGCAAAGAAGAATATCAAAAATCCATATCGGAAATAACCTGATTTCATCCAGCCGGGGATATCCTTTTTCCGTGACAGGCCGAACCTGCCGCCGACCAGGGAAAATAGCTGGCCTCTGCCACAGTATTTGTTGCAGTATGCCTTATTGCCTTTTACAACCGCTATGGCAAGAGGAATAAAAAAGCATAAAAGCCCCAGCCATGCAAAGAGGATATTAAAAAATCCGAGGATCAGGTAGGCCAGTGAGGCAATCCAAAGGTAATCATACCATTTCTTTTTTCCTTTCATGATTCTGTCACCTCCAATGAGATAATACTTGCGGGGCATTCCTTTACACATTTCCCGCATCCGACACATAATTCCCTGTTGACGACCGCATGGATGCCGCCTGGAACGGTGATTGCCTTTCGTGGACAGACTTTTATGCAGCATCCGCAGGCAACGCATTCCCGGATGCTGACAGCCGCTTTCTTTTTTGCCATGGTAAAACTCCTTTTGTTTTTCTTTATTATACGGGGAGAAACCTTTTGATTCTGTGACGAAGTCACATTGATGCTGATTTCCGATAAACCAGGGAGGGAGCAGGTTACTTATAAATTTCATAGTATCTTGCATTCTGCGGGGTTCTGGCTTATTATGTTATCGTCATATGACGGAAAAGGGGTGTATAGACGGATGAAACAGATCATGGATTTATTTCTGACTTTTGGCAGGATAGGGGCGCTTACGTTTGGCGGTGGGTATGCCATGCTCTCCCTGCTGGATTATGAATGTGTCGAGAAGAAAAAATGGCTCACAGCAGATGAGCTGATGGATGTCACGGTTATTGCGGAATCCACGCCGGGGCCGATAGCGATAAACTGTGCCACCTATACGGGATATAAGCTGGCCGGTATGAGAGGCGCGTTTTTTGCGACCGTCGGCATGGTCCTCCCATCGTTCCTTCTGCTTTTTGCCATTTCTGCTTTTTTTGAAAATATGCTGATTGTCGGAATGATTGGGAAGGCTTTCAGGGGAATCCGGATCGCGGTTTCCATTCTGATTATACAGGCGGCAGTCAGGATGATACGGAAGATGATGAAAAAATCCCCGGATAGAAAGGCTCAGATATTCCTTGTTATTTTCTTTTTCCTGACTGCGTTAGCCATGAATATTGCCGGGATGCATATTTCCACGGTATATTTTATTATTTGCAGCGGTTTCGTTGGTCTGGCGCTCTTTGGGAGACCGGGAAGTAAAAAAGCGGGGAGGGATGAGCTGTGATCTATATAAAGCTGCTGATTGCTTTTTTGAAAATAGGTTTGTTTTCCTTTGGCGGCGCATACGGTGCGATCCCCCTTATCCGGGATGTGGTCATTGAGAACCAGTGGATGGATGCGGAGATGTTTTCAAATCTTATTGCGCTGAGTGAGTCCACGCCCGGCCCGATCATGGTAAATATGGCTACTTATGTGGGAAGTAAGCAGGGAGGCTTCCTGGGAGCGCTGGCTGCGACAACCGGCGTAGTCCTGCCTTCATTTTTGATTCTGCTGGCAGTCACGATCCTGTTCCATAATTTCCTGAAACGTAAAAAGGTGCAGGCTGTGTTAAAAGGGGTAAAGCCGTGCTTAATGGGGGTGATACTCGCTACGGGCATCTATATGGCATTTTCCATATGTATTCCTTCCGGGGTATCCCGCCATCTGGCAGGAACACAGGGTATAGGAAGCGTTTTTTTAACGATTGACCCGGCGGCGTGCATCCTGTTGTTTGTGCTGGGGCTTGTCACTGTGTTGTACCGGGCTGTCAGGAAAAAGGATTTCCCGCCTGCCGCGTTGCTGTCACTGGCGGCGGTTCTGGGGTGCATTTTTTATTCATGACAGGGGCGGGGCAGTTAAAAGATGAGTTACTCATAAATTTCATAGTATCTTGATATCCAGTGTTTTCAATGGTATTGTATTACCGTCATATGTCGGAAATGGAGGTGGGTGTATGGCAAGGCCAGTCCGGCTCAGGAGGATCTGTTTTGAGCCAAAATATGACAGTTTTGCCCCATGCGGCGCAAAGGGCAGGGAGCAGGTCCTGCTGACAGTGGATGAATGGTTATTGGTTTTATCAACTGCGGCGGCTGCCCTGGTAAAAAGGCCATCCTGCGGGCGAGAGAACTTGTAAAGCGAGGTGCCGATACCCTTGCTTTTGCTTCCTGTATCTAGAAAGGAACCCCCATTGGGTATCCCTGCCCATTTGCTAAAATAGAAAGCATTTTGCAGCGGGCAAAAAACGCTTTTATAAAAAGCTATGCAAGATATGAGAAAAGAGGGATTGTAATGCCAAAGAAAGATGAGTTTATTGAAAAAGCATTTGAAGTATTTGAACAAGACGGGATACCCACAGAGCGACAAAAGGACATGATGCTCAATCGTATCTTAATAGAATGCAAAGCAGAGGACACTTCTGGTATTGGTACAGAGCTCCAAAGCAAAGCTCCCCACCCACATCATCGCAAAAGGCTATGAATGCCTTGAAAAAGATTCCATCATCCTGCTTGAACAGATAAGGACACTTGATAAACAACGCCTGCAAGAGTACATCGGTACTTTTGACAGGCGTTTGATGTCATTGGTAGATGATGCCTTGGCTATCAGCATCGGCATCTACAAAAAGGACTAACCATCCCGTTATATCGTACAAACCCTAATGAATACTATATAGCGAGGTGGTGTTGATGATTGAAGTGTCGTGAGTTTGTCTATGTCGGAGAGCCTGTTCCGCAAATCACAGAACAGGAACACACAGCGTTTTATCTGCAATTTCAAAAGTCAATACTTGCTTCTCTGAAAAAAAGAGAACTATTGACACACTCGCAGTATGAGCGTTGTATCGAGGAAATAGAAAAGCAATACAGCAAGAGTAACCGCAGCCAGGCATAAACGCTTGGCTCTTTATATTATGGCAAGGCTTTTGTCGGGAAAGGAGCATCTTTATGTCAATAGATAAATACGAAACCCTCAATCAAGAGAGAAAAATACAGAATATGAAAAAGAGAGTTGCCGCCTATTGCCGTGTCTCCACGGACAATGACGACCAGGCAAATTCATTTGAAAGCCAGCAGCGGTATTTCCGCCAGTATATCGAGCGTAATCCCGATTGGGAGCTTTATGCCATATTTGCCGATGAGGGCATCTCCGGCACGAACACAAAAAAGAGAAAAGAATTCAACCGCATGATTGCGTGTGCCAAAAACGGCGATTTCGATTTGATTATCACAAAAGAAATCTCCCGTTTTGCGAGAAATACCCTTGACAGCATATTCTACACCCGTGACCTCAAAAAGCACGGAGTGGGCGTGATCTTTCTGAACGACAACATCAATACCCTGGACGGCGACGCAGAGCTTCGCCTTGCCATCATGTCCTCTATCGCACAGGAGGAAAGCCGCAGGACTTCCGAACGTGTGAAATGGGGGCAGAAACGCCGGATGGAACAAGGCGTTGTGTTCGGGCGCAGTATGCTCGGCTATGATGTAAAAGACGGTAAAATGACCATCAATGAAGATGGGGCGAAAATCGTCCGTCTTATCTTCCGCAAGTTCGTGGACGAGGGCAAAGGCACCCATGTTATCGCCCGTGAGCTTCGGGAGGAGGGCATAAATCCCATGCGTGTGAAAGAATGGAGCAATACCGTCATTTTACGGGTGATACGCAATGAAAAATACTGCGGCGACTTAGTGCAGAAGAAAACTTATACGCCAGACTTCCTGTCCCATGAAAAGAAAGTAAACCTTGGGCAGGAGGAATTTGTCATCCTTAAAGACCATCACGAACCGATTATCTCCCGTGAGCTTTTCGATAAGGCAAACCGCATTTTAGCTGCAAAATCGCTTTCGCAGGAGGGCAAGGCCAAACACTCGGGCCGCTATCCGTTCTCCGGGAAAATCAAATGCGGCAGATGCGGGGCAAGCTACGTTGCCAGATACAGAACCCGAAAAGATGGAAGCCAGTATAAGGCGTGGCGTTGTTTTGAGAGCGCAAAGCACGGAAGCCCCCACATCGACAAAGCCGGGAAACAAGCAGGCTGCTCCGGAACAAGCATCCGCAACGAAGAAGCTGTCCACATTATGTATCTCGTCTGCAAACAGCTCATCATTGACCGCCGGAAAATAGCGGATAACTTGACCAAGACGATTCGCAAGGTGATTTCACGGGATATGACAGTTGCAGATACGAATACTCTGGAAGATAAAATTGAAGCGGCACAGAAAAAACGTACTGATTTGATTGACCTTTACACAAGCGGCGATATTGACCGTGATGAATTTACGGCTCTCAGGGCAAAATACGATGCTGAAATCGACAGCCTGAAATCTATGGCGGAAAGCATGGAAAAGCAGCAGGCTGCGACTACAAGGCAGAAGGAACGGATGGAGGACATTCAGAAAGCCGTAGATGAACTTATGGCTGGCATTGAATATGAGGATGAATTTTACACACAGCTGCTTGAAAAAATGGTGATTAACGACAGCGAGAACATAGATGTATACCTGAATTTACTTTCCTTTAAATGGAGCTATACGGCTGTGGCAGCATCTACGGGAAAGCATCCGCCGGAAGCTTCCCCACACACAGAGCGAAAAAAAGCGAGGACCCCAGAAAGGAACATTTCAGAGACTTCACTACCTATATCCGTCAGTATTCCGGTCACTTCTTTATAAGGCATGGTATATCTCTGAGACAGATACCGCATGGATGCGGCCAATTCGCCGTCGGGTCCGCCGAACTGGCTGATGATAACCTGTGCAATCTTTGGGTTCGTCTGTGTGATTTTTACCGGGTGCTGTAATCGTTTCTCATAATTCCACATATATTAGCATCCCCCTTCCTGCCATGGCCATGGCTCGTTGATCCAGCACCAGTATTCTGCCGGAGTGCAGGCGGTGTCAAGAGTCAGTGGTCCGAAATACATGGCATATTCCTTCAACGCCTGGACGCGCTGCCTTTTGAATTCTTCGAAATATTCAAGCGCCTCCTGGTTGCAGGGATGCGTATCCAGGAACAGTTTGACATCATCCACCGCAAAGCTGACTACGTTGATCCATTCTAATAATTCCTGACGGTTTGGCTTATTCTCTGTCATTTGCAGCAACCTCCCATCCTGATTCCGTTAAACGGCATATTCAGTTCCTCAAAAATAGTTCCGCAGTGAAAACCTTTCTCGGCTTCGTAGATATTCTGCCATTCCTGCCACGGTACGTAGGCCATGGCAAGTGACATACCGCTCAGATCGTCATATTTGCTGGTGTCGCTGCAGCATACAGGCGTATTGTCTGCCTGGGTAAATGGCGCGGCTGTCTGATTGCACGGCATGGCTGTCTGGGTGCACGGTGCGGCCGGCTGAGGCGCCGGGGCAGGCCGGCTGCAGCCATTCCGATGCATATAGTCGGGTGTATGATAACGATAATTCGGCATATGTGTGACTCCTTCCATAGAACGTTTGCAATAACATAGTATGGGGATTTGAGGAAATGGTGCGTGCATTCCTTCTATTTAAAGGTTGTTTTTCACACAGTATCTGAGTATAATAGATACGATTGGAGTGTAAATAGAATGGAACGAAATCAGGAAATCAAAAAATCCAAAGCGAAGAAGAACGGCAAAGTACATACAGGAACACAGACGGCGGGGAGGACGAAACCAAAGAAGAGTCATACGATCAACTTCTTTGACTATAATCTTCTGACGATTCTGATCTTTTTGGTCTGCTTTGGTCTGGTCATGCTGTATAGTACGAGCGCATACAGCGCGCTGATTAACCACAAGGACAGTATGTACTATTTCAAACGCCAGCTGTTTTTCTATGGGGCGGGATTCGCAGGCATGTACGTGGTCTCGAAGATTGATTATCACCTCTACATAAAATGGGCGAAGCTTTTGTATTTTTTCTCCATATTTATGATGGCGCTGGTACAGACGCCCCTTGGAAAGAAAGTAAAGGGGGCCAGAAGATGGATCAAGCTGCCCTTCGACCAGCAGTTACAGCCCTCCGAGATTGCCAAGATTGCAGTCATACTGTTTATCCCTGTTTTGATATGTAATATAGGCAAAGAGATCAAAACACTGAAGGGAATCCGGGACGTCCTCTTGTGGGGAGGAGCCTGTGCGCTTTGCGTGCTGTTTCTGACGGATAACCTGAGTACGGCAGTGATCGTTATGGGGATTACCTGTATCATGATCTTTGTCGTCCATCCCAGGACGAAGCCCTTCATACTGCTCGCGATAGCGGGCTCTGTCGTGCTGCTTGCGGGAGTACGGATTCTGGGACAGAATCTGGAGACCAGCGAGAACTTCCGTCTGCGCCGTCTGATCGTGTGGCTGAACCCGGAGGGACATGCCGAGGAAGGCGGATATCAGGTCCTGCAGGGACTGTATGCGGTAGGGTCCGGAGGGTTTTTTGGGAAAGGCCTGGGGAACAGCGCGCAGAAAATGATCATACCAGAGGTCCAGAATGATATGATCCTGTCCATCGTGTGTGAGGAGCTGGGCGTATTTGGGGTAATCATTATCCTGGTGCTGTTCGCCCTGATGCTGTACAGGCTGATGTTCATCGCCCAGAATGCGCCGGATATGTATGGTTCCCTGATTGTGACGGGTATATTTGCCCACGTGGCGCTGCAGGTGGTATTAAATGTGGCGGTTGTGATCAATCTGATTCCGACGACCGGAATTACGCTGCCCTTTATCAGCTATGGAGGGACCTCCAGCCTGTTTATGATGGCAGAGATGGGGATTGCTCTGGGAGTCTCCAGAAGAATCAAAATCAGCGAATAAAAGGCTTTTCTTTCCAGCGCAGATATGGTATGATTATCTATGTAGTATTTAAAACTACATAGTATAGAATTAAATGACACGACCGCATTATGCGGATATGGATGAAGGCGTGTCGGGAGGATGGATATGAGTTATAAGATTATCGTAGACAGCTGCGGAGAGCTGACAGATGAGATGAAGGCATCCGATTATTTTGAGACGGCCTCGCTGGAGATTGATGTGAACGGACATCACATCATAGATGATGAGACATTCGACCAGGCAGAATTTCTGAAGCTGGTGGCGGCGTCGCCGGATTCGCCGAAGTCTTCCTGCCCGTCGCCGGAGCGGTATCTGGAAGGATACCGGTGTGATGCGGATCATGTGTATGCTGTCACACTGTCGGCCGAGCTGAGCGGTTCCTATAACAGCGCGGTTCTGGGTAAGAATTTATACCATGAAGAGTATGGGAGCAAGGATATCTATGTATTTAATTCACGCTCGGCCTCGATCGGTGAGACGCTGATTGCGATGAAGATTGTAGAATGTGAAGAGAAGGGCATGGAATTTTCGCAGATTATAGAGACTGTGGAGGCGTATATCCAGGGACAGAATACGTATTTTGTCCTTGAGACCCTGGACACCCTGAGAAAGAACGGAAGGCTTAAGGGCGTCAAGGCGGTAGTGGCGACGGCCCTTAACATCAAGCCGGTGATGGGAGCCACGCCGGAGGGGAATATCCGTCAGCTTGGTCAGGCGCGCGGGATCAAGAAGGCGCTGGCCAGGATGTCTGAAGAGGTGATCAGGGACCTGAAGGATCCGGAGGATAAGGTTCTGGCCATCTCACATTGTAACTGCAGGGAACGGGCCGAATACATCAGGGATACTTTGATGAAGGCGGCCGGATTCAAGGATGCGGTGATTCTTGATACGGCGGGCATCAGCAGCATGTATGCGGCGGACGGCGGTGTAATTGTGGTTGTATAATCCGGCAGAGTGTGGTAGAATATTTCCGGTATGTAATTTATTCAAAGAAGGAGTCGGATAATATGAGCCAGGAGAAAGTTGACAGATATAAGCAGGAGAAGGCGAACCGTAAGCAGAATGTGAAGAAGGAGAAGCTTAAGAATACGCTCCGCAAGTGTGGGGTGGGGATTGTGGGACTTGCCCTGATTGGTTGGATTGGATATTCCGCATATGGGACCTATGAGGCGAAGAAGCCACAGCAGGAAGCACATATTGATTATACTGCGCTGACAGATCTTCAGACGGAGCTTGCAGAGATGAACAAGCCTGCCGAATAAGTATAGAAAATAATAGAGAGCAAAGTGTAAAAGAGGGAACCGGTGATGCCGGAATTCCCTCTTTTTTGTATTTCCCGGAATTCTATTTTCTTTTTGTGCAAATTTCCTAAATGTGAAAAAAGGCTTGAAATACTCAAAAAAGTGGTTTACAATGGTTTCAAGTGGTAGAAAGTGGTGGAAAGTGGAACAAAGTGGTGAGAAAGTGGAGCCGCTTGGAGGAAGGTGTGTTCAGACATGTTAAGGGGGGAGTATAGCCATAATATAGATGCGAAGGGCAGACTGATCATTCCGGCAAAGTTTCGTGACGATCTGGGGGAGAATTTCGTCATAACCAAAGGGATGGAGAAGTGTCTGTATTTATACCCGAAGGATGAATGGAGCATCTTCGAAGAGAAGCTGGACAAACTACCGACTACGACTACAAAGAACGCCCGCAGGCTTATCCGTCATTTCCGGGGAAGCGTAACAGACGGCGAGCTGGACAAGCAGGGAAGGACATTGATCAATTCCTCCCTGAGAGATTTTGCGCATCTGGAAAAAGAGGTGGTATTTATCGGCATGGGAAAGTATGCCGAGATCTGGGATAAGGCGAGATGGGCGGAAGAGAATGCCGAAGTAGAAGAGAGCATTGAGGACATTGCGGCTGATATGGAGGCGAACGGATTCAGTATCTAGTGTACTGTTTCAGAGATATTTATGACAGAACACAATGAGGGAGTAGATATGGGATTCGAACACAAGTCAGTATTACTGAAAGAGACGGTCGACGGTCTGAACGTCAGGCCGGACGGGATCTATGTAGACGGCACGCTGGGCGGAGGCGGACACAGCTTCGAGGTGTGCAGACGTCTGGGAGAAAAAGGGAGTATTGTAGGAATAGACCAGGACGCGGCGGCCATAGAGGCTGCGGGCGGCCGGCTGAAAGACTTCGGGGAGAAGGTCACGATAGTCAGGAGCAACTATTGTGATATGAAGTCGAGGCTCCATGAATTAGGCATTGACAAGGTGGACGGTATCATTCTGGATCTGGGCGTATCGTCGTACCAACTGGACACGGCTGAACGGGGATTTTCCTACCGTGAGGACGCGCCCCTTGATATGAGGATGGATACGCGTCAGGCGATGACGGCCAGGGACATTGTCAATGACTACAGTGAGATGGAATTATACCGTGTGATCAGGGATTACGGGGAGGATAAGTTTGCGAGGAATATCGCCAGGCATATCGTAACCGCACGCGGGAAGAGACCGATCGAGACCACGGGACAGCTGACAGAGATCATCAGGGAGTCCATACCAATGAAGTATCAGAAGAAGAGCGGACATCCGGCGAAGCGGACGTTTCAGGCGGTCCGCATCGAGCTTAACCGGGAGCTGGAGGTACTGAGAGATTCATTGGATGATATGATAGAACTGCTGAATCCGGGAGGGAGATTGTGTATCATTACCTTCCATTCACTGGAGGACAGGATTGTGAAGAGTGCATTTAAGAAGAATGAGAACCCATGCACCTGTCCGCCTGATTTCCCGGTATGTGTATGCGGGAATGTATCAAAGGGGAGTATTGTTACTAGAAAGCCGATTCTGCCGGGTGAGGAAGAGTTAGAGTCCAACAGCCGTTCCAAGAGTGCGAAGCTTCGTATCTTCGAACGGGGGCATTAGAGGCGGATACCAAAGAGCAGGAACAGGAAGGGGTGACGTGTATGGCAGCAGGAAGAAGACATTCCAGAAGAGAACAATCGCACAGAAGAAGAGAAGACACAGATTCTCAGATGTATGTATACGGCAATGTGGCGGCGGTGCCGGAAGCTGTCCCGGGATACAGGGAGAAGTCACCCGCAAGACCTGAGAAGAAGGCGAGCAGGCAGGTCCGGAAGAATAGGAGGAAGGCCCTTCATATGAATTCGGCCTATGTGATCTTCCTGTCCGTGGCGGCTGTCATGGCAGTCATCGTATGTGTGAATTATGTCAAACTGCAGTCACGGATCACGGGATGTTCCAAGAATATCACAGCTATGCAGGCAGAGCTGGCGAATCTGAAGGAAGAGAATAACGCAAGATACAACGCGGTTATGGATTCTGTGAATCTGGACGAGATCAGGGACCGCGCCCAGAATCAGCTGGGCATGGTCTATGCTTCACCGGAACAGATTATCAAGTACGATGATCCGGCGGCAGATTATGTGAAGCAGTACGAGGATATTCCGGAGGATGGAGTGATTGCCCGCTCAGGCAGGGGAAACAGATAGGTGTATGATGGCAAAGCATATAATAAGTTCAAAGAATTTACTCAAGAAGAAATTTACAAAGTTCATGCAGAAGAAGCTGGTATTGTTGTTTGTAGCGATTATACTGGCTTTTACTGTATTAGTAGGGAGAATTACCTATATTAATGCGTCCAACGGTTCGGACTATACGAGGATGGTCCTGGACAGACAGCAATACGACAGCAGGACCATACCCTTCAGGCGGGGGGATATCCTGGACCGCAACGGCACGAAGATGGCAACCAGCGAGCGGGTGTATAATGTGATACTGGATGTGGAATATATGTGCAGTGAGAAGGAGTATATCGACCCCACCATAAAGGTGCTGGGAGAGTGTTTCGGGATCGAGGAGGCGCAGGTGCGCACGCTGATTGAGGAGAAACCGTCCAGCAGATACAGTATCCTTAAGAAGGGCGTGGATTTCGAGACGGCCCAGAGGTTCGAGGCAATTGACGCCGACAAGGAGAAGTATCCGGATGTCAGGGGCATCTGGCTTGAGGATGACTATATCAGGAAATACCCCTATCATACGCTGGCCAGTGATGTGATCGGGTTCACGGTGAACGGCAACATCGGAAACTGCGGGATAGAAGCCTCGTATAATTCGGTGCTGAACGGGACGGATGGAAGGGTATATGGATACCTGGATGAGGACGCGGATTTCGAGCGCACGGTGAAGGAGCCCCAGAGCGGCAATACGGTGGTATCTACGATAGACTTACAGGTGCAGAATATCGTAGAGAAGCATATCCAGGCGTTCAACGAGACCTATAAGAACGGGGCAAGGCCGGGAGAAGGCAGTAAGAATACGGCGGTGATCGTGATGAACCCGCAGAACGGTGAAATCCTTGCAGAAGCCTCCTACCCCAATTTCGATCTGAACCAGCCAAGGGATCTGACAAGATATTATTCAGAAGAGCAGATCGCGGGGATGGCGGAAGAGGAGCTGGTAGAGAAATACAATGAATTGTGGAATAATTTCTGTGTCAGCGAGCCTTTTGAACCGGGATCTACGGCCAAGCCTTTTACGATCTCGGCGGGGCTGGAGACCGGGCTGCTCACAGGGGACGAAGTATACAGCTGCGGAGGTATGATGCATATCGGAGATCATGATATCCATTGTAATAATACCAGTGGACACGGGAGCCAGTCGCTTAAGCGGTCTCTTGAGAATTCCTGTAACGTGGCGCTGATGCAGATCGGGCTGGATATGGGAAAGGAAGAGTTCTGCAGGTATCAGGAGTTGTTTGGGTTTGGCCAGAGTACGGGGGTAGATCTGCCGCGGGAGTCGGCGGGAGTCCTGTACAATGTGGATGATATGGATTCGGCGAGTTTGGCTACGAATGCGTTCGGCCAGAACTTCAATGTGACGATGACCCAGCTTGCCGCTGCCTTCTGTTCGCTGATTAACGGCGGTGAGTATTACAAGCCCCATGTGGTAAGGCAGATATGGGATGAGAACGGCAACCTGATTGAGAACAAGAATCCGGTCGTCACAAGAAGGACGGTCTCAAAGGAGACCAGCGACATCATCAAGGACTATATGTTGGGAGTCGTGGAGGAAGGGACGGGAAGGTCAGCGGCAGTGGAAGGCTACGATATCGGAGGAAAGACCGGTACGGCCGAGAAGCAACCGCGGTCCGCGAAGAATCATCTGCTGTCCTTTATCGGGTACGCCCCGCAGGAGAATCCACAGGTGGTCGTGTATGTGGTGGTAGACGAGCCTAACGTGGCAAATCAGGCGTCCTGCTCTTACGCAATGCAGCTGTCGGCGGATATTATGAGAGAGATCTTTCCATATCTCGGGATTGAGAAGTCAGCAGGGAATCCACAAGAGTGAAACGTTTTGGAAAAGAATGGACATAACCTCGCAAGAGCCATAATAAATTATAGAAACGGCTATTGCGAGGTTTTATAGTATGAAGAATAAGACTTATAATAAGAAGAAGATTCTTGTCGTGTTTGTCTGTGCGGCGGTCATTATCCTGGCGCTGACGGGAAGGCTTGTATATCTGATGGTATTCGACGCCGAGTATTATCAGAAGAAAGCGGAAGACTTACATGAGCGTGAGCGGGAGATCAAGGCGGCGCGGGGGGAGATCCTGGATGCGAAGGGAGAGGTGCTTGCAACGAATAAGACCGTGTGTACCATATCGGTGATCCACAGCCAGATCAAGGAACCCGACAAGGTGGTAAAGGCGCTGGCCGAGGCCCTTGAGATGGATGAAGAGACCGTGCGCAGAAGAGTGGAGAAGGTCTCTTCTATGGAGCGCATCAAGACGAACGTGGAGAAACCGGTCGGCGACATGATCCGTAATATGGAACTGGACGGCGTGAAGGTGGATGAAGATTTCAAGAGGTTCTATCCTCATAATGAACTGGCGTCGAAGGTCCTGGGATTTACCGGAGGGGATAATCAGGGGATCATCGGACTGGAGGTAAAATACGAAGAATACCTGAAAGGAATGAACGGCACGATACTGACGACGACGGATGCGAGAGGCGTGGAGCTTGATGGAGTTGCGGAGGACCGTAAAGAACCGGTTGCCGGCAATACCCTTCAGATCAGTCTGGATTATAATATCCAGATGTATGCACAGCAGATGGCGGAGAAGGTGATGGAAGAGAAACAGGCGGACAGGGTGGGCATCCTGCTGATGAACCCGCAGAACGGGGAGATCCTGGCTATGGTCAATGTGCCGGAGTTTGACCTGAACGATCCGTTTACCCTGAACACCGGGGCGGATGCAGGGAGCATGACAGATGAACAGAAGCAGGACGCGCTGAACCAGATGTGGAGAAATGGATGTATCAACGATACCTATGAACCGGGTTCCACGTTCAAGATCATCACGGCGACGGCGTGCCTTGAGGAAGGGGTGGTGAAGCTTGAGGATAATTTCAGCTGTCCAGGCTACCGGATGGTGGAGGACCGCAAGATCCGCTGCCATAAGGTCGGGGGCCATGGCGCCGAGACATTTGTCAAGGGAATCCAGAACTCCTGCAATCCTGTATTCATAGATATCGGACTCAGGCTTGGAACGGATAACTTCTATAAATATTTCCAGCAGTTTGGGCTGATGGATATGACAGGGGTGGACCTTCCGGGAGAGGCAGGGACAATCATGCATAAGAAGGACAATGTGGGAATGGTGGAGCTGGCGACCATGAGCTTTGGACAGTCCTTCCAGGTGACGCCGATGCAGATGGCGACAACGGTCAGTTCGCTGATCAACGGCGGAAGAAGGGTGACGCCGCATTTCGGGGTAAGAGTGCTTGGGGAGGACGGAAAGGTCGTGGAAGAGTTTCAGTACAAGGAGAAGAAGAACGTTGTGTCGGCAGAGACGTCCGCGACCATGCGGACGCTTCTGGAGAGCGTCGTCGCCGAAGGGTCAGGGAAGAACGCTTATATTGAAGGCTACCGGATCGGGGGCAAGACGGCTACCTCACAGACACTGCCGAGAAGTGCGAATAAGTACATCTCGTCCTTTATCGGATTTGCGCCCGCGGACGACCCGCAGATACTGGGAATGTGTGTGATCTATAATCCGCAGGGTGTTTATTATGGGGGAACCATCGCCGCGCCTGTGGTAAGGAATATTTTTGAGAGTATATTACCTTATCTTGGCATTGAAAAAGAATGAAAAATGAAGTATACTAATGTATTGACATACAAAAGAATCAAAGAGGTGGATGTATGGATTATAAGATATTTATCCCTGTGCTGATTTCGTTTGCACTGAGTGTAGTTATGGGACCGTTGATCATTCCGGTACTTAGAAGACTGAAGATGGGTCAGACCGAGAGGGAGGAGGGTGTGAAGTCACACCTCAAGAAGGCCGGGACACCTACGATGGGAGGCGTCATCATTCTGCTGAGCGTGGTGATTACATCCGTATTTTACATCGGAGATTACCCCAAGATCATACCGATTCTGTTTGTGACGCTGGGATTTGGGCTGATCGGATTTCTGGACGATTATCTGAAGGTTGTGATGAAGCGGTCCGACGGATTGTTTCCGATGCAGAAGATGGCGCTGCAGATTGTGGTTACTGCTGTATTTGCGTTCTATATTATCAGATTCACAGACGTATCACTGGCGCTTCTTTTGCCGTTTACAGGGGGCAGATACTGGAATATCGGGTGGCTGGCCATTCCGCTGATGTTTGTTGCCGTAATCGGCGTTGTGAACGGCGTGAATTTTACAGACGGTCTGGATGGACTGGCCTCAAGCGTGACTGTTCTGGTGGCTACATTCTTCACGGTGGTTGCGGTGGGCACCAGAAGCGGTATAGAACCGGTCACCTGTGCGGTGGTAGGCGCGCTGCTGGGATTTCTCCTGTTTAATGTATATCCGGCCAGTGTATTCATGGGAGATACAGGATCTCTGGCGCTGGGCGGGTTTGTGGCGTCCGCGGCATACATGCTGCAGATGCCGCTGTTTATCATTATTGTAGGACTGATCTATCTTGTAGAAGTGCTGTCGGTAATGATACAAGTGACATATTTTAAGAAGACAGGCGGTAAGCGCATCTTTAAGATGGCGCCGATACATCATCATTTTGAGTTATGCGGATGGTCGGAGACGAGGGTAGTGGCAGTATTTTCCATTATTACGGCGATCCTGTGTCTGATCGCGTTGATGGCCATGTAGGAGGAGACATGCAGCTATGGAAGTGACGAATAAGAGAGTGCTGGTATTTGGTTCCGGGATCAGCGGGATCGGGGCAGTGGGATTACTGGAAGAGCAGGGCGCGCAGGTTGTGCTCTATGATGGCAATGAGAAGCTTAAGGAGGAAGAAGTCAGAGGGAAGCTTAAAGAGGGCAGCCGCGCACAGATTGTGATCGGACCATTTCCGGGGGAGCTTCTTGAAAGACTGGATATTGCGGTACTGAGCCCCGGAGTGCCGACCGACCTGCCGATCGTGAATCAGATGAGGGAGAGCGGGATTCTGATTACCGGCGAGGTGGAACTGGCGTATGAGTCGGGCCGGGGGGACGTACTTGCGGTTACCGGTACCAACGGGAAGACTACGACCACCGCCCTCCTTGGAGAGATTATGAAGAATTACCGCAAGAAGGTGTTTGTGGTAGGCAACATCGGGAACCCGTATACGGCGGCGGCCGCGCAGATGGATGACGATACGGTCACGGTTGCGGAGATGAGCAGCTTCCAGTTGGAGACGATCATAGATTTCAGGCCGAAGGTGAGCGCGATCCTTAATTTTACGCCGGATCACCTGAACCGCCATCATACCATGGAAGCCTATGTGAATGCGAAGAAGAATATTGCAAGGAATCAGACGGAGAAGGACTTCTGTATCCTGAATTACGAGGATGAACGGACAAGAGAATTTGGTGAAAATATCAGGGCGCAGGTTCTATATTTCAGCAGCCGGCGTAAACTAGAACAGGGGATCTGTCTCGAGGACGGTGATATCATCTATCGATATGGCGGCGAAGTGAAGGTCTGCAATGTCGAAGAACTGAATCTCCTTGGGATGCATAACTATGAGAATGTGATGGCGGCTGCGGCGATGGCGCTGGTATATGGCGTTCCGGTGGAGATTGTCCGTAAGACCGTGAAGGCGTTTGAAGGCGTAGAGCACAGGATAGAGTATGTGACGCAGAAGGACGGGGTCGCGTATTATAATGATTCCAAGGGGACCAATCCGGATGCGGCGATCAAGGGGATTCAGGCCATGAACCGTCCAACCGTGCTGATCGGAGGGGGGTATGACAAGGATTCCTCCTATACAGAGTGGATCAACAGTTTTGACGGCAAGGTCAAAAAGCTTGTCCTGACCGGGGCCAC
Source organism: uncultured Dorea sp. (assembly GCA_947063855.1). GTDB lineage: Bacteria > Bacillota > Clostridia > Lachnospirales > Lachnospiraceae > Sporofaciens. Next base: position 20,898 of record CAMSTW010000002.1, read on the forward strand.
GAAGGAGAAGATTGCACGGGACGCCAGGGCCTGCGGGTTCGAGGATTATGTGTTTACAGATACCTTTGAAGAGGCAGTGCTTGAGGCTGCGAAGACGGCAGGACCGGGGGATGCGGTTCTTTTATCCCCGGCATGTGCAAGCTGGGATATGTTCCCAAGCTATGAAGTACGCGGAGAGAAGTTCAAAGAGATTGTAAATTCCTTATAAGGAGTGGCATATATTGGCTCAGTCTAAATCCAGAAGGTATACCCGCGGGACGTTACAAAGTGCAGGCGCTGACGGGACGGGGGAACAGCTGCGCAGTTTTACAGGGTATGACTATACGCTTCTGACCGCCCTTTCGTTCCTTGTGGTCATGGGGCTTGTGATCCTGTACAGTACGAGTGCGTATAACGGCGAAGTGAAGTTCCATGATTCCTTTTACTATCTTAAGAAACAGGCATTTGCAACACTGCTTGGAATTGCCGGTATGTTTATTGTAGCGAATATGGATTACCACGTGTGGAGGCATCTGGCGGCGCTTGGGTATCTGACGGCGATCCTGCTGTCTGTGGCAGTGTTGTTTATCGGTGATGAGATTAATGGTTCCAAAAGATGGCTTTCTTTGGGACCGTTTTCTTTTCAGCCGTCAGAATTTGCGAAGGTGGCCGTCATACTCTTTCTTGCCCACATGGTGACAAAGTATGCAAAAGATATGGCGAAGATGCGCACGATGGTCCGGATCATGATATCAGTCCTGCCCATCGTGGGACTGGTAGGCGCCAGCAACTTAAGTACGGCGATCATTATCCTGGGGATTGGAGTCATCCTGGTGTTCGTCGCAAGTCCGAAGTACGGCCAGTTTGTATTTATGGGGATTCTCGGTGTGGGGTTTATGACGATATTCCTGGCGCTTGAGAGTTACCGCCTGGAACGGCTCGCCATCTGGAGGAACCCGGAAGCATATGAGAAGGGCTATCAGACCCTGCAGGGCCTGTATGCGATTGGATCGGGCGGCCTGTTTGGGAGAGGGCTGGGGGAGAGTATCCAGAAGCTCGGATTTGTTCCGGAGGCGCAGAATGATATGATATTTTCAATCATATGCGAAGAACTGGGATTGTTCGGAGCAGGGTTCGTGCTGATTTTGTTCCTGATCCTGATCTGGCGTTTCTTCGTGATCGCGACCCATGCGAAGGATCTCTTTGGCGCGCTGATCGCGTCGGGCGCCATGGGGCACATGATGATTCAGGTGATACTGAATATTGCGGTGGTTACGAATACCATCCCCAATACAGGGATCACGCTGCCTTTTATCAGCTACGGAGGAACTTCGGTCGTATTTCTCCTGGTGGAGATGGGACTTGTGCTGAGCGTATCGTCATATGCAAAGTAGAGCGGCCGGGACGCACGTCTTACGAAAAAGCAGTTTCAGGGCAGTCTGCCGGGAAAATACAATAAGACAGAGGGAGCGTGAAGCTATGGGAAACAGGGAATATCAGGAGAGGGAAAGACCCGCAAGAAAGCGGAAGAAGACCCACGGGGTGTTTGCAGTTGTGTCGTTTCTTCTGGGAACCGCCATCATAGCCGGTCTGATCTTCGTCCTCTTCTATGTACAGAAGATAGAGATCCGCGGAAATGAATATGTGACGGAGAAGGAGATCGCCGGGGCGGTCCAGAGCGACAGGTTTTCTGTCAACACATTGTATATTCTGGGAAAGTATGCGCTGGGAAAGGGCGAAGTACCGCCGTGCCTTGAGCGCATGAAGGTGGGGATGAAGGCTCCGTGGATCGTGAAGGTGGATGTGAAGGAGAAGCCGATTGTCGGATACATAGTGAATAACGGCAAATATGATTACTTTGACAAGGAAGGGCTGGTTGTACTGGAATCCTCCGTATTGATGGAGGGGCTGCCATATATCGAGGGGATTGAGGTAGAGAAGGTGCGGCTGTATCAGCCGCTTACGAGCGAGGATACGCAGATCTTCGGGCAGCTCCTTGATACGTCGAAGGAGCTTAAGAAGTATGAACTGGCAGTGGACCGGATCGTGTGTGAGAAGAATGAGATCTGTCTTTACAGCGGGAAAGTAAGAATATGCTTAGGGAGCACGGTGTCTGCAAAGAAGATCGCACAGATCAGGCCGATCCTTGAGAAGCTTGGCGACAGGGAAGGGACGCTGCACCTTGAGAATTATTCGGAGATGAATCAGTCGGTCACCTTTGAAGAAGGGGAGATCATTACAGGAGAAGGTGCGGAAGGGTAAGAGACGGCGGATATTCAGATACGGGGAAGAAAAATAAGGAAGAAAAATAAGAAAAATAGAGAAATTCTATTGATATTTTATACAAAAGTCTTTATTATATAGTATATATGGCAAAAAGGCATTTCATTTGCTTCGTATATGGGATGTATAATATATAATAAGGATAACAAAGGAGGAGAAACCCTTGCTAGAAATCAAAACAAATGAATCAGAAGCAGCGGCGAAGATAATTGTTGTTGGAGTCGGCGGCGGCGGTAATAATGCCGTGAACCGAATGATCGATGAACAGATTGCCGGTGTTGAATTTATTGCTATTAATACAGACAAGCAGGCGCTTCAGTTATGTAAGGCGCCGACGCTTATGCAGATTGGAGATAAGATCACGAAGGGGCTTGGCGCAGGAGCAAGACCGGAGATCGGCGAGAAGGCGGCAGAGGAGAGCGCAGAAGAGGTATCAGCGGCGCTTAAGGGCGCAGACATGGTGTTCGTAACCTGTGGTATGGGCGGCGGCACCGGTACCGGAGCTACGCCGGTTGTTGCAAGGATTGCGAAGGAGTTAGGCGCGCTGACCGTTGGCGTTGTGACGAAGCCTTTCCGTTTCGAGTCCAAGACACGTATGAATAATGCATTGTCAGGGATTGAGAAGCTCAAGGAGAGCGTGGATACGCTGATCGTTATCCCCAATGATAAGCTGCTTGAGGTTGTGGACAGGCGTACGACGATGCCGGAGGCGCTTAAGAAGGCGGATGAGGTTTTACAGCAAGGTATCCAGGGGATTACAGATCTGATCAATGTACCGGCGCTTATCAACCTTGACTTTGCCGATGTACAGACGGTTATGACGGACAAGGGTATCGCGCATATCGGTATCGGGCAGGGCCGCGGCGACGATAAGGCTCTTGAGGCCGTGAAGCAGGCGGTTTCCAGTCCGCTGCTTGAGACGACGATTGCCGGAGCGTCCCATGTAATCATCAATGTATCGGGTGATATCACACTGATGGATGCGTCCGATGCGGCGGAGTACGTACAGGATCTTGCAGGTGAGGATGCGAACATCATCTTTGGCGCTATGTATGATGACGCCAGGGCAGATGAGGCTACGATTACCGTGATTGCAACCGGCCTCCATAATGTAGGCGGCAGTGCCTCCAAGCTGAAGTCAAGGCTTGAGACGCCGCGGAATTCCGCGATGCCTCATGGAGGAGCAGGCGTGCAGGGCATGGGATATGACAGAGGTATGCAGTCCGGCGCCCAGGCTTCGCCGAGACTGGATTTTGGCATGACTTCTGCGAAGGGCGGGGCTACGGCTATGCCAAGACGTCCTGTAGGCGGAACCGCGCCTACCCTTGAGACGCCAAGGACGCCTACCAGCAAGGTAAAGGAGCAGTCTATCAAGATACCGGATTTCTTCAAGAAGTAGGCCTTTGGGCTGGATCGGCGGATATACTTAGATTACAAAAGATTCGGATACAGGGAAGTATTCGGGTCTTTTTGTAGTTGTAAGATTTAGTCTGTATTATATCTGGCGAAACTAGGAGCGCTGTCCTGGAAGATTCTGCAAGTTGTCTTATATTTCGCGCAAAAACGACAAAATATTCCAGAAATATACAGTAATTTCCAGTGTATTCTATCAAAATTCTTTCTTTTATGCCAAAAAAGGATACAAAGTATTGTGTCTCTCTTTCTACAAATCCCCACAAATTCATTTCATGGAAAACTATATCTTGTGGTCAGTATGAACTGTCGAACGAAATTTGTAATTCGTCCCACCATCTGACAAAATCTTTTGAAGGCGGCTCGTATAATTAAACTTGCTTAAGCACCAAATCAAAGATGAAAGAAGGTGGAGCGTGTATTATGAGTTGTACATAGACGTGTTTTTTCTGGAAAATTTTACGATGGACTATATCCTGCTTTTGATTGTAAAGAGGATGCTGAAATACTCCGTGCCGTATTGGCGGATCGGTCTGGGGGCGTTTACCGGGGCGTTTCTGACGTGTCTGATCGTAATAGTACCAGTTCCATATGCGTCTGTGAAATTCATACTGTTCCATGGTTTGGCTAATGTCGCAATGATAAAGACGGGACTTGGGATCAGAGGCTTAAGGGAGCTTCCCAGGGCATGGGTCTTACTGTATGCCGGCGGCTTCCTGACAGGAGGAGTATTCCAGTTTCTTGGACAGTATGTACGGATCGGAAGTGTTTTCTTTGTACTGGCGCTTGTAAGCTTCTATGCGGTATCGGGCATCTGGAGCCTGATTGCGTACCTTGCAAGACAGGGGCAGTACCGATGCCAGGTCATCCTGGTCTGCGGGGACCGCAGGTGTAAGATCCAGGCGTTGATTGATACAGGCAACTGCCTTAAGGATGACATGACAGGAAAACCGGTGAATATCGTTGATAAAAAGGTGATCAGAGAACTTAGGGGAGAAGATGACATGACAGGAATACGTTATATTCCATATCACTCTATCGGAAAAGCGGAAGGTGTAATGCCATTAATCACGCTGGATGGGATGTATGTATGCAGAAAAGAAAAGGAATGGATTGAAAGACCGCTGGCGGCCATCTGTGAGGAGGATATGACGGCTGACCGTTATGAGATGATTTTAAATCCTGATGTCTTAATAGGAGGAGTAAATTATGGTAATAAGAGTAGCAGTACCGCATCAATTTAAACTAAAAGTAGTTTCGGACTTTCGGACATTATTTTTCCCTGATAAGAGGGATGTTCATTATATCGGAGGTTCAGATATCCTGCCGGCTCCGCTGGATACAAGAGAAGAGACGGCGGCGATCAACGATCTGGGATCGGAGGATGACGAGCGTGCCAGGAAGCTGTTGATCGAGCATAACCTCAGGCTGGTAGTATACATCGCGAAGAAATTTGATAATACAGGGGTTGGGGTAGAAGACCTGATCTCGATCGGAACCATCGGACTTATCAAGGCAATCAATACATTTAACCCGGATAAGAATATCAAGCTGGCAACGTATGCGTCGCGTTGTATCGAGAACGAGATCCTTATGTACCTTCGGAGAAATAACAAGACGAAGATGGAGGTCTCCATAGATGAGCCGCTGAATGTGGACTGGGACGGCAATGAATTGCTGCTGTCGGATATCCTGGGGACGGAGGAAGATACGATCTATAAGGACCTGGAGAATGAGGTAGAGAGAAAGCTTCTTCTGAAGGCCCTGAACCGGCTGTCGGGCAGGGAGCGGACGATTATCAAGATGCGCTTCGGGCTTGGGATGCCGGACGGGGAGGAGCGGACCCAGAAAGAAGTGGCGGATATGCTGGGGATCTCCCAGTCGTACATATCAAGACTTGAGAAGAAGATTATGCAGAGGCTGAAGCGGGAGATGGTGAAGTATTCGTAAGAAAACGGCAAAGTATTCATAGAAAATCCCTGAGAAAGATGATATAATGAAAAGAAAAAGGGGATGAATGCATGAGACTTAGTTTTATAGGGGCGGCTCACGAGGTAACCGGGAGTTGTCATTATCTGAATGCATGCGGGAAGAACATTCTGATAGACTGCGGTATGGAGCAGGGGCCGGATCTGTATGAGAACCAGGAGATTCCTGTTCCGGCGAACCAGATTGATTACATTCTGCTGACACATGCACATATCGACCATTCGGGGAAGATTCCGCTTCTGTGTAAGCAGGGCTTTCAGGGAGAGATTGTTACCACATTTGCCACGTCGGACCTGTGCAATATCATGCTTCGTGACAGCGCCCACATCCAGGAGTTTGAGGCGGAGTGGCGCAACCGTAAGGGAAGAAGAAGCGGAGAGGAAGAGTTTGAGCCGCTGTATACGATGGCGGACGCGGACGCCGCTATCAAGCTGCTGGCACCCTGTGATTATGAGCAGAAGATTACACTGTGCGAAGGGATTGACGTGCAGTTCCACGATATGGGGCATCTGCTGGGCTCGGCGAGTATCGAGGTCTGGGTGACGGAGGATGGAGTCACTAAGAAGATTGTGTTCTCCGGCGATGTGGGGAACGCCAACCAGCCGATCATCAAGGAGCCTGTGAAGGTAAAGGACGCGGATTATATCGTGATCGAGTCTACATACGGAGACCGGACCCACGGGACGGATCTGCCGGATTATGTGGGAGAGTTTACGAGGATCTTAAGAGAGACCTTCGCAAGAGGCGGGAACGTGGTAATCCCGTCCTTTGCGGTGGGGCGTACCCAGGAGATTCTGTATTTTATCCGTGAGATCAAGGCGAAGGATCTGCTGCCGGAGTTTCCGGGATTCGAGGTCTATGTGGACAGTCCGCTGGCGATTGGGGCGACCAATGTATTCAACAAGAATGTCAAGTCCTGCTTCGACGAAGAGGCGATGGCGCTGGTGGAGAGGGGGATCAACCCGCTTCTGTTCCCGGGACTTAAGACGACGATCACAAGCGACGAGTCGAGGATGATCAACTTCGACGAGAAGCCCAAGGTAATCCTGTCGGCATCCGGTATGTGTGAGGCAGGACGTATCCGGCATCATCTGAAGCATAATCTGTGGCGTGCGGAGAGCACCATCTGCTTCGTCGGCTATCAGGCGGTGGGTACCCTTGGACGTAAGCTGATCGAGGGCGCCGAGAGTGTGAAGCTCTTCGGAGAGAATATCACGGTGAACGCGAAGATCGAGGTTTTAAGAGGTATCAGCGGCCATGCGGATATGAACGGGCTGTTAGACTGGCTTAAGGGATTCGAGAATAAGCCGGAGCATGTAATCGTCGTACACGGCGAGGATCATGTGACAGAGCATTTTGCAGAACTGGTGGAGGAGACCATCGGGTGTCCGGCTTTCGCGCCGTATTCGGGCGGAACCATTGACCTGATTACCAATGAGATTGTGACCGAAGGCGTGAAGACTCCGAAGAAGGCTGTGGAGAAGCCTGCAAGATCCAGGGCGGCTATGGCGTTCCAGCGTGTGGTTGCGGCGGCAAAGAGGCTGCTTGAGGTGGTATATAAGAACGAAGGACTGGCGAATAAGGAGCTGGCGAAGTTCGAGACCCAGATCCAGAATCTGGCAGATAAGTGGGATCGTGATTGATTGACATATCATTCGTGATTGACTAACATATCGTTCGTGAAAGAAACAGATGTGCAGTTATGCAGTCTGTTTCTTTTTTGGCGCATTCCGCTGTCTTGACAACTGAATCGGGAATCATCATAATAAGCTGATTTTCTTCATGCTGTGTGTGAAAATGTGGAAGGAGGGCGCGGGAGAAGAAGAAAGAATCTGTGTCTCCTGCAAGGTGTTCCTTAAGCCTGGTGAGGTAAGGGAGGTAGAATTTGCGATAGAGAGAAAAGAGTTCGTATTCTACGGAGAAGAAATGGAACCGGTGGACGGCAAAGTACCGCTCCGAATCACGGTAGGGAACAGCAGCTGCAATGAGGCGGGGAGCGTTGAGTTTACTGTGGGGGAATGAAGGACTGGATTATATACTTTATATGTGGTAAAATCATCTTATGTTCTCTAGGTATGAAATAGTATTGAAAGCGGGTGAAGTAATGCCATTCAGGACATTCCTGTGGATAGAAGACAGAAAAGATAAGGCGGCATATATATTCTGGAACAATTTTATGAGACAATTATATCCGGATATTACGGTGGAAAGTAAGAATAATAATAGTGAATTGGTAAAGGCCGTAAGATCAATAGATGAGATCTGTAATAGATATATAGTAGTTCTGGATAATTCATTTGATAATCTTCAAGTAATAATGGAGCGGCATCTTTTGAGACAAATTGCAGACAGGAAAAAGAATGTTGTCTTACTGGACATTATATGCTTTGAATATATTTTACTGGAATTTCAGGAATTGTTAAGTTGGATATATGCTCCAAATGACGAATTTTTGAAGAAGCGGGCAGACGCAATAGCAGCAAGGGAAATGCTTGTGCATTCTATTTCTTCAGGAGTTTTGAATTATAAAGAGATAAAAGAAATCTTGAAATATGACGAACATATTGACGATCATAATATTGAACAATTGGCAGCGAAGTTATTGTATAGTCTGACAAGGAATACGGGATTTGAAGTTTCAAAGGGCAGTATTGGTGATTGTTGGATAAAGTCCTGTTGTGAATGGGGGCACCGTATGAATGATGATATTTGTGGACTGGATTACCATCGGCTGACAGTATATGAGAAAATGAAACGTATACATGAAGGAACTTCTTTGAAAAAGAAGTTCCTTGCAGCGGGATTGGAGGAGGCATTGTGATAACGATTTTCAGAGAGCGAAAAGATATTCCTCAGAATATGGATTATGTTGAATTAAATGATGTTTTTTTTAATCAGAACACGGTAATTCTCCTGGATGAAAGAGCAGAATGGATTATCGAGAAAATAGATGATTCAAAGGTTGTTGGAAAATACAAAATCTGTTCCAGATTTAATGAGGTTGTACTGGATATCGACAAACTTTCAGCAGGCTGCAAGACAGTATTGAATGTGCTGTATTATCCGGATAAGGTATTTTGTCTGAAAGAATGTGGTAATAATGCCCTGGAGATTCTATATGGATTTGAAAAAGGAAATGTGTATAGCAATTATGCGCTGATTCCGTTTGGAATGGAAAAGGTGACCGTACAAACAGCAACAGAAAAGCAGGAGATCAGTGATTACGAAGAATTAAAGGAATGGTGGAATCATGAAAAGTAAACCTGTAGTAATGAATTGTTTTTCAACTGTCCATACTTCGTTTATTGTAAATTTTACATTTACGAATAATGTTACGATATTAACCGGAGATTCCGGGACAGGGAAGACGGCTGTATTTTCCTTCATCAGGGAATGCATGGCTGTGAATGCGAAGCTCCTCTGCCTGAATTATCTGGATTATCAGAAAGATATAAAGGATATCGTAAGCAATGCAGACGGGAAATTAATCGTCATTGATAATGCGGATATTTTGTTGGATGATGATACGAGAAAGTATATTTCGACGGATGACAGGAATCAATATCTGATAATTGGAAGGAATCCGAAGAATTTGTTTGCGACGAGGGAGAATCTGTTTGAATTAGAAAGTAAGAAGATTGGAGAGCAGACAGAATTGACTATGAAGGAATATCTGTAGCAGAGAATGTTCACAATGCAGATAAGAATCTGTCGTTTTTGTTTTATACCAGATTTTACGTTGGATTTGGGAGGTGTACCGCAACACCTCCCAAATCCAACGTAAAATCTGATACAAACCAGGACGACATTTTGCAGAAAGCAATTTTCAAGCACGCTTTTGCAAAAATACTCGGCGGAATTTATCTTTTGTCAAGTAATACACGATGATTTCTGGCGAAATAAAAGATTGTATAACTTATGGTCCATACAACAACATAAAAAATGATTGGTTCACCTGTCTCATAGCCGAACTCACCCGCCGAAAATAATATAAAAAACATTACAATATACGAAATAATAACAGTGAATAACCATTTTTTCAGAAGATTCTTTTTATCCATGATTTTCCTCCTTACGGTTCACCCAGTGCTTCCTGTATCCATCCGAATGGAACGTTAATATATAATACATTATATCATACGATGGATATTTCGTATATGCAATTCTAAAACAGATTCATCAAATTATGAGAGGTACTGACGCATGACCCTGAGAGCGTTCTTCTCCAGGCGGCTGACCTGCGCCTGGGAGATCTGAATCTGTTCTGCCACCTCCATCTGGGTCTTCCCCTCAAAGAAACGAAGCCTTATGATATAACGCTCCCGTTCGCCGAGATGCTCCATCGCCGCTTCCAGAGACAGGTCCTCCACCCATTTCTCTTCCTTATTCTTGGTGTCGCTGATCTGATCCATCACGTAGAGTGCGTCGCCTCCGTCGTTATAGACCGGCTCCTGCAGGCTCATGGGCACCTGGATTGCGTCCAGTGCATAGACGATATCTTCTTTGGAGATTCCGATCTCTTCCGCAATCTCCTGAACGGTTGGCTCTTTTAAGTTCCTCTTTACATAATTTTCCTTGGCGTAGATTGCCTTATATGCCGTATCGCGCAGAGAACGGCTGACACGGATGGAGTTGTTGTCCCGCATATACCTCCTGATCTCGCCGATAATCATGGGTACGGCGTAAGTAGAGAACTTTACATCCAGTTCTGTATTGAAATTATTGATTGCCTTAATCAGTCCGATGCACCCGATCTGAAACAGATCGTCAGGATTCTCATTGCTTCCTCCGAAACGCTTGATCACACTCAACACAAGCCGGAGATTCCCCTTGATATATTCTTCCTTTGCCTGCGCATCCCCTGCCTTGATGCGTGTAATCAAAGCTTCCTTCTCCGCTTCATTAAGGACCGGAAGCTTCGCTGTGTTCACTCCGCATATTTCCACTTTTCCCTGTGCCATAATCGAAAGTCCTCCTACTAGATGAATGATATAGTAGAATGATTCTCAATTCACAGAAGGTGTATTCGCGAAACAAAAAAATAAAAAAAGTTTTAGTCCTTGACAAACCATAATCAAAGTTTTCTTTATCATCTCTACTTGCATTTTTCCCATGTCTATACTATGATAATGGCATGGAGGATATTTACATTATGAAAGCATGCATATTTGACCTGGATGGGACGCTGACAGACACACTGGAATCTCTGACATATTCTGTAGGAGAGACGTTAAGGGAGATGGGGCTTCCCGGGATAAGCGAAGACGAATGCAGAAGTTTCGTGGGCAACGGCGCAAGAGTCCTGATGGAGCGGGCTCTTAAGGCGGCGGGAGAAGAGGATCTTACAAGGATTGACGAAGGGATGGAGAGATATGGGCGCATATTTGACGCCAACTGTACATATCATGTAACACCCTATGAAGGCGTAACCGGGATGCTTGAAAGGCTGCGTAAGATGGAGGTAAAGCTGGCGGTATTGTCGAATAAGCCTCATCGGCAGACGGTGAAGGTGGTCAGGGAGATATTTGGCGAAGGCGTCTTTGATTATGTCCAGGGACAGCAGGAAGGGATCCCAAGGAAACCGGACCCGGCAGGAGTGCACCGGCTGCTTGAGAAGCTTGAAGTAACGAAGGAAGAATGTCTGTATGCAGGAGATTCTGAGGTAGATATCCGGACAGGAAGGAACGCAGGAGTACGAACGATCATTGCGGCATGGGGGTTCAGAAGCCGGGAAGAGCTTAAGGCTGCCGGAGCGGATACGATCATCGGCCGCCCGGAGGAACTGCTGCAGTTCGTGCAGAGAAGAGACGAAGACCAATAAGGGAGGACCAGGAAGATGTATGAGTATGATGAAGATTGCCTGAAGGCCTTTATAAAGAATCAGGCACAGTTGTTTGATGAGCCGGTGGCCGAGACACTGGAGGAAGCAGAAGCATTCCTGGAGGATTGCATGGCTGCTGTTGTTGACAGTATCGAAGAGGTGAAGGAATTTCTTAAAGAGGAGGGGCTCGATGTGGACGGGATGTCTGATGAGGAGATTGAAGAGGCGTCCGAGGTATTCGCGCTTCCGGGAGGCAGATATCTGATCGTAGAAGGGTAATAAGTTTGTTTATAAAAAAGCCGTAACTACCGGGTAGTTTCGGCTTTTTTAAGTGCATCCTCGATCGCGGTAATGATGATCTGGGAGGTATAGGGATTATCTTCGGAATACTGGATATTTTCCAGGGACTGATTCTTGTATACTTGCTCTGCGATGTCTTCAATCGCCGGCTGAATAAGCGGGAACATGGTGGTCACGGTTTCATCCAGATTGGAGAAACGGATGGAGTTGATGTGGGATTCGTCCACGGTTACTTCCACCTCCAGTGCGGTATTGTTCAGGGTGACTGTGGAGGTATAGACTCCCGGCATATATTTTTCTTCATTGGTTCTTGCTTCTTTATTCCCGGGAAGGAACATGAACATAAGCAGCAGGATCAGTATAACAGCCAGTGCGGCGAAGACTGCCGTGTAGATAATCTCCTTCATATGCAATACAACGATTTTTGTTCTGGAACTCATAAAAAACCCCCTGTGCTGAGAATGATATATTTGCTTTCTATAATGTATGAGAAAACTGGTAAAAATATTCATGTCTTTTGCGTGACAAATCGGCTGTCAGCTAGTATAATACAATCCGGACAGGATGCATATGGGAAAGGTGATGAGATATGTTTATAATAGCAGGTCTTGGGAATCCCACATTACAATATGAGGGAACCAGACATAATGTGGGCTTTGATGTCATAGATGCTCTCGCGGACAAATATAATATTTCTGTAGACTACAGGAAGAACCGGGCGTTCATCGGAAAAGGGATGATCGAAGGGCAGAAGGTAATCCTGGCCAAGCCTCAGACTTATATGAACTTAAGCGGCGAGAGTGTGAGGGGGCTTGTGGATTATTATAAGATTGACGAGGAAGAGGAGCTTCTGGTGATTTACGATGACGTAAGCCTTGACGTGGGGCAGCTTCGCATCCGTAAGAAGGGAAGCGCGGGAGGCCATAACGGGATCAAGAGTATCATAGGGAATCTGGGGACGGATATATTCCCGCGGATCAAGGTGGGCGTGGGAGAGAAGCCAAAGCAGTATGATCTGGCGGATTACGTGCTGGGGCATTTCTCCAAAGCCGAGCGGGAGATCATGGAGGAAGGATATCAGAGGGCGGTCCATGCGGTCGAGACGATCTTAAGCGGCGGGATGGATCTGGCCATGAATGAATATAACAGGAAAGTAAAGCCGAAGGAGGCATAAGAGATGCAAGCCCTGACCGTGCCATTGAAGGAGTTGGCAGAGTTTGAAGAGCTCTGCAAAAGAAGGATGAAGGATGTGGGGATGATACGGATCTGCGGATGTGTCAATTCCCAGAAGACACATATGATGTATGCGCTGAGCGATGGCCCAAAGATCAAGGTCATCGCCTGTTCCAGTGAATCGAAGGCCAGGCAGATCTATGAGGAGTATCGTTTTCTGGACCCGCAGACATATCTGTACCCGGCGAAGGACTTGTTGTTCTATCAGGCGGATCTAAGGAGCAAGGAACTGACCAGACAGCGGATGGAAGTAATCCAGGCAGTCATCACGGGAGAGCCGGTGACGGTGGTTACAAGCTTTGATGCGTTCATGGATACCCTGCTTCCAAAGGAAGTGATTAAAGAGCGCACGCTTCATATTACGAACGACAGTCCTCTTGATCTGGAAGATATGGCGGGACGCCTGACAGAGCTTGGATATGAAAGGGAGATACAGATCGAAGGGTGCGGGCAGTTTGCGGTAAGGGGCGGGATCCTTGATATCTATCCTCTTACGGAGGAGATGCCGGTGCGCATAGAGCTGTGGGGGGATGAAGTGGATTCGATCCGGACTTTTGATGTGGAGACCCAGAGGTCTGTTGAGAATCTGAAGGAGATCTGGATCTGTCCGGCGGCGGAATTCCCACAGGAAGGGGAGAGAGGCGTATCCTTTCTGGATTATTTCCCCGCAGACGAGACGCTCTTATTTCTGGATGAGCCTGTCCGGCTGCTGGAGAAGGGACGGGGTGTGGAAGAGGAATTCATGGAAGCCTCTAAGAAGCGCGTGGAAAGCGGATATGAGATGAGCGAGGGGGAAGTGAAGCTTTACGGTACGGAAGAGATTCTGGAACGGATGAACGGATACAGCAGTATCGGGTTCTTTGCGCTGGACATGCGGTGCAGGGGGCTGGTGACGAGGGAGAGCATAAGCCTTGTGACGAGAAGCGTCAATCCCTATAACAGCAGTTTTGACGCACTGACCCAGGATCTTAAACGGCTGAAGCGCAACGGTTACAGGGTGGTTCTGCTGTCCGGCTCAAGGACCAGGGCAAAGCGGCTGGCGGAGGATTTAAGGGACTATAACCTGAGCAGCTTCTACAGCGACGATATGGAGCGGGAGACGAAGCCGGGCGAGATCATGACGGCATACGGCTATGTAGCGGAAGGGTATGAGTATCCGATGCTTAAGTTCACGGTGATCTCGGAGACGGATATCTTTGGCAAGGTCAAGAAGAAGAAAAAGAGAAAACTCTATGAAGGAAGGAAGATTCAGGATTTTGCAGAATTAAAGCCCGGGGATTATGTGGTGCACGAGAACCATGGCCTTGGAATCTATAAAGGGATTGAGAAGATCGAGGTAGATAAGATTGCCAAAGACTATATGAAGATTGCCTATGCCCAGGGCGGGAATCTCTATATTCCCGCGACGCAGCTGGATCTGATACAGAAGTATGCCAACGCGGACGCCAAGAAGCCGAAGCTGAACCGCTTAGGAACGCAGGAGTGGAACAAGACGAAGAACCGGGTGCGGGGAGCGGTCCGGGAGATTGCGAGAGATCTGGTGAAGCTCTATGCCGCCAGGCAGCGGCAGGAGGGTTATGTGTACGGGGAGGATACGGTCTGGCAGAGGGAATTCGAAGAGATGTTCCCGTTTGAAGAGACCGAGGATCAGCTCCTCGCCATAGAGGCGGTCAAGCGGGACATGCAGAGTACGAAGATCATGGACCGGCTGATCTGCGGGGATGTGGGCTACGGCAAGACCGAGATTGCGATCCGGGCGGCTTTTAAGGCTGTCCAGGAGGACAAACAGGTGGTGTATCTGGTGCCGACCACGATCCTGGCACAGCAGCATTACAATACATTTCTGCAGAGGATGAAGGATTTCCCGGTACGGGTGGACTTGATGTGCAGGTTCCGTACTCCGGCCCAGCAGAAGAAGACGGTGGAGGATACGAAGAGGGGGCTTGTGGATATCGTTGTGGGTACCCACCGTGTTCTGGGAAATGATCTGAAGTTCAAGGATCTGGGGCTTCTGATCATCGACGAAGAGCAGCGTTTCGGCGTGCAGCATAAGGAGAAGATCAAGCAGCTTAAGGAGAATGTAGATGTACTGACTCTGACGGCAACCCCCATTCCAAGGACGCTCCATATGAGTCTGATCGGGATCCGTGACATGAGCGTTCTGGAGGAAGCTCCCGGCGACCGGCTTCCGATCCAGACCTATGTCATGGAGTATAATGACGAGATGGTAAGAGAAGCAATCGAGCGGGAGTGTGCAAGGCAGGGGCAGGTGTACTATGTCTATAACCGGGTGGAGGATATCCAGGAGGTTACGGCCCATATACAGAAACTGGTGCCGGAGGTTACCGTGGAGTTTGCCCACGGGCAGATGCGGGAGCATCAGCTGGAGAAGATCATGTATGAATTCATCAACGGCGAGATCGATGTGCTGGTATCTACCACCATCATCGAGACCGGGCTTGATATCTCCAACGTCAACACCATGATTATCCATGATGCAGACCGGCTGGGGCTGTCGCAGCTCTATCAGCTCAGGGGAAGGGTGGGGCGGTCGAACCGGATGGCTTATGCGTTCCTTCTGTACCGCCGGGATAAGATGCTCAAAGAGATTGCGGAGAAGAGGCTTGCGGCAATCCGGGAATTCACGGATCTGGGTTCGGGCTTCAAGATTGCCATGCGGGATCTTGAGATCCGGGGGGCAGGCAATCTTCTGGGAGCGGAGCAGCACGGACACATGGAGGCGGTAGGATATGACATGTACTGTAAGATGCTCAATGAGGCTGTCAGGCATCTGAAGGGAGAGATGGAAGAGGAGACTTATGTGACGACGCTGGATCTGAATATGGACGCCTATATTCCGGACGCCTATATTCCCAATGAGTATCAGAAGCTGGATATCTATAAGAGGATTGCCGCCATTGAGAATGAGGAAGAGAAGGATGATATGGCCGAAGAACTGACGGACCGTTTCGGGGATATTCCAAAGAAGGTGGAGAAGCTTCTGGATGCGGCGGGCTTAAAGGCGCTGGCGCACAGTGTGTATGTGACTGCAATCGAGCAGAAGGGCGACACTTATTATTTCAGTATGTATGAGAAGGCGAAGATACGCTCCGAGAGGATTCCAAAGCTTCTGGAAGAGTTCAGGGGCGGGCTGTCGATCAGGACGGATACTGCAAGTCCCTGTTTCGTCTACGAGAGAAGGGTGAGAAATAAAAAGGAGAAGGGTGAAGATGCCCTTACAGTTGTGAAAAATGTGTTAATTGGCATCAGGGGATTGATTGAGCAATAAAAAAAGGGTATAATAAAAAAGTTAACGTCACTAAGGAGGATATGATAGAGATGAAGAGGAAGATATTGATGCTCGCCATAGCGGGAGCGCTGACAGTGGCTTCTCTTACAGGATGCAGTTCGTTTAAGGCAGAGGACGTGGTTGCGACAGTCGGAGATAAAGAGATCACGGCAGAGGTTGCCAATTTCTACGCAAGATATGTACAGGCACAGTATGAGACGTACTATTCGGCGTATCTGGGAGAGGATATGTGGAATTCTGAGGCTTCGGAAGGAAAGTCATATGAGGAATCGGTCAAGACTTCTGTGTTGGAGAATCTTGAGGATATGATACTTCTGGAGAAGCATATGGATGAATATGAGGTCACGCTTTCCGACGAAGAGAAGAAGATGATCGAGGATGCGGCGAAGGAATTCGGCGAGGCGAATGCGCTGGAGGATAAGGAGAAGGTCTCCGGGTCTGACAAGGCTGTGAAGAGGGTTATGACGCTGATGGTGATCCAGCAGAAGATGCAGGATGCGATCCAGGCAGGCGCTGATACGGAGGTGTCAGACGAGGAAGCGGCGCAGAAGGGCATGCAGTATGTGTCTTTTCTTTATTCGAACACGGATGAGGACGGCAAGACTGTGGATATGACGGATGAAGAGAAGGAAGAGACGAAGAAGAAGGCGGAGAAGTTTGCAAAGGGCGCGAAGGACGCCAAGGATTTTGAGGCCTATGCCAAGGAGCAGGAGCTGGAAGCCAAGAAGGCGACCTTCGATTCTGAGACGACGTCTCCGTCGGAGGATCTTATAAAGGCGGCGGATAAGCTTAAGGAAGGTGAAGTGACCGGCGTGATCGAGACGGATGCAGGGTGCTATGTGGCGAAGGTGACGACCATGCTTGACCGGGAGGCGACCGATGCAAGGAAGGATACGATTGTGAGTGAGCGGAAGCAGGAATTATATACGGATACCTGCAAGAAGTGGAGAGAGGACGGAGATATCAGCGTACACGACGATGTGTGGGAGAAGATCAGCTTCAAGGATGTCAAGGTTACGATGAAGGAAGAGGTAAGCGACCCGTATGCGAACGAGGTCCAGACGGATGACGTCGCCGAGGCGAAGGAAGAGGCTGAAGGCGGGGGAGACACAGAAGAAAAATAAGCTGCAGTCGGTCTGGCAGCATTCCGCAGATTGTGGGTTTGTCAAGTAAAATGTGTGAATTATTTTTTTCGGCGGTCATATGACCGCCATATTTATTTATCATACTTGGGTTAATACCCCGCAGCTTGCTGCGGGGTGGTTCATTTTTGAGACAGCTTCCCTGCAGATTGGAACGCACATCTTGTGGAAAGCAGTTTTAGGACGGGTACACCTTCGAATGGTATCTTACTGCATAAAATCACTAAGAAGTTCGTTGACTAATTTGCCGTCAGCCTTGCCCTTTACCTTGGGCATCAGAACCTTCATGATCCGGCCTTTATCCTTGGCGGTCGGAGTCTCTATGCCGACTTCCGCCAAAGTTGTGGCGATCACATCCCGGATCTCGGTCTCCCCCATCAGCCTGGGCGCATACTGCTCTAATACAGCAAGACGGTTGGTGCATTCTTCGATGATCTCCGTGCGGTCTGCCGGCGTCATCTCAAGGGCTTCCTTCGTCTGCTTGATCTCCTTTAGGACAACCTGGATCTCTTCTTCTTCGGTCAGGTCTGCCCGTTTGTCAATGGCTTTATTCTTAAGAGCCGAAAGCAGCATGGACAGGCTCTCCTTGGTCTCTTTGTCGCCGGCTTTCATGGCTTTGAACATGTCGGCGCGGACTTCTTCAATCTTACTCATATGTCATCACTCCTTGTCTGTTTTGTACTATTGTACTCTATTTTCATTAGTTTCACAATCATTAATTCAATCAGGAAATAACCTCATTCGCGCAATACCTATTGATTCGACGGTGCATTTTTGTTACGATGTGTTCAACAGAAAGGAAGTGAGCATATGGTAATACAGGACAGTTACATCACAATTGCCTGGCTGGTACTTCTGATTATTCTGCTGATCGTAGAGATCATCACAGTGGGGCTTACGAGTATCTGGGCGGCCGGCGGCGCGCTGGCGGCGCTGATCCTGAATATTCTGGGAGTTTCACTCATGTGGCAGGTGATCGTGTTCTTTGCGGTGACCTTTGTACTTCTCTATTTTACAAGGCCGTTTGCGGTGAGGTTTATCAATACCCAGCGGGAGAAGACGAACTATGAAGGGATCATCGGCAAGACGATACGGATCGCGGAGACAGTGGATAATATCGGACAGACAGGAAGGGCGGTTGTCAATGGCCAGGAATGGACCGTGCGGGCAGAGAAGGACGACGAGATCCTGATGCCGGAGACTCTGGCGAAGGTAGTGAACATATCGGGCGTGAAGCTGATTGTAAGAAAGTATGAAGATGAATAAGAATGAGGAGGAACGGGAATGAGTAGTGGTATAGTTGGTTTGATTGTAGTGGTTGTAGTTGTTTTGATTGTATTGATGCTTCTGATCTCATGTATTAAGATCGTGCCGCAGGCGAAGGCTATGGTAGTGGAGCGTCTGGGCGCCTATCAGGCAACCTGGAATACAGGTCTTCACTTCAAGGTGCCGATCATTGACAGGGTTGCAAGGCGGGTGGACTTAAAAGAGCAGGTGGTTGATTTTGCACCGCAGCCGGTGATCACGAAGGACAATGTTACCATGCGGATTGATACGGTTGTTTTCTATCAGATCACGGATCCGAAGATGTTCTGCTATGGTGTGGCCAATCCAATCATGGCGATTGAGAACCTGACGGCGACGACGCTGAGAAATATCATCGGAGATCTGGAACTGGATCAGACACTGACTTCAAGAGAGACCATTAATACGAAGATGCGGGCGTCGCTTGATGTAGCTACCGATCCGTGGGGAATCAAGGTGAATCGTGTAGAGCTTAAGAACATCATCCCTCCGGCGGCGATCCAGGACGCCATGGAGAAGCAGATGAAGGCGGAGCGTGAACGGCGTGAGGCAATCCTGCGTGCAGAAGGAGAGAAGAAGTCTACCATCCTCGTGGCAGAGGGTAATAAGGAGTCTGCAATCCTGGATGCGGAGGCCGAGAAGCAGGCGGCAATCCTGCGTGCGGAAGCACAGAAGGAAGCGAAGATCCGAGAGGCAGAAGGTGAGGCAGAGGCAATTCTTAAGGTACAGCAGGCGAATGCGGACGGTATCCGTTTCCTGAAGGAAGCCGGCGCGGACGAGGCAGTTCTTACAATCAAGAGTCTCGAAGCGTTTGAGAGGGCGGCAGACGGTAAGGCAACCAAGATTATTATCCCGTCAGAGATACAGGGACTGGCAGGTCTGGTAAAGAGCGCCAAAGAGATCATGGGAGAATGATTGAACGGTACTGCCCGTTGGCAGCGGTACGAAGGATATTGCCGGTATAGTCTGGCCGGATATCCTGCAGACATGGCAGATGCAGGCAGAGGGACGGATGAGGACGGGCAGATTAATATGAGAGGGGAGGCGGCATGATGACACATGTATTGATACTGGAGGATGACAGGGCTTCCATGGAGGCTTTGGAGAAGATTCTTATGGAGTATCCGGAGGATATCTGTGTACATGCCGCTTCTTCTTATGATGAGGCGAAGGCGCTGCTGAACGCGGATACCAGGTACGGATTATTCCTCCTGGACGTGAATCTTGGAGGAGAGGACCGGTCGGATATCGGCGGTATCCTGTTTGCGCGGGAGTTAAGAGAACAGTTCCGGTACGCGTTTACCCCGGTGGTCATGGTAACGTCCGTAGGGGCGATGGAGATGCAGGCCTACAGAGAACTGCACTGCTATCTCTACATTATGAAGCCGTTTCGGCCGGAGCAGGTGAAGGAAGTGGTACAGAAGGTGCTGAAGAAGGAGAAGCAGGAGGATGAGCCGCCGTCAGTCGTTGTGAAACGGGACGGGGTGAATTATCAGGTCAGATGCGAGGATATCCGCTACATAGAGGCGATTCCCAGAGGCGTCAGGCTGCATCTTCGGGAGGAGGACTGGAATGTGCCGTATATAACGCTTAAGCAGCTTCTCCTGAAACTGCCGGCCGGGATGTTTCTTCAGTGTCACCGGATGTTCGCGGTGAACCGCAGGGAAGTGGAATATTACGATACGGTGAACCGTATCGTGAAGCTTAGAAACTGTAAGGACGTGGTGGAGATCGGGGTCACTTATAAGGCGGAGATCGGGAGGCTGGTAAGCGGCTGATGCTGCAGAGGCAGTATGGAATCTGTGATATTGTGATATTATGGAACAATGGAATCATGTACCAGAGCATGAGTTCAGGGAAGGAGACATCCGGATGGTGAACTGGGTAAGAAAGTTTTTATACCGTATATTCTGCGTGGTTGCGCTTCTGGTGTCCGTCTATCTGATTGTGGATTTTCTGGTGAGCGGGACCTTTGATTACCGGATCTTTACGATGTTCGTGCTGCTGATTGTGGTTGAGATCTGGGGGATCATCGACTGGCGCAGGAATTATCTTCTCATGAAGCAGAAAGAGTCGGAGCTTAAGCTGTATAAGCATTACATCCGGCCTCTTGAGGAGCTGGTGAAGGAGATCCGCGCCAAGCAGCATGAATTTGACAATCACATCCATGCAATCCTCAATATGCATCTGACGGTAGGAGATTATGACGAACTGGTGGCAAGGCAGTCCGAATACATCACGGAGGTGATCAAGGATGATGAAAGCAGGAGATATCTTCCGCTTCTGAGGATCAGTGATAAGGTTCTGGCCGGATTTCTCTACAGTAAGATCGTGCGTGCGCCGTCGTATGTCCGGACAGATGTAGAGGTCAGGAGTCTGGAAATCATATCAGGAATCTCGGAGCATCACCTGATCGAGATCGTGGGAACGCTGGTTGATAACGCCTATGAAGCCTGCACAGAAGAGAGGGACAGGGTGTTTATGGAACTGGATTCACAGAAGGACAGGCTTATATTTGTCATAAAGAATCAGATACAGAACACGCGCATGACAGAGATCCACAGGTTTTTCGAGAAAGGGTACTCTACGAAGAAGGATGCGGCCGGACACGGGCTGGGGCTTTATAATGCCAAGATGCTTGTGGGCAGATACCGGGGAGAGATTACCGTCAGTACAGAAAGAATGGAAGGGCAGGATTATATCTGCATAAAAGTAATCATATAAGGAATGGAACGGCAATTCCTGTAATTTAAAGTATAAAATATCTCAATCTACCAATAATAGTATTACGACAGAAATATGGCAGAATTTGTAGATGGAGGTATTTTGGATTATGAAGGCAACAGGAATTGTACGTAGAATAGATGATCTGGGAAGAGTCGTGATACCAAAGGAGATCCGCCGGACCCTCCGGATCCGGGAGGGAGATCCCCTTGAGATCTTCACCGACAGGGAAGGCGAAATCATACTGAAGAAGTATTCGCCGATCGGGGAATTATCGACCTTTGCCAGGCAGTACGCGGAGAGCCTGTCACAGACCATCGGCTGTCTGGTCTGTGTCTGTGACATGGATCAGGTCATAGCATCCGCAGGAAACGGCAAGAAGGAGCTTCAGGAAAAGTATATCAGCAGGCAGCTTGAGAAGCAGCTTGGCAGCAGGAGCCAGCTGGCGGCAGCGGCAGGAGAGAAGGCTTATATTCCGGTGACGGACGCCCAGGATGAGGAGTACGAGTATGAGATCATCAGCCCGATCGTCTGTGAGGGAGATGTGATTGGCGGCGTGATCCTTCTTTCAAGAGATCCCAAGAAGAAGTTCGGAGAACTGGAGCAGAAGATGGCGGTATGCGCCGCAGGATTTTTGGGAAGCCAGATGGAACAATAGTGGAATATAGTGGAATAAAGAAGAGATTTTCATCATACCTTGTGGTAAGGTATTCCGCAGGAGTACATTGCAAGGAGGGATGGGAATGGAAAGAAAGCTTCCAAAAGATTCCAGAGTTATGTGGGTTCTGAAGTCACTTCTGGTCTCTTATGTCATCACAGGGATTCTGCTGTTACTGCTGGCGGTTGCACTCTATAAGCTGGAGCTGAACGAGAAGGCGGTGTCCGCGGCGATCACGGCAATCTATATCATTGCGACTCTGCTTGGCGGCATCATCATCGGCAAGCTTGCCAGAGTAAGAAGATATCTGTGGGGGCTGGGACTGGGAATCGGATATTTTGCGCTGCTTCTTCTGATTACGCTGGGGGTGTACCGGACTCTGAACGGCGACGCGGTCAATCTGGTGACAACGTTTATCCTGTGCGCAGGAGGCGGGATGGCCGGAGGGATGCTGTCCTAGTCTTTATCTGTTTCTGAACGGCATGACATGAGAACAACGAAAATAAAGTTATTGCGAAAATGAACATGTGATGCTATAATAACAGAAGTTAGGCAAAGATAAGGAGGAGCATGACCATGAAGCATGTAAAGACATTAAATACACACACCATGAATAACAGCCTGAAGAAGGGCGGATGCGGAGAGTGCCAGACATCCTGCCAGTCAGCATGTAAGACATCCTGCACAGTGGGCAACCAGACCTGCGAGCAGAAGAAGTAATCCACGAGATCATGGAATGACAACGCCTGTGCGGTAAGCAGCAGGCGGAGAATCCCGCATAGCGGGATTCTTTTTCTGTTTGCATCAGCACATGAGAGAAAGGAGTCATAGTCTTGATACATCAGTATCAGAATAACGGATATAATATTGTGATGGATGTCGTAAGCGGCGCGGTTCATGTGGTGGATCAGGTTTGCTATGATGTGATCGCCGGCATCTGTAAGTCGGATGAAGCAGATGGCTTTGAAGCCTGCAAAGGCTTACAGGAAGGACCCGGGATCACGGCAGAGACGCTTAAAGAGCCGGAGACATTTCAGAAGCTTGCGGCAGAGCTTAACGGCCGGTACAGTGAAGAAGAGATCGGGGAAGCACTCCGGGATGTTATAGAACTTACGGAGGCAGGGCAGCTGTTTACAGAGGATACATATGAATGCCTGATCGATGAAGTAAAGAAGAGAAAGACCGTGGTGAAGGCCCTCTGCCTTCATATTGCCCATGACTGCAACCTTGCCTGCAGATATTGTTTTGCGGAAGAAGGAGAGTATCATGGCAGACGTGCGCTCATGAGCTATGAGGTGGGGAAGAAGGCTCTGGATTTCCTCATC
Source organism: uncultured Dorea sp. (assembly GCA_947063855.1). Taxonomy (GTDB): domain Bacteria; phylum Bacillota; class Clostridia; order Lachnospirales; family Lachnospiraceae; genus Sporofaciens. Next base: position 44,380 of record CAMSTW010000002.1, read on the forward strand.
GCCAGTTCGGGAGGCAGGCATAATCTGGAGGTGGATTTCTTTGGAGGAGAGCCGCTCATGAACTGGCAGGTGGTGAAGGATCTCGTGGCTTATGGAAGAGAGCAGGAGAAGATCCATGATAAGCATTTCCGCTTTACATTGACGACGAACGGCGTGCTTCTGAATGACGAGGTGCAGGCTTTCGTGAACAGAGAGATGGACAATGTGGTCTTAAGCCTCGACGGGCGCAGGGAGGTCAACGACAGGATGCGTCCCTTCCGCAATGGAGCGGGAAGCTACGACCTGATCGTTCCGAAGTTCCAGAGGCTTGCAGACAGCCGGGGACAGGAGAGGTACTATGTCCGGGGGACATTTACCAGAGAGAATCTTGATTTTGCAGAGGACATCCTTCACTTTGCAGATCTTGGGTTTAAGCAGATGTCCATAGAGCCGGTTGTGGGGGACGAGGACGATCCCTATGCGATCCGCGTAAGCGACCTTCCGGCGATCATGGAAGAGTATGATAAGCTGGCGAAGGTGATGATTGAGCGGGAAAAGGAAGGAAAAGGTTTTAATTTCTTTCATTTTATGATAGACTTAGACGGTGGGCCCTGTGTGGCAAAAAGACTATCCGGATGCGGTTCGGGAACCGAGTATCTGGCTGTCACGCCCTGGGGGGATCTGTATCCATGCCACCAGTTCGTAGGACAGGAAGAGTTCCTTATGGGGAATGTGGACGAGGGGATCGTGAGGCCGGAGATTGCTGACGATTTCCGCAGCTGTAATGTCTACTCCAAGGAGAAATGCAGAGACTGCTTTGCGAAGTTCTACTGCAGCGGGGGATGTATGGCGAATGCTTATCATTTCCACGGGACGATCCATGACACCTATGAGATCGGGTGCGAGATGCAGAGGAAGCGTGTTGAATGCGCAATTATGATAAAGGCTGCTTTGGCAGAGTAAGCGCATGTGGTACGATAGAAGCCGCTCTGGCAGAGTAAGAGCGCTCCGGAAAGGCAGAGAGAACAACAGTGTTTCCGGGAGATACTTAAGTAGAAAGGAAGTTTAATCATGAAGAAGAACAGAGGCATACTGAGCCTGGTGCTGACATTCGTGCTGGCTGCGTTGATGGGCTTTACGGTGCTGGTTGGTTTCGGTAAGACCGGAACAGGGGCGATGAGGAATATTAAGCTTGGACTGGATCTGGAAGGCGGTGTCAGCATCACATATCAGGTGAAGGACAAGAATCCATCGGAAGAAGAGATGAGCGATACCATCTACAAGCTCCAGAGACGTGTAGAGCAGTACAGTACGGAGGCGAGCGTGTACCAGGAAGGCAGCGACCGGATCAATATCGAGATTCCAGGCGTGACGGATGCCAATAAGATTCTGGACGACCTGGGCAAGCCCGGTTCGCTGGAGTTTCAGACGGAGGACGGAGAGACCGTGATCACGGGTGCGGATGTGGAGACGGCGACCGCGAAGGCCGGCGAGGATAAGATGGGCAACCGTGAGTACTCCATAGAGCTGAACCTGAACAAAAACGGAAAAGAAAAGTTTGCCAAGGCTACGGAAGAGAATGTAGGCAGGAAGATTAATATTGTTTATGACGGTGCGACCATCAGCGACCCGGTCGTGAATCAGGCAATCACGGGCGGACAGGCATATATCACCGGTAACTTTACATTCGAGGAGGCTGACAATCTGGCGGCTACCATCCGTATCGGCGGCCTGAAGCTTGAACTGGAAGAGCTGCGTTCTAACGTTGTAGGAGCACAGCTTGGCGAGCAGGCAATCAGCACCAGCCTGAAGGCAGGAGCGATTGGTCTTGTGCTGATTATCATCTTTATGATGTTCGTATATTATCTTCCGGGACTTGCGGCGGGTATTGCGCTGCTGATCTATACGGAGCTGGTACTGCTGGTGCTGAACGGATTCAACGTTACCCTGACGCTGCCGGGTATTGCCGGTATCATCCTTGGTATCGGTATGGCGGTAGACGCCAACGTCATCATATTTGCCCGTGTGCGCGAGGAGATGACGAAGGGCAAGAGTGTGAAGAATTCTCTGAAGACCGGATTTCAGAAGGCCCTGTCTGCGATCGTGGACGGTAATGTGACGACGCTGATTGCTGCTGCGGTATTGTGGTTTAGGGGATCTGGTTCGGTCAAGGGATTCGCGCAGACACTGGCGATTGGTATCATCGTATCCATGTTTACGGCGCTTGTGGTGACAAGGGTAATCGTATTTTCCTTCTATGCGGTGGGACTTCGCAAAGAGAAGCTGTACTACCGTCCGAGAAAGGAGCGGGAGCCGATTGATTTTGTCGGCAGATGCAAAGTCTTCTTTGCCATCTCGATTCTGCTGATTGCGGCGGGAGCGGCCGTGATGGGCGTGAATTCCTCAAGAGGAAAGGGAGCGTTCGCCTACAGCCTTGAGTTCGAAGGCGGTACTTCCACGAATGTGACGTTTAACGAAGACTATTCTATAGAAGAGATTGATGAAAAGATTGTACCTGTAGTGGAAGAGGTGACAGGCGACCATAACGTACAGACCCAGAAGGTAGCGGGAACCAATCAGGTCATCATTAAGACGGTGACGCTTGAGCTTGACCAGCGTGAAGAGCTGAATAAGGCTATGGTGGATGAGTTCAAGGTAGACGAGTCGCTGATTACGGCTGAGAATATCAGTTCCACCGTAAGTAACGAGATGCGTCAGGATGCCGTCGTTGCGGTTATCATAGCGACGGTCTGCATGCTTCTGTATATCTGGTTTAGGTTCAAGGATATCCGGTTTGCGGCGAGCGCAATCCTTGCGCTTCTGCATGACGTACTGGTGGTAATCGGATTCTATGCGATCGCCAGGGTATCCGTAGGGAATACATTTATCGCCTGTATGCTGACGATTGTGGGTTACTCGATCAACGCGACGATTGTAATCTTCGACCGTATCCGTGAGGAACTTCACTATCAGACGAGGAAGACGGATCTTGCAGAGGTTGTGAACAAGAGTGTGACACAGACGCTTACAAGAAGTATCTATACATCCCTGACAACCTTTGTGATGGTAGCGATACTCTTCATCATGGGCGTCAGCTCCATCCGGGAGTTTGCGGCGCCGCTGATGGTAGGCGTAGTCTGCGGAGCATATTCTTCCGTATGTATCACAGGTGCGCTGTGGTATGTGATGCGGATGAAGCTTGGGAAGAAAGCATCTGAATAAGGGATTGAAGGAAGCAGCTGCGGAAGGATTTCGCGGCTGCTTTTTGGCAATATGAACAGAAGGAGGAGTTGCAGCATGGAGCGGTGGGTACTTTTGAGGAAGGGTGCGGATTTTGAGGCAATCGGGAGGCAGTTTCACGTCAGTCCCAGGACGGCGTGTCTGATCAGGAACCGGGAGGTGATCGGGGAAGCGGCAATCGACAGGTATTTGAACGGGACGATCGGGGATCTGTATGACGGGATGCTGATGAAGGGAATGGATCAGGCGGTGGATATCCTTGGGGAGAAGATCAGGAATCAGGAGAGGATCCGTGTGATCGGAGATTACGATATAGACGGGGTCAACGCGGCTTACATATTAGTGGAAGGAATCGAGACTCTTGGCGGAATCGTGGACAGTGATATCCCGGACCGGATCAGGGACGGCTATGGTCTGAACATCGAACTTGTCGACCGCGCGTACAGAGAAGGGATTGACACCATAGTCACCTGTGATAACGGGATTGCGGCGGCGGATGAAATTGCATATGGAAAGAGTCTTGGGATGACGGTCATTGTCACGGATCACCACGAGGTGCCCTACGATGAGGAGGACGGAAAGAGACATTATCTGCTTCCGGAGGCGGACGCTCTCATCGATCCAAAGCAGCCGGGATGTGAGTATCCGTTCAAGGGGCTGTGCGGCGCCGCGATCGCATATAAGCTGGTAGAGGCGCTGTGCGAGGCCATGGGCCGGGATGCGGATGAGCTTGATTATCTGCTTGAAAATGCGGCCATAGCAACGGTAGGAGACGTCATGGATCTTAACGAAGAGAACCGGATCATCGTAAAAGAAGGTCTGGAGATGCTTGGCAGAACCCATAATCTGGGACTTCGCGCCCTGATGGAATGCACGAAGGTGGAGAAAGAGAGGCTTCGCGCCTATCATATCGGTTTCATACTGGGACCCTGCATGAATGCCAGCGGAAGACTGGATACGGCAAAGAGAGCGCTTGGTCTCTTAAGAGCGAAGGATAAGAAGGAGGCCGATGTTCTGGCGCAGGATCTGAAGGCGCTGAATGACAGCAGGAAGGATATGACAGAGGCGGCGGTAGAGCAGGCCAGAGAGCTGGTGGAGACGACGCCGGCAGGAGAGGATAAGGTTCTTGTAATCTATCTGCCGGGGTGCCATGAGAGTCTTGCGGGGATTGTGGCCGGGAGGATCCGGGAGCGGTATTACAGGCCGGTCTTCGTGCTGACGGACGGGGAAGAAGGGCTGAAAGGCTCCGGACGTTCGATAGACGCCTACCATATGTTTGAGGAACTGAGCAGATGTAAGGAATTGCTGACACGGTACGGCGGGCACAGGCTGGCGGCCGGCCTGTCTCTGAAAAGGGAGAATATGGAGAAGCTGCGCCGGATGCTGAATGAGGGGTGCACTCTGACAGAGGAGGATCTGACAGAGAAGGTAGTCATAGATATGGAACTTCCGTTTTCCTGTGTGACGGAGGGGTTCGTAAAAGAGCTGTCCCTTCTTGAGCCTTTCGGGAAAGGAAACACCAAGCCGGTGTTTGCCGCCCGCAATGTGGAGCTTCTTGGCGGGAGAGTTCTTGGGAAGAATCAGAATGTCCTGAAACTAAGAGCGAGGGATGGCGCCGGGACAGTGATAGACGCCATGTGTTTTCAGCAGATGGAAGGACTTCTTGATATGCTTAAGGAACGGTATGGGAAAGCGGCAGTGGAAGATATGCTCCTTGGGAGACGAAGCGGGATGCGGATATCCCTTACCTTCTATCCGGATCTCAATGAGTATATGGGGCGGATTACGCCGCAGATCGTCATCACACATTATAAATAAGCCGTATGGATGTTATGCAGTCTTGAAAAACCCCGGAACTAATGCTATACTTAAAAAGTATTTGAAACAGGAATGGAGAGGTCGTTATGAAGAAGATTGAAGAGTACGTAGTAAGTATTCCGGATTTCCCGGAACAGGGGATTATATTCAGAGATGTGACCAGTGTGCTTCAGGATGCCGACGGGCTGGCATTGTCGATAGACCTGATGCAGGAGAAGCTTGAAGGCGTGGAATTTGACCTGGTCGTGGGACCCGAGTCGAGAGGATTTATATTCGGGATGCCGATTGCCTATAATCTGCATAAACCGTTTATTCCGGTCAGGAAGAAGGGGAAGCTTCCGCGTGAGACGGTTTCCATACAGTACGAACTGGAATATGGTACTGCGGAGCTTGAGATTCACAGGGATGCCGTCAAGCCGGGGCAGAGAGTGGTGATTATTGACGACCTGATGGCTACAGGCGGGACCAATGAAGCGATTATCAAGCTGATCGAGGGACTTGGCGGAGTCGTGGTGAAGACGGTATTTCTCATGGAGCTTGAAGGCTTGAAGGGGAGAGAACGGCTGAAGGGATATGATGTGGATTCCATCATCGCGTATCCGGGGAAGTAACCTGGACAACCGGGATGCCTGTATCTGACCGGTTAAGTTTATTTGCCAGTTATTGTTGTAGTAGAGAAATTGAGAGGAAGGAGGCATTAATGTGTCCGGTAAGACAACGTATGAAGCGATTGACGACAGGATTGCTGCGGAAGCAATCATGGAAGATCATTCCAAGGGACTTGAGATTGTAGATGGTCATGCTGTGAAGGCACCGGGAGATTATGAGAATCCGGCTCACCTGTATGACATATTAATTGCCCGTATCCGTAAGTATCATCCTTCTACAGATGTGTCGATGATTGAGAAGGCGTATAAGCTGGCGGATGAGGCACATGGCAGTCAGTGCCGTAAGTCCGGGGAGCCATATATTGTCCATCCGCTGTGGGTTGCAATCATACTGGCGGATCTTGAGATGGATAAGGAGACGATTGCGGCGGGGATGCTCCACGACGTTGTGGAGGATACGCAGATCAGCGAGGAGGAGATTCAGAAGGAATTTGGGGATGATGTTGCACTTCTGGTGGACGGTGTTACGAAGCTGGGACGGCTGTCATATTCATCAGATAAGTTAGACGTTCAGGCGGAGAACCTGCGTAAGATGTTCCTTGCTATGGCGAAGGATATCCGGGTGATCATCATAAAGCTTGCGGACCGGCTGCATAACCTGCGGACTCTGCAGTTCATGAAACCGGAGAAGCAGCGGGAGAAGGCGAAGGAGACGATGGATATCTATGCGCCCATCGCCCAGCGGCTTGGTATCTCCAAGATCAAGACAGAGCTTGACGACCTGGCCCTTAAGTATTCGCAGCCGGAGGTCTTCTTTGAGCTTGTGGACCAGATTAACGCAAGGAAGATGGAGCGGGAGGAGTTCGTACAGCAGATTGTAGACGAGGTCTCCTCGCATATGGAGAATGCCAATATCAAGGCACAGGTCAGCGGACGTGTGAAGCATTTCTTCAGCATATACAAGAAGATGGTCAATCAGGACAAGACGGTGGATCAGGTCTATGATCTTTTTGCGGTGCGTATTATCGTGGATTCGGTGCGGGACTGCTACGCCGCTCTTGGTGTGATCCATGAACTGTACACGCCGATTCCGGGAAGGTTCAAGGATTATATTGCCATGCCCAAGTCGAACATGTACCAGTCACTTCACACGACGCTGATGAGTTCCGTAGGGCAGCCCTTCGAGATACAGATCCGGACGGAGGAGATGCACAAGACTGCCGAGTATGGTATCGCGGCACATTGGAAGTACAAGGAGTCCAATGACGGCAAGAAGAGTGTGAAGGCCCAGGAGGAAGAGAAGTTAAGCTGGCTTCGTCAGATCCTGGAATGGCAGAGGGATATGTCGGATAACCGTGAATTCATGAACCTGATCAAGGGCGATCTGGATCTTTTTGCAGAGGATGTGTACTGCTTTACACCGCAGGGAGATGTCAAGAATCTTCCAAACGGCTCTACGCCGATTGATTTTGCCTATATTATCCACAGTGCGGTGGGGAATAAGATGGTAGGCGCCAAGGTGAACGGGAAGCTGGTCAATATTGATTATAAGATACAGAACGGCGACAGGATAGAGATTCTTACTTCACAGAATTCCAAGGGGCCAAGCCGTGACTGGCTGAATATCGTGAAGAGTACCCAGGCCAAGAACAAGATCAACCAGTGGTTCAAGAAGGAGTTCAAGGAGGACAATATCGTCAAGGGGAAGGAGATGGTGGCGGCCTACTGTAAGGCCAAGTCCATTACTCCCGGTACGATACTGGTTTCAAAGTATCAGGATGTGGTCCAGAAGAAGTATGGCTTTAAGGACTGGGATTCTGTTCTTGCGGCCATCGGACACGGCGGTCTCAAGGAAGGACAGGTGGTCAACCGTCTGGTTGAGGAATACAGCAAGGAGCATAAGCAGGAGCTAACGGATGAGGATGTGCTTGAGAAGGTTGCAGAGGCGGCCAGGAACAAGGTACACATAGCCAAGTCCAGGAGCGGGATCCTTGTGAAGGGAATTGATGATGTGGCGGTCCGGTTCTCGCGGTGCTGCAATCCGGTTCCGGGAGATGAGATTGTCGGGTTTGTGACAAGAGGAAGAGGTCTGTCTATTCACCGGACGGACTGTGTGAATATCATCCATCTGACGGATGTGGAACGGGCGCGGCTGATAGACGCAGAGTGGGAGAGCGACGTGGCGGAGAAGGCCGGGGGGCAGTATCTGTCGGAGATCAAGATGTATGCCTATGACCGGAAGGGACTGTTGATGGAGATGTCCCGTATATTCATGGAGGCGAATGTGGATGTGAAGTCTATGAATGTGCGCACCAGCAAGAAGCAGGGAACGGCCACCATTGAGGCAGGGTTTATTGTCCACGGAAGAGATGAACTGGACAGGATTGTGAATAAGCTTCTTCAGGTGGAGGATGTGATTGATATTGAAAGGACGACAGGTTGATCATAAGATGAGAGTAGAGAGATTTTTAACAGGGATTATCAGCACGAATTGTTATCTGGCAGTGAATGAGGAGACGAAGCAGACGGTCGTGATCGACCCGGCGGCCAGTTCGCCGAATCTTATGAACCACATAGAGGCAGAAGGACTTAAGATAGAGGCGATTCTTCTGACTCACGGACATTTTGACCATATCATGGGGATTGACGGGTTCCTTAAGAAGTATGAGGTTCCCGTATACGTGCATGAGGCGGACCGGGAGCTTATGAATGATCCAAAGCTTAATCAGTCCTCATCCTATACGGCAGGATATACATTTTCCGGTGCGGAATATATTCATGACGGGCAGGTGCTTACGTTTGCGGGGTATGATTTTGAGGTTCTTCATACGCCGGGGCATACGCCGGGGTGCTGCTGCTTCTATGTGAGGACGGAAGGGGTGCTGTTCAGCGGGGATACGTTGTTTGCCAATTCTGTAGGACGTACGGATTTCCCGGGGAGCAGTATGTCGGATCTGGTCCGTTCCATCCGTGAGAAGCTGATGCCGCTTCCGGATGAGACAAGGGTGTATCCGGGGCATATGAGCGAGACGGCGATCGGACATGAACGGGTGAACAATCCGTATATTTAGTTCAAACAGGATATAGAATCCATATATTAAGAATGGAGCAGAGGCAGGATGATTCAGATTGTATGTAAGAGTGAGGCATATACGTATAATGTGTATCATATCGTAAAGGCTTTTTTCCCATCTGAGGAGATCATCAACAGGGTGGAGGAGAAGGCCTCTCATTATGTTATGGTACAATTGCCAAAGCAGGGCAGGATTGTGATCGGAAGGGATGCAGGGGAGGAAGCGGACAGGCAGCTTCTGGCCGGGAAGAGACGAAAGCTGAAATACCAGATTGATATCAGCCTTTACCATGAACTGGAAAGAATTACGGGGCGTACGCTTGCCTGGGGGATCCTGACGGGAGTCCGGCCTACCAAGATTGCCATGGAGAAGGCAAAGGCAGGATGGAGCAGGGAGCAGTTCGTCCCGTGGTTTCAGCAGGACTGTCTGGTAAGCGCTAAGAAGGCAGAGCTTGCCTGGGAAATCGCGAAGCGGGAGCAGGCCTTGCTTTCGAACGTGGACTATGAGGAGGGGTACAGTCTGTATGTGGGTATCCCCTTCTGTCCGACGGTCTGTACCTATTGCTCCTTTAGTTCCGGGGCAATAGCGGACTGGGCAGACAGGGTGGAGGATTATCTGGACGCCCTGACGAAGGAACTTGCATTTGTGGGAGACAGATATGCCGGGAAGAAGCTTAATTCCATCTATATCGGCGGAGGGACGCCGACTACGCTTACGGCGTCTCAGCTGGAAAGGCTTCTGGGGTGCATAGATACACATTTTTCCAGAGAATATCTGCTGGAATATACGGTAGAGGCGGGAAGGCCGGACAGCATCGACCAGAGTAAGCTTGAGGTGCTGCGAAGGTATCATATCACCAGGTTATCCATCAATCCGCAGAGCATGCAGCAGAAGACGCTGGATGTTATCGGGAGAAAGCATGGGGTAGAGGAGATTGTGGAAGCGTTCTGTCTGGCGAGGAAGATGGGGTTTGCTAACATCAATATGGATCTGATCGCAGGTCTGCCGGGTGAAGATCTCCATGACATGGAGGATACGCTTGAGCAGATCGGGAAGCTTGCTCCGGACAGTCTTACGGTCCATTCTCTGGCCATCAAGCGGGCGGCGAAGATGGAATGGGCGGACCTTGAGCGGGATACCGGGGAGATGTCCGGGATGCTCTCGGATATGATCGAGGCGGCGGCGGACGCGGCGGCGCAGATGGGCCTGCTTCCTTATTATCTGTACCGGCAGAAGAATATCGCGGGGAATTTTGAAAATGTAGGATATGCGAAGGCTGACAAGATGGGGATATATAATATACTTATGATGGAGGAAGTGCAGACCATAGTTGCCTGCGGTGCGGGGAGCGTGTCAAAGCGGGTATACCCTGACGGACATATCGAAAGATGCGAAAATGTCAAGGATGTGGCATTTTTCCTGGAAAGAATCGACGAGATGATTGAGAGAAAACGGAAGCTTCTTGAAGATTAAAAGCGGCGGGGACTTTGATAAAATGAAAATAACAGGACAGGGAAGGGATGGACATGAATAAGACGACAAATGAAGAGAGGCTGGGCACGGCGCCGCTGGGCCGGCTGATGGTGTCTCTTGCCGTGCCGGCGGTGGCGGCGCAGCTGATCAATATCTTATACAATATTGTGGACAGAGTCTATATCGGACATATAAAGGATTACGGGGATGTTGCACTTACAGGAGTAGGAGTGACATTTCCTATTATTATGCTGATCTCGGCGTTCAGTGCATTCGCGGGGATGGGAGGCGCGCCGCTTGCCTCCATTGAGCTTGGCAAGAAGGATATCAGGAAAGCAGAACTTATCCTGGGGAATTCAGCGGGGATGATTGTTCTGTTTTCTGTTGTCCTGACGATTGGATTTACGATTTTCAAGAGGCCGGTTCTGTATGCATTCGGAGCCAGCGATGTAACGATTGGATATGCAGAGAGTTATATAGTGATCTATCTGATCGGCACCATATTCGTACAGGTTGCAATCGGGCTGAATACATTTATCAGCGGCCAGGGAGAGTCGAAGATCGCTATGCTGTCGGTCGTAATCGGGGCTGTGCTGAATATCTGCCTGGATCCATTGCTGATTTTCGTGCTGAATATGGGGGTAAGAGGCGCGGCTGTCGCCACAGTTATCTCCCAGGCGGTCAGTGCGGGATGGGTGCTGCGTTTTCTGACGTCCAGGCGGAGCGTGATGAAGCTGAGACTTTCGAACATGCGTCTGAGATGGGAGATTGTGAAGCGGATCGGCAGTCTTGGCATCTCGCCTTTTATCATGCAGAGTACGGAGAGCATGGTAAGTATCACATTGAATTCCGGGCTCCAGAGATATGGGGGAGACCTGTATGTCGGCACGATGTCGATCATGACCAGTATCATGCAGCTGTTGCTGATCCCGGCTCAGGGAATCTCCCAGGGAGTCCAGCCGATCATCAGCTACTGCTATGGCGCGGGCGACAGGAAGCGGGTGAAGGACACGTTTACAAGACTTGTGGCGGCAGGACTTCTGGGAACACTGATCCTGGGCGGCGTGGCTGTGCTTATGCCGGAAGTCTATGCCGGTATCTTCACGAATAACCAGGAACTGATCGAACTGACCTGCCAGGTGATGCCGGTGTATTTCCTTGGAATTACCATCTTCGGACTTCAGTCTGCGTGCCAGTCTACATTCCTTGCACTGGGGCAGGCGAAGGTTTCCTTGTTTATCGCACTTCTGAGGAAGGTAATTCTGCTGATACCGCTTGCGATTATCTTTCCCAGATTCATGGGCGTGATGGGAATCTACAGGGCGGAACCGGTGGCGGATATCATCTCTGTGGTAACGACAGGAATCTTATTTACATTGACGATGAAGCGGGTGCTGCGCGAGATGGACGAGGGAAGGGCGAACACTGTATAGTTTGAAAAGACCCGGAGGCCGTATAAGAAGTATGCCTTCCGGATAGCATGGGCAAAGACACGTTATTCTTAGGAGAGACAGAGGATGTATAAGAAATATGAGTCAGGAGGGAGAAAAGAATGCACAAGAGTCTGGTGATTGACCCTGCCATGAAGGAGCTGTGGCCGGCGGTCAGGGTGGGGTGCCTGCAGTATAAGGTAACGGTAGGCAGGAAGAATGAAGAGATGTGGAAGTATCTGAAAAAGGAGATATTTAAGAAGACAAAGGATGCGATTTTCGATTACGGGGTGAACGAGATACCCAATATCAAAGAGTCAAGGGCGGCATATAAGGCGTTTGGCAAGGACCCCAGCCGTTACCGGGTATCGTCGGAGGCCCTGATCCGCAGGATTGGACAGGGGAAGGGTCTGTATGAGGTAAATACGGTGGTGGATGTGAACAATCTGATCTCCATCGAGTCGGGATTCTCCGTGGGATCTTATGATACGGCAAATATTGAAGATTGTCTGGTATTCCGTGTCGGAAGAGAAGGAGAGACTTATAAGGGAATTGGAAAGGAAGAAATCAATATTGAGTGTCTGCCGGTGCTTGCAGATGAGAAGGGGGCGGTCGGGAGTTCTACCAGTGACTCCGAACGGGCGATGATTACCGAGGATACAGAAGAGGTACTGACGCTGATCTATTCCTTCTCGGATAATCAGGATCTGGAGAGGGCGCTGGAATATGGAAAGAGATATCTGGAAAAATATGCCGGGGCACGGGATATAAGGATGTGGATTGCAGACAGCACACTAATATAGCGCTGCATAATTAACAGTGAATAATGTGCTTGATATCTGCGTCAGATATGCGGCTGCAAGCCGACGTTCTACACTCCGTTTCGATCCTTGCTGAACAAGCGCCGCTGGCGCTTAGAAATGTAGCGGGCTGCGTCTAGGATTGGAGACGAGCCCGCTACACCTACGTTTTTACACATGCACGCTCGAAAAAGCATGCCTGTTTTCCGGACAGTTCCCTGCCGTCTGCAAAGCAGGAACGCCAAAGCTTAGAGTTTGAAGAATCCAAGTCCGCTTGCGACGGAACTTACAAGGATGATAAACAGGAAGAGCGGTGCGACCCATTTGATCATAACATTGAACATCCCTTCCGCCTTGAAGGTTCCGTCTGTCGCCTTCACTTCATCCGCGATTGTCTTTGGCTTAATAACGAAGCCTACGAAGATACAGGTGAAGAACGCGACAATCGGCATCAGTACACTGTTGCTTGTGAAATCCATAATATCCAGGATGGACATGCCGTTCCAGCTGATGAATCCGAGCGGGCCGAATCCAAGAGAGGACGGAATACCCATAATCAATGCAAGTACAGCGACGAAGATACCTGTGAAGCGGCGCTTCCATCCGAACTTATCCATGAATACGGACACGATGGTCTCCATCAGGGAGATTGCGGACGTAAGGGCGGCGAAGAATACCAGTACGAAGAAGATCGTCCCGATCAGGCCTCCGAACTTCATGCTTGCAAATACCTTTGGAAGCGTCATGAACATCAGTCCGGGTCCGGCATTCAGCGCAGAGCGGTCTCCGCCTGAGAATGCGAATACGGCCGGGATGATCATAAGGCCTGCAAGAAATGCAATCCCTGTATCGAACAGCTCAATCTGGCGGACAGAGCTTTCCAGATTATCGGTCTTCTTCATATAAGAGCCGTAGGTGATCATGATACCCATCGCCAGCGACATGGAGTAGAAGAGCTGCCCCATGGCTGCCAGGATCGTCTTCACGGATACGTCCGCCATATGCGGTTTCAGGTAGTAGATCAGCCCTTCTGTCGCGCCCTTCAAGGTAAGTCCATAGATGGAGATGATGATTGTAAGAACCACAAGGATCGGCATCATGATCTTGCTTACCTTCTCGATACCCTTCTCAACGCCGCACAGGACAACGATGGCTGTAAATGCAAGGAACAGGAAGAACCAGCCGATGGGCTCATAGGTCCCGCTGATAAAATCCGTAAAATATGTATCGCCTGCAGAGGCCTGTGCGCCGCCGCTGATGAACACGGTAAAATACTTCACAACCCATCCGCCGATCACGGAATAGTAAGGGAAGATGATAACCGGAACGACGACGGCAAGTATCCCCAGCAGATTGAACCGCTTATCCAGGGACTTGAACGCCCCGATGGCGCTTAAGCCCGTCTTGCGGCCCAGCGCAATCTCTGCGGTCATCAGCGTGAAGCCGAAGGTGACCGCCAGGATCAGGTAGATTAAAAGGAACGTTCCGCCGCCGTACTGCGCGGCAAGATAGGGGAACCGCCAGATGTTCCCAAGTCCTACGGCCGAACCCGCCGCAGCGAGAACAAACCCCAGCTTGTTAGAAAAATTACTTCTGTCTTTCATATAAAATCCTCCTCAATAAAATAAATCATTCCAAAAACAGATTATGCTCTATTATTACATGAAAGGACAAGTTTTTCAAGGAGATTTTGTTACCAAATTTATGTCTTAACCCGTTTGTGGTCTTTTTAAACAGTGAAAACAGCAGTTAAAACAGAAAAAACCACATTTTAAACAAGAACTATTGCCTGTTTTCGGAAATAGTGTACAATAAAACCATAAAAGAGACGGCCGTCTTAGTAAAGAATGAGAAAATCAAAGAGCATAAGCGAGGGATGACAAATGGAAGAAAAAAAGAAGGGATTGTCCATATCTCTTACAACACAGATTTTGATTGCAACGGTTGGCGGTATCCTGTTTGGTACGATTATCGGACCATGGGCGGCGAACCTGAAATTTATCGGAGATATATTTATCCGGCTGATCCAGATGTCGGTCGTGCTGCTGGTCATGTCTGCGGTAGCGGCGGCGGTAGGAAGCGGCGACGGACAGGATGTAGGCAAGATGGGTTTCCATACATTCAAGTGGATTATCGGATTTACAGTGATCTCGGCCGGATTCGGCGTGGCGTTATCCATGCTGTTTAAACCGGGTATCGGGATTGAGATTGCCAGCGCGGAGGATGTGGCGAATGCGGCGGTAGAGTCCGCTTCACTCCAGGAGACACTGCTAGGTTTCGTTCCGACCAACATTATTGGTTCCATGGCCGAGAGCGCGATGGTTCCGTGTATCGTATTCTCACTGTTCTTTGGCGTGGCGATGGGCGCCTACACGAAGCAGAGCGGCAACCGCAACATGGTGGAGTGGGTGACCGGCCTTAACACGATCATCACGAATATTATCAAGACAGTCATGCATATTGCACCGATCGGTATCTTCTGTCTGCTTGCAAATGTCGCTGGATCCACGGGACTTAAGGTGATTATTCCGATGATGAAGTTCCTGGGCGTGCTTCTGATCGGCGATGCGATCCAGTTCCTGTTGTTCGGACCGTTTACCGCGGCGATGTGTAAGGTGAATCCGGCCAAGATGCCGAAGAAGTTCGCGAAGATGTCTATTATGGCAGTTACTACGACGTCAGGCGCCATCTGTCTTCCGACAAAGATGGAGGATGCGGTTACGAAGTTTGGTATCAGCCGTAAGGTTGCCGACTTTACCGGACCGATCACCATGTCCATGAACAGCTGCGGCGCCGCACAGTGCTATGTTGCCGCGATTTTCTTCATGGCCCAGTCTACAGGTATTGAGATGACGGTATATCAGATGGGTATGGCGATCCTGTTATCCTGTCTGATGTGTATGGGCACCATCTCCGTACCGGGCGGTTCTGTGATCGTGTATACGTTCCTGGCGTCTTCGCTGGGACTGCCTCTGGAAAGTATTGCAGTACTGATCGGTATCGACTGGTTCGCGGGAATGTTCCGGACGCTCATGAACGTAGACGTGGACGTTATGGTCGGAATGCTGGTGGCAAGCAAGCTTGGCGAGCTGGACCGCGACGTGTACAATGAGAAGAAGACAGTTACATATAATTAATTACTTACAATTAAGGTTTCACCCACTATTTGAACATACATAACTCTCTCAAGGGGCCGTATGGTCCCGGAGAGCCTCCGGGCGTTTTATGATACGGCCGGAGGTTCTTTTTTTTGATATAGGAAATGGTGTTCCCTGGACCACAAAACCGCATGGCACATTCTTTGTTACTGTTCACACGGCACCGTGCACTACGCTGCACGGTGTCCGGCCAAAGAAGTAGTGGCTGCCTGGCATCCGGCCCCTCACCGAAGGTGACTTTTAATGGCCGGATGCCGTTACTGGAGCACCCGTAGGGTGTGAACAGTAACCATTCTTTATTGATATAGGGGCTTCATTCCATATATAGATTGTGTGTCAGATTATGTTATGATAAGATATTGGAAAGGATAACAGGGGAGGGATATGATGCAGGGAAACAGGCTGGTATTTGAATTGATTCTGAATATTGCACTTCTTGTACTGATTGCGAATCTGATCTCCAAGTTCAGGCTGATCCAGGATCTGATCCTGCAGGAGAGAAGAAGCGTCAGGAGTCAGGCGCTTCTGTCTGTGATCTTCGGCGGGATGGTGGTCTTATCGACCTGTACAGGGATTGACATCGGCTCTTACAGCCTGAATACCCGTGTGATCGGCGCCATGGCGGCGGGGCTGCTGGGCGGGCCGATCGTTGGCCTGTATGCATCTTTGATCGGCGCGGTCTATGTATATCTTTTTTCCGCGCCGCAGGCATTTGCCATGGCGTCAGCATTCTCTACGATGCTGTTCGGACTCCTGGGAGGCGGATTCTACCCTTATTTTCAGAGGGGCAAATGGAGATACCAGGATCTGTTTCTTCTGACCTGTTTTGCGGAAGTATGCGATATGGTATGCCTGCTCCGGTTTACGGTGCCGGTACAGATGGCGTTAAATACGATCCTTCAGATCTCCGTGCCGATGATTCTTTTGAACGCAGGGGGGATACTGATCTTCATATCCAGCTTCAACCATGTGTTCATCCAGCAGGATATCGAGCGGAGCCGTCAGCTTCAGCAGGCGTCGGGACTGGCAAGAAAGTGTCTCCCATTGCTTTTGAAGGGGCTTGAGGATTACGGTAATATGGAGAAGCTTGGGGAGACCATACTGGAGGAGACCGACTGGGCCGGGGTCATCATAACGGACCGGAATGCGATTCTTGTGTGCTGTCAGAAGGAAAGGGACAGGAAGTTTTGGACGGGCGGAGAGATACCGGATATCGGGGTCTCGGCGATGCAAAAGGGCGGCATGGAGACGATGTCGAAGGTGCCGGTCAGCAGTCCCTGGTATGAGTGGATGAAGGACTATTCAGTGATTGCCGCGCCCTTCATGATACGGGATCAGGCGGCGGGATGTCTGATTGTGTGGCTCAAGAAGCAATGGGTGTTCAGAAAGAGTGAATTAGAGCTTCATCAGCATCTGGTGGACTTAAGCTCCTATCAGCTTGCACTGTCAGAGCTGGAACGGCAGAAGGAGATGAGACAGAAGGCTGAGTTCAAGGCGCTGCAGTTCCAGGTGAATCCTCATTTCCTGTTTAATGCGCTGAATACGGTTTCCTGTGTGTGCAGGGAGAATCCGGAGAGGGCCAGGGAACTTTTGATTGTCCTTGCCAATTATTTCCGGTATAATCTTAATAACGAGGCGTATATGGTTCCCTTTGAAGAGGAGATGGAGCATGTGGAGGATTATCTGGAGCTTGAGAAGGCGCGGTTTGAGGAGAAGCTGATTATCACTTATGATGTTCCGGAGGGGATTGCGATGGAGATTCCTACGTTGATCCTGCAGCCGATTGTGGAGAATGCGGTGCGTTATGGGATCAACCGGGAGGGAAGACGGATTGTTGCGATCCGTGCCCAAAAAGAGCCGGATGGATGCAGGGTATACATCCAGGATGAGGGCAGGGGGATCCCGGAAGAGGTTCTTAAGAATCTGCAGAATGGACAGGCTGTTGGCAACAGCGTTGGTCTTAGCAATGTACATAAGCGGATGAAGAGTATCTATGGGGAAGAGAACGGCCTTCGGATCACAAGTTCTCAGGAAGGTACGTGTGTGGAACTGCATTTTGCAGACAGATAGCAGCAGATAGTCTGGATGTGCAATTGTCAGATAGCAGAGTTATTGGAGGAGAAGATAAGGAGGAAGACAGATGAGGATTGCGGTGGTAGATGACGAGAGACCGGCAAGAAGTGAACTTAAGCACCAGTTGTCAGATCTTCTGCCGGATGCCCTGATCGACGAGGGAGAGAGCGGGGCGCAGGCGCTTGAGATGGCAGGAGAGACGCATTACGATCTGTTTTTCCTCGATATCAATCTGGGAGATGTGAACGGGACAGTCCTTGTGAATGCTCTTAAGAATATGCAGCCGGATATGAAGATCATATTCGTGACGGCTTATTCGGAATATGCGGTGAAGGCTTTCGAACTGGAGGTGGAGGACTATATTCTGAAGCCTTTCGATAAGAAGCGTCTGTTGAAGATGTTGAAAAAATGCGGCGCGAAGAAGAGTACAGAGCCGGCAGAGAGTATGAAACGGATCGCGATCAATACAGAGGGCAGGACGGTCTTTGAGGAAGTGAAGGATATCGTCTATATCGAGACCTATAACCGCGGATGCATGATCCATACGGTGGAGCATGACTACTTCGAGGGGAAGGCCATAGGAGAATTCGAGAAGAGGCTGGGGGATAAGGGGTTCTTCAGAAGCCAGAAGAGTTATCTGGTTAACTTGAATAAGGTGAAGGAGCTGTTTCTATGGAAGAACAACAGCTTTGCCATTAAGATGGAGGGGTATGACAAGGAGATCCTGCCGGTGGGAAGGGAGAAGATCAAGGTATTGCGGCAGTTGTTGGGGGGATGATCTGGTTAATATCCTTATTTTTGGAACAGGATATATCAGATTTGGTATAAAAGAGCGGACAAACCGTTGACAACAACAGGTAAAAGAGCGTATCTTATATATGTATGAAAAGTGATAAGATAATTGTGATATTTAGTTTTACCAAAGAGGCGAATAAGCAGAACCGATATGTCAGCAGGAAGCTGTCAGCATGGGGTTATGTGTGTGAAGGTTATACGACGCTAAGACTTGCGGGCAATGAGGGACTTAAGCCGCTTGATGCGGATATGAAGACCTGGGTCGGAGGGCAGTGGGGAAAGAAAGCGTTCCTGTTCATCGGCGCGGCGGGGATAGCGGTCAGATGTATCGCACCCTGGGTGAAGGATAAGTACACGGATTCAGCGGTACTGGTCATGGATGAGAGGGGAGACTATGTGATCCCTCTGCTTTCCGGGCATATGGGCGGCGCGGTTAAGATAGCCAGAGAGATTGAGAAGGCTGTGCATGCAACGGCTGTGATCACGACTGCGACGGATGTAAGAGAGAGATTTGCCGTGGATGTGTTTGCGAAGCACAATGAACTTGAAATTACCGACCGGCAGCTTGTGACCAGGATATCGGCGGCAGTGCTTGAGGAGAAGCCGGTAGGGTTCTACAGCGAGCTCCCGGTGGATGGTCCGCTTCCGGAGGGACTCGTATGGTGTAACAGTATGGGAGAGCTCTCAGATTATGCGTATGGGATTGCGGTTGTAGAGAAGCGCCGGATGGGCCGCCAAGTGTCGCAGGACACTGAGCGTGTGCAGGAGCCGGCAGGCAATATACTTATTCTGGAACCCTTCAGAACCTGTAAGGTGACGGCCGGAATCGGCTGCAGGCGAGGAACGTCAGGGGAGCAGATCGCGTCGGCGTTTGACAGATTACTTAAGGAGCATCATCTGGGCGTGGAGGATATTGGGAAGCTTGCAAGCATTGATCTTAAGAAGGATGAGCCCGGTATTCTGGCGTTTGCCAGGGAATCTCACATTCCCTTCTATACATACCCGGCCGCAAGGCTTAAGGAGGTCACGGGAGTGATAGAAGGGTCTGAATTTGTCTCGAAGGTCACGGGAGTGGATAATGTGTGTGAACGCGCCGCAAGATGCTGTTCTCCCAAGGGCAGTCTCATGCAGCCAAAGACCGTCGTTGAAGGGATCACATTTGCCCTGGTAGAGGAGAAGAAGACGCTGACATTTGGATGACAGGTAAGTCTTGGTGCACATATAAGACGGGACGCTCAGGCAGAGTTTTCAGTTGCCGGCCGAAGCGGCAGTAAGGTACAGCGTCGGGGGAGGGATTGCGTGGAAGCATTCGGGAAGGAGAAAGGGAAGATTCCCGGAGTTCTGATATTTGGAGGAACGACGGAGAGTCTGGCCGTACTTGATTGTCTGCAGGGCTTTGACCTGGATGTGACTCTGAGCGTTGCCACCGAATATGGCAGGGAGTGCGCCGGGAAGCGTAAGGGAGTGAAGATTATCAGCGGCCGGATGGGCAGGGAAGAGATCCTTCTATATATAAGAGAGCATTCGGTTGACCTGGTGATTGACGCGACGCATCCCTTCGCCCTGGAGATTACGGAAAATATCCGGTGGGCCTGTGAGCGGATACCGGTGGAGTACATACGGTGTCTGCGTGACGAGATCAGGCTGCAGGACGAGATGAGAGGGCAGGATTGTACGGACGCACAGACAGAGCTGCAGGTTGTCTATGTTGCATCTGTCAGCGAAGCGGCGGCCTACTTAAGTTCCACGAAGGGGAATATCCTGATTACGACCGGCAGCAAAGAACTGAGTAAGTTCTGTGAGATTCCGGATTACCGGACGCGGTGCTATGCAAGAGTGCTTTCTGTACCGGAATCAGTGAAGTCCGGCGCAGAGTGCGGGTTCATAGGAAGGAATCTGATCGCGATGCATCCTCCGTATTCGAAGGAGATGAATATTGCAGTGATTCATTATGCGGACGCGGCGTTTTTCGTGACGAAGGAGACGGGAGAAGCCGGGGGGATGAGGGAGAAGATGCAGGCGTGTTCCGAGACAGGAACAACACTTGTCGTGATCAGGCGGCCCGGGGAGGCGGGAAGCTCTGTGAGGGAGCTTCGCATGGAGTTAGATCAGAGGTTTCAAAAGTATAAACAAACAGTTTAAAAGTAAGCTGTCCGTTGACGTCGGGAAAGAGAGTTGTACCAGTCGGCAGGACGGCAGGGGAAGCAGGTGAGAATCCTGCACAATACCCGTTGCTGTATTGGAGGAGCGGTATTCCATTGGGAATCCTTGCAAGATATTTTGCGGGGGTTTTCAGGTCACTGTAAGAGCAGTCTTATGGGAAGGCGGAATATCGTGAGGATACCTGAGTCAGAACACCCGCTTTTAGACAGCGCTCTTAAGGTACAGGTTCTTGCGGCCGTATCTGAGAGGCGCTTAGATGGTTACGGGATTATGACCAAGTGTTGGAAGGAAGCTTTTCCTGTTTGCAGCGCTTGGGGATTACGGGCGTTACAAGGGAGAAGTGTGTCGACATTTCTATTGTAACTATTTCTCGTTACATTTTTCCAGTAAAAGGACGGAATAAAAAGAATACGGCGCTGCACGGATAAGGGCAGGGCGTGGGTTTGCGCAACTTTTTATCAGGTCTGGCAGACCTGTCTTAGCTGTCGGCGAAGTAGTGAAAGAAGCAGGAGGATATGCGCTATGAGAGTCAGCTTTAAGAGAAGACTTCCAATGACATTGACTGTGATAAGTTCAAGACTTTTGAGGATCAATATGTTTATGGGGGCCGCTCTGATGGGACTATACCTATCGGGATCTTGTGTACAGGCGCATGCAGACGGGAGCGGTATGTATGGCAGGATTATGGAATCTTTAGCCGATGTGATGCAGATGCTCATAGATGAGAACAATACAACCGGTCTGGCAGACGGATGCTATGTCCCGGACTGGTTCGGATATTCGGGAGGAACCGGGAGGGTGACGATCGACTGTCAGGAGGTAACCGTCCGGGAGGGCAGGGCTTATGCATCCCTGGTCTTCGACAGCGGCTCTTACAGTTATGTCAGGGTAGATGGAGACGTCTATGAGGGGACGAATACGGCGGATACATCTGTCTTCGAGATTCCGGTACGGCTGAACCGGAATAATACAGTCACCGGATGTACCACGAAGATGTCGTCGGCCCATGAGATTGCCTACAGCATTTTCATCTATATCGGGGAAGCGGAAGGCAGCGCTTCGAAGCGGACAGACGGCGATACGCCTGCCCTGTCAGATACCGGTGAATGGTCCCAAACAGAATTGAGTAAGGAAGCGCCGCAGATTGCCAATCTGGCGTTCGAAAGAGAAACAGCGGCAGAACATGCAGAGCTTTTCAGGATCTTCCATTATGAAGGCGGACTTACCCTTATTGAGACGGATTCTGGAACGGATCCGGATGCAGGGGCAGAGGAAGGAACAGAAGAAAGCGGGACAGAGCCATATCATAAAAGAATCATCCGTTACCTGATTGTCCCGGACCAGGCAGAGATTCCGGCGGGACTTGACAAGGAGATGGTAATCATCCGGCGTCCTGGTAAAACAGAAGGGGAAGAGCGGTTCCATGCCTATGCCGCTTCTGTGCCGGTCCTGGAAGGGATGAAGGAACTGGGACAGCTTCATAGTCTGGCGTTGACTGGCATGACAGAGGAGGAATGCCGGATTCCGGAGATTAGACGGCTTCTGAAGGAGAAGAAGGTTACGTTTGGCGGTACTTATGATGACATAGAATATAAGGCGCTTGTTGCCGGGAAATGCGACCTGGCGCTGATGCCGGCAGAGCTCCTTCCGTCAGGGAGAAGCATGGAAGGGACGGAAGATCCACCGGAAGACAGCTATAAAACTTATAAGGAAATATCCGGATATATGGGTGAGCTTGGGATACCGGTGTTTATAGATCTCTCTGCAATGGAGGAATCCTCTGGCGCACAGGCAGAGTGGATCAAAGTATATGGCGCACTCTTTGGATGTGAAGAGAAGGCGCAGGAACTGTATCTGACGCGGCAGGAGGCAGTGCGGTGAGAGAAGAGAGACAAAAACGGCAGAGTGCATCCGGAGTATGGGATACACAGGTGAAATAACCGGCAAAATAAGAAGGCAGGCAGATGTAAGATGGATGGGGTCTGGTTAGAAAGAGGGTGGAGGCATGGCAGATAAGCAGAAGCGGGAGAACCTATGCAGGAATATCCGTTTACGGATTTTGATACATATACTGGCATGGACGATGATATTTGCCGGAGGATGTGAGAGACGGCAGGAGGAAGGAAAGGCCGGGCAAGATTTGAAAGAAGCGCCTGAGATTGAGGGGCTTGCCTGCGAGTCGCGGGTTGAACTGGAATACGCCCAGGGCTTTCAGATCTACCGCTACAGCAAAGGCTGCCGCGTCGTCGACGTGAAGGAGGGGCTCTCCTACCTGGTAGTACCGGACGGAACCGGGATTCCGGATCATCTTCCGGACGGGATGGTGGTTCTGCAAAGGCCGATGGACCATATCTATGTAGCCGGTACAGCGACGATGGCCATGTTCCACGCGCTTGAAGGAATTGACAAGGTAAGCTTCAGCGCCCTCGAGGCGGACGGCTGGTACGTGGATGAGGCGAAGGAAGCCATGGAGAAGGGCAGGATGAAGTTCGCCGGGAAATACGACGAACCGGATTATGAGATGCTGGTGGATGCAGGATGCGACCTTGCGGTGGAATCCCAGATGATCTACCATACGCCAAAGGTAATGGAGATGCTTGAGAGGATGGATATCCCGGTATTTATCGACTGTTCCAGTAATGAGGGACATCCTCTTGGCAGGGTGGAATGGATCAAGGTCTATGGAGTATTGCTTGGCAAGGAGGACGAGGCGGCAGCGTTCTTCAGGAAGCAGACAGAGATCCTTGAAGAACTGTCGGACAATGCGGATACCGGACAGTCCGTGGTATATTTTTACATCAATTCCGGCGGGCAGGCGGTTGTAAGGACGGGCACGGATTATATCACGAAGATGATCGAGATCGCAGGCGGACGGTATCCGTTTGAGAGCCTTAAGGACGAGTCCGGGAGTACAGTGGCGATAACGATGGAAGAATTCTATTCGGTTGCTTCCCGGGCAGATTATCTGATCTATAATGCATCTATAGACAACAGGCTTCGTTCGATTGGCGAACTGACCGCCAGGAATGAGATATTAAAAGGCCTAAAGGCTGTGAAGGAAGGAAATGTCTTCTGTACGGATAAGGATTTTTACCAGGCGTCGGATATTGCGGCGGAAATGATCCGGGATATCCATATCATGCTGACCAAGGGCGATGAAGACCAGATGACATTTCTATACAGGGTGAGTGAATGACAGAGAGTAGCTTTCATTATGAGAACTTAAAAAGGCGCGGCCGTTATGCGGCTGTGTTCATCGGGATGATCCTGGCGCTCCTTGTGATGGTTGTGGTCAATATCAATACAGGGACCGTGGATATATCGGTGAGGGAGATTATGGGAATCCTGTTCGCGGGAGAGGCAGAAGGAGCGAACGATCAGATTATCTGGCAGATTCGTCTGCCCCGGATCCTTATGGCGGCAATCCTTGGAGGTGCGCTGTCCCTGTCGGGATTTCTGCTTCAGGTCTTCTTCAATAACCCGATTGCGGGACCGTTTATCCTTGGCATATCTTCCGGGGCGAAGATGGTAGTGGCTCTGGTGATGATCTTTTCCCTGAGAAGCGCCGGCAGTATGTCTTCTTATGCGCTGATCGGGGCGGCGTTTACAGGGTCGCTGATATCGGTAAGCTTCGTGCTTCTCGTATCACGGAGGCTTCACGATATGTCGGCGCTTCTGGTTGCCGGAATCATGATCTCCTACATCTGTTCGGCGGTCACGGAGTTCATCATTACATTTGCGGAGGATACGGATATTGTCAATCTGCACGGCTGGTCCCAGGGGAGTTTCTCGGGGATGAACTGGAGCAATGTACAGGTCAGTGCGCTGATCGTCGCGGCGGCCTTTTTGTGTACCTTCCTGCTGTCCAAACCTATCGGGGCTTATCAGATGGGAGAGGCCTATGCGAAGAGCATGGGAGTGAATATCCGGATATTCCGGGTGGTACTGATCCTGCTCTCCAGCGTGTTCTCCGCCTGTGTGACGGCTTTTGCGGGTCCCATATCCTTTGTAGGGATTGCAGTACCCAGGCTTACGAAGCTTGCCCTTCAGACCTCCCGGCCGCTGATTGTGATTCCGGCGTCCTTCCTGGGCGGGGCCGTGTTCTGTATGTTCAGCGATCTGGCGGCCCGGATGGCGTTCGCGCCGCTGGAACTTAACATCAGTACGGTGACTTCTGTCCTGGGCGCGCCGGTGGTGATCTGGATGCTGGTTCATCGGGAAAAGGAGAAGCAGTGATATGACGGATTATTATTTTCGAACCGAAGATCTCAAGGTGGGTTATGGGGGCAGGGCGCTGCTTGAGAATATCCGTATCGGCCTTGGGAAGGGGGAGATCCTGACGCTTGTGGGGCCTAACGGCGCCGGGAAGTCCACGATCTTAAAGAGTATCACAAGGCAGCTTAAGATTCTGGGAGGAAGGGTCGTCATCGGTGAGAAGGAACTGTCCAGGCTTACGTATCAGGAGCTTTCCAGAAAGATGGCGGTGGTGCTGACCGACCGGGTGCGGCCGGAGCTTATGACCTGTCATGATATCGTTGCCACCGGGCGGTATCCCTACACCGGAAGACTTGGGATTCTGAGCCGCGAGGATGAGGCGAAGGTGGATCTGGCCATGGAGCTTGTAAAGGCAGGAGAGCTTGGCGGGAGACTCTTCACCGCCTTGAGCGACGGGCAGAAGCAGCGGATTCTTCTTGCGCGGGCAATCTGCCAGGAACCGGAGATACTGGTGCTGGATGAGCCGACGTCATTTCTTGATATCAAGTATAAGCTGGAGCTTCTGGATATCTTAAGGAGAATGGCGAAGGAGCAGGAGATTACGGTTGTCATGTCCCTGCATGAGATCGACCTTGCCGGGAAGGTGTCAGATGCGGTGATGCCGGTAAAGGCAGGCTGTGTGTACGATTATGGGAGACCGGAGGATATTCTTAAAGAGGAGTTTATCCGGCGTCTGTATGACCTTGATAAGGGAAGCTTCGATCCGGTCTTTGGAAGCATTGAGCTTCCGCGTCCTGCAGGGGAGCCAGGGACCATGGTCATCTCCGCCTGCGGCAGAGGGATTCCGGTATACCGGAAATTGCAGAAGGAAGGAATTCCTTTTATCGCGGGAATCCTGTATGAAAATGATATCGACTATCAGCTGGCCAGACATCTTGCAAGCAGGGTGATTATGGAGGAGCCTTTTCAGGAGATCAGCGATCCGGTGTATGAGGAAGCAAAGGATGCAATCTCCAAATGCGGGAGGGTAATCTATACGGATATTCCATGGGGAAGCTGTAATGGGCGGCTTCGCGGATTACTCGAGGAAGTAAAGAGCCGGGATGATATAGAATGTGTGTACTGGAAGCAGGAATTCATGCTTGCGGACAGAGGCTTATAGAGCAGGAATTTAAGCCTGCGGACCAAGGCTTAAAGATAGAGCAGATATGAGTACTGGAAGCAGGACTTCTGGTGGGAAATGGGAAATAAGATTAGATAACGAGAGGTGCTGCGGTGGAGAATGCAAATAGCCGGTATGTATGGAAGAATCAGAAAAAGCTGCGGACAGGGTACACGACAGGAAGCTGTGCGGCAGGGGCCGCAAAGGCGGCGGCACGGATGCTGCTTGGCGGGGAGACGGTAGAGCAGATCAGGCTTCACACGCCCGGAGGGATTACGCTGTATCTGGATGTGGACAGGATTGTGAGAGATTCCGGAGGGGTTACCTGCGCAATACAGAAAGACAGCGGAGACGATCCGGATGTGACCAATGGAATCTATGTCTATGCGAAGGTCGAGAAGACGGAAGAAGAGGGAATCACGATCAGAGGCGGAGAAGGGGTAGGAGTCGTGACCAGGAAGGGACTTGAACAGGCTGTCGGCGAGCCGGCGATCAACCGGGTTCCAAGACAGATGATCCGCGAGGCGGTAGAGGGCGAGCGTCTGTCTTACGGATATGACGACGGGCTTGCGGTTACTGTCTCAATCCCGGAGGGAGTCAGGCTTGCCGGGCAGACCTTCAATCCAAGGCTTGGGATAGAGGGCGGACTCTCTGTCCTTGGAACCACCGGAATCGTGGAGCCCATGAGTGAGCGGGCGCTGATTGAGACGATCTGCGTGGAGATGACCATGCTAAAGGCAGGCGGGCGTGACTTCTGTTATGTAGTGCCGGGGAATTATGGAAGTGATTTTCTCCATGATACACTTGGATATCGGGGAGATGCGGCTGTGAAATGCAGTAACTATATCGGAGAGACGATTGATGCGGCTGTAAGGCTTGGGATGAGGGGAATCCTGCTGGCAGGCCATGTGGGGAAGCTTGTTAAGGTTGCGGCAGGAATCATGAACACACATTCACACCAGGCGGACGGAAGGCTGGAGGTTCTGGCGGCACATGCGGCGATGGCCGGGGCCGGGCGGGAACTGGTATGCAGGATCATGGGATGTATTACCACCTCCGGGGCGCTGGCGCTGCTTGAAGAAGCGGGAATCCGAAAGCCGGTGATGCACACGGTCATGGAGAAGATGGAGAAGCATCTCGTGACGCGCGCTGGAGAGAATCTTAAGATCGGAGCGGTCATGTTTGAACCGGAATACGGAATCCTTGGGATGACGGACGGGGCAGAAGAGTTATTAGAAGAGTTAAAGGGGTACTAGTGTGCTGGTACAGCGTTGCAGAAAGATTGCAAACAGGTAGTTTAAAAAGAAAGAGGGAAGAGGTAATGGTACATTTTGTAGGAGCGGGACCGGGGGCTGTGGATCTGATCACGGTGCGGGGACTAAGGCTTCTTAAAGAGGCGGATGTAATCGTATATGCGGGGTCGCTGGTGAACCCGCAGCTGCTGGGGAGCCGCAGGGAAGGCTGTGAGGTCCATAACAGTGCGTATATGACGCTGGAAGAAGTGATCGAAGTCATGGCAGATGCCTGGAGGAAGGGAAGAAAGGTGGTACGGCTTCACACAGGCGACCCGGCCATCTATGGTGCAATCAAGGAACAGATGGATGCGCTTGACCGGGAGGGAATCCCATATGAGGTCTGTCCGGGAGTCAGTTCCTTTTGCGCGGCGGCCGCGGCCTTAAAGGAAGAATATACGCTTCCGGAGGTCTCGCAGTCTGTAATCATCACCCGGATGGCAGGAAGGACGCCCGTGCCAAAGCGTGAGACGGTCAGAAGCTTTGCCGCGCATCAGGCGACGATGGTCATTTTCCTGAGTACAGGACTGTTAAGAGAACTTTCAAAAGAGCTTATCGAAGGCGGATATCCGGAAGATACGCCGGCGGCGGTTGTCTATAAGGCGACCTGGCCGGAAGAAAAGGTATGCCGGTGTACGGTCGGGGCGCTGGCGGATACGGCAGAAGCAGAAGGGATCACGAAGACGGCGCTTATCATCGTCGGCAGATTCCTTGACGGAGACTATCAGCGTTCCAGGCTGTACGACCCGGCGTTTACGACAGAATTCCGGAAGGGAAGCGAGGACTGAGGCTGAGACTTAGGTGAAAGCATTTGGGCAGGCACAGTGAGAGGCGGAAGGCGCCGGATTAGGAGAGAAGATGAAGGCCGAAACCAGGTAAGAAGATAAAAGAAACAGGGAGAATCAGATGGGTAAGGTATATGCAGTGGGAATCGGTCCCGGGGATGCGGGCCAGATGACCGGGGAAGCAAGGCAGGTCATAGCAGACTGTGATGTGATCATCGGCTATACCGTGTATGTGGATCTGGTCAGGAAGGAACTACAGGACAGGGAATTACAGGATAAGGAATTTATCACCACCCCCATGACACAGGAGGTTAAGCGCTGCCGGATGGCGTTTGAGCAGGCGCAGGGCGGGAAGAAGACGGCTATGGTCTGCAGCGGAGACGCAGGGGTCTATGGCATGGCGGGACTGCTCTGCGAGCTGGCGGAGGATTACCCGGAAGTGGAGGTGGAGGTGGTGCCCGGCATTACGGCGGCTCTTAGCGGCGCGGCGGTACTGGGGGCTCCGCTGATTCATGATTTTGCAGTCGTGAGTTTGAGCGACCTTCTGACTCCGTGGGAGAAGATCAGGAAACGGCTGCATGCGGCCGCGGAGGCGGATTTCTGTATCTGTCTCTACAATCCTTCCAGCAGGAAGCGGAAGGATTATCTTAAGAAGGCGTGCGAGATCATGCTGGAACATAAGGCGGCAGATACGGTCTGCGGGACAGTCTGCAATATCGGCAGAGAAGGAGAATGCAGCAGACTCTGTACACTGGAAGAGCTTAAGGACGTAAAAGCCGATATGTTCACGACGGTGTTCGTGGGGAACAGCCAGACCAGGATTGTGAACGGCAGGATGGTCACGCCCAGAGGATACCGGAATGTGGAAGACAGATGAGGAAGAAAAGGATGCCATACACAGGGAAATGAATGGAAAGGCAGACGAGAGATGGATGTCATGGATGAGAAAATGAATGGAACAGGGAATGAGATGGCGGACAACCTGAGATATGACAAAGCAGACGATACGGCAGATAGGACAGGCGATACGGCAGATAAGACAGACGATACGGCAGATAAGACAGGCGATACGGCAGACGGATGGAAGAAGGCAACAGGCAGCAGGGAAGAAGGCAACAGGCAGCAGGTAAGTCTGGTGGGAATAGGTATGGGGGCAGCCGGAACACTCACGGAAGAAGCGCGCCGGGTAATCAGCGAATGTGACTGTCTGATCGGGGCAGGGCGGATGCTGGAAGCCGTCTGTGCGGACAAAAGCGCGGATAAAAGCGATGTACAAAAGTGCGGATTAAAGCCTTCGGCTAAAGAGGAGGAGAATCACGGGACGGGCGCCAGAGAGCAGGCAATATACTGCGCCTATGAACCGGAGCGTATCCGGGAGATCCTCACCGCGCATCCGGAATACCGGAAGACAGCGGTCCTATATTCCGGAGACATCGGATTCTACAGCGGCGCCAGAGAGCTTCGCAGGGTGCTTGCGGACTGCTGTGAAGTAAGAGGGATTCCCGGTATCTCGTCGGTGGTGTATCTTGCGGCGAGGCTTGGTATCTCCTGGGAGGACGCCAGGCTTACCAGTATCCACGGAAGGAACCGGCCCTATATCCATATTCTGGCAAGGCACAGGAAGACATTCCTGCTCTTTGGAGGAAATGGTCTGGCGGAGGAATTCTGCAGCCGGATTAGGGAATACGGTCTGACCGGACTTCGGATCTGGATTGGCAGGAACCTTTCTTATAAGGAAGAAAGCATCGTCTGCCGAACAGGAGCAGACATACAGCCGGAGGATCTTAAGGGACTTTCGGCGCTGTATGTTGAGAATCCGTCGCCCTTGCCGCAAGGCGTCCAGATCCGGGACGATGCGTTTATCCGGGGAAATGTACCCATGACCAAGGAGGAGGTCCGCTTCGTCAGCCTTGCCAGTCTTGCACTGTCAGGAGAGTGCGTGTTCTACGACATCGGGGCGGGCACAGGTTCCATTGCCGTCACAGCGGCGGCGCTGCATGAGAACGCGCAGGTGTATGCCGTCGAGAGAAAGACGGAAGCGGTAGAACTGATCCGGCAGAACAAACGGAAATTCTGTGTGGATCAGTTAGAGATCATAGAGGGAACCGCGCCGGAAGCCCTGCAGGATCTGAAGCCCCCCACCCACGTATTTATCGGAGGCAGTTCGGGGAATCTGGAAGGGATCCTGAACTGTATAAGAGGGAAGAATCCTTCGGCAAAGGTAGTCCTGAATGCGATCACGCTTGAAACGGTGAAGGAAGTGCTTCTGGCGGAAGAGAAGGGGCTTCTCAGGGAAGTGGAGATGATTCAGGCAGGTTTCTCGAGGGCGAAGAAGATTGCGGGGTATCATATGATGACGGCGCAGAATCCGATCTACATTATTACTGCCGGTATGGCATGAAAAATTACTGTCCATACGGTTGAAATGTCGTTCAAGGGACGGAAGTTTTAAGATGCCCTTCCTAACACAGACTGGACAACACTCCGGCGGGGGAACCAGCAGATACAGAAAGGCAATACCATGAAAATTCCAGGAATTATGATTGCCGCGCCCATGAGCGGATGCGGGAAGACGACCGTTGCCTGCGGTCTGATGCAGGTGTTGAAGAGCAGGGGATATAAGATTGCCGGGGCGAAGTGCGGACCGGACTATATAGACCCGATGTTTCACCGGGAGGTGCTGGGGATTGACTCCCAGAATCTAGATCTGTTCTTCTGTGAGCAGGAGGTCATGAAGAGACTCTTTGAGGAACATGCGAAGGAAGCGGACGTGGCGGTGATCGAAGGGGTGATGGGATATTACGACGGGATGGCGCTTGACAGCGGGAAGGCAAGTTCTTATGAGACGGCGAAGGCTCTTCATATACCGGTGATTCTTGTAGTGAACTGCAAAGGCGCCGCGCTGTCTGTCCTTGCTTTGCTGAAAGGCTTCCTTACATTCCGGGAGGATCATCAGATAGAAGGAATCATCCTGAACCGCACTTCGAAGGCGGTATATCCAAGGATGAAGAAGATGATTGAACAGGGACTTCTGGATATGGGATATCCGGTTCCGGTCGTGGGATACGTTCCGGATCACCCGGCCTTTCAGATAGAGAGCAGGCATCTGGGGCTTGTTACGCCGGAGGAACTTCAGAACTTGCAGGAAAGATTTGCGAAGATCGGGCAGGTATTGGAAGAGACGGCAGATGTGGGAGCGCTCCTGCGAATCGCAGGAGCGGCAGATAAAATGGGTCCTGCAAAGACATTGCCGGAGACATCGAAAGGCATGCCGGGGGCAGAGAGGGCGACGCCTGAGACGTCGGAAAGTACGCCGGGGGCAGAGAGAGTGATGCCGGAGACATCGAAAGGCATGCCGGGAACAGAGAGAGCGATACCGGAAACATCGAAAGGCATGCCAGGGGCAGAAAGAACTATGCCGGAGACATCTGAAAGAATGCCGGAAAGAGCAGAGCAAGCCCGCATTCTGAACAGGCCGCGCCTGGCAGTCGCCCGGGATCCTGCGTTTGGATTCTATTATAAGGACAACCTAAGACTTCTTGAGAAGCTTGGCTGTGAGCTTGTTCCGTTCAGTCCGCTTGCAGATGAAAAGCTGCCGGATGATATCAGCGGCCTGTTGCTGGGGGGAGGATATCCGGAACTGTATGCAAGGGAATTGTCTGAAAATATCCGGCTTAAAAGGCAGATCAGGACGCTGCTTGATAAGGGACTTCCCTGCCACGCCGAGTGCGGCGGCTTCATGTACTTACATGAGACGATGGAAGGCATGGATGGAGAGGAATATGAGATGGCCGGTTTCATAGAAGGCGCTGCTGTCCGTAAAGACCGTCTGGTACGGTTTGGCTATATTGAGATCGAAGGAGTACGAGACGGAGCGTATCTGGATCAGGGAGAGGTCTTGAGGGGGCACGAATTCCATTATTGGGACAGCGCCAATAACGGAGCGGACTGCACCGCCAGAAAACCGGGGCGGGATATTACATGGAACTGTATTCACATGAAGGGAAATGTATTTGCCGGATTTCCGCATATACATTATTACTCGAACGTCCGGTTTGCGCAGAGATTCGTGGAGAGAATGAAGGAGTATACACGCTGTAATAACAGGCGGGATACAGAGAAGGGGTAGAACGCTGCCGCGCAGAAAGCGGTTTTCATACACTCGTGAGAAAGGAATACATATGAATCAGATCAATCATTCAGATGATACAGTTAAGCCGGATAAAGAAGAAACAGAGAAAAATCAGAACAACCTGTGGCATGACGCAGATAAGCCGGATATAGAAGAAACCGAAGAAAACCAGAACAACCTGCGGCAAGATGCAGATAAGCCGGATATAGAAGAAACCGAAGAAAGCCAGAACAACCCGCGGCAAGATGCAGATAAGCCGGATAAAATGGATAAGATGGACATAGAAGAGATCTGCAAAAGGATAGAGACAAGGGATGCATCGGCAGAAGACCTGGCAAGAAAGCATTGGATGTCCGTAGGGAAGCCCTTATTCAGCCTGGGAAAGCTTGAGGATGCGATCATCCAGATTGCCGGGATCAAGGGTACGCCGGATTATCATCTGGCTAAGAAGGGGCTTGTCATCATGTGCGCGGATAACGGTGTGGTGGAAGAGGGGGTGACCCAGACCGGCCAGGAGGTGACGGCGGTGGTTGCAGAGAATTTCACCAGAGATATGGCAAGCGTGTGCCTGATGAGCCAGGTGGCAGGCGTTCATGTCTATCCGGTGGATATCGGGATCGCCGCAGACGTTCCCGTGCTTACAAGAAGCGAACGGAAGGTGGCATACGGAACCCGGAATTTTGCAAAGGAACCGGCGATGACGAAGGAAGAAGTCAGGAAGGCCATTGCAGTCGGCATCCGCATGGCGTCCGAATTAAAGGAGCAGGGGTACGATATTCTAGCAACCGGCGAGATGGGAATCGGCAACACCACGACCAGCAGTGCGGTGGCAAGCGTCCTCCTTGGCGTGCGGGTGGAGGATATCACAGGAAAGGGAGCAGGTCTTGACTCGGAAGGACTTAAGAGAAAGATTGGCGTAATCCGGGAAGCCATCCGGAAGCATGAACCAGATCCGAAGGATGTCATAGACGTCCTCTCCAAGGTGGGCGGCCTTGATATTGCGGGGCTTGCCGGTGTATTCCTGGGAGGCGCGCTCTATAAGATCCCGGTGGTCATCGACGGTCTGATCTCTTCTGTGGCGGCGCTGTGCGCCGTCCGGATCACAGAGAAGGCAAGAGACTATATGCTGCCTTCCCACGTATCCGGCGAGCCCGGCGGCAGGATCATACTGGATGCCCTGGAACTTGCGCCGTTCCTCACCTGCGGGATGTTCCTGGGAGAGGGAAGCGGGGCCGTGGCCCTTATGCCGCTGCTTGATATGGCGCTTCGTGTGTACCGGGAGATGGGGACATTTGAGGATATCCAGATTGAGAAATATGAGATATTGAATTAGAGCAGACACACTCTAAAGGAGGATAACGAAAATGGTCATATTGCAGTCTCTGGTCATAGCTCTGTCCATGTATTCGAAGATTCCCATGCCGCGGATTGCGTGGACGGAAGATAACACAAAACATGTGATGTGCTTCTTTCCCGTGGTCGGGATCATAACGGGCGTCTGCGTGTGGGGCGCAGGAACGTTTCTTCTTAGAAATGAATGCGGCGTCCTGTTGTTTTCTTCGGTGATGACGGTTCTTCCTGTTGCCGTGAACGGAGGAATCCATATGGACGGGCTGCTGGATACGATTGACGCGCTCAGTTCCTACGGGGACAGGGAGAAAAAGCTTGAGATTCTCAAGGATTCCCATGCGGGGGCATTTGCCATTATCGGCGCATGCTGTTACTTTATCCTGTGTCTGGGGCTTTGGAGCGAGGTGACGGAAGATATGCTGCCTGTGATTGCCTGCGGTTATGTATTGTCCCGGGGGATGAGCGGGTTTGCCATCCTTACGTTCCCTTCGGCATCGGAGAAGGGACTGGCCCGCACCTTCAAGGAGGGCACGAGAGGGCTTCATGCGGCGGTGCTTATGATCCTCTATATTCTGATTCCGGCGGCGGGGATGTTCATCCTGTCACCGGGGCCGGGGCTTCTGGCAGTTGCCGGGGCGGCGGGGACATTTGCCTGCTACCGTGTGACGGCGGTGCGCAGATTCGGCGGCGTCACCGGCGATCTGGCCGGGTATTTCCTGCAATTGTGTGAACTGGCGGTCTTAGGATGTGTGGCGGCCGGGGGGATATTCATGTGAGGCACAGATTTCAGATGCACGCCGGGAGACATTCATGTGGGGTACAGATTTCAGATGCGCGCCGGGAGACATTCATGTGAGGCACAGATTTCAGATACACACCGGGAGGTTCTTATGGAGATAACGATGATACGCCATTTTATGACACAGGGAAACGTAGAGAAACGCTATATCGGGACGACGGATGAGCCGCTTTTGCCGGGACAATCGGCAAGTTTCGATTATCCCGCCGCCGGAGCGGTTGCCGTAAGCCCTTTGAGGCGCTGCATGGAGACGGCAGAGATTCTCTATCCGGATGCGGGGAAATATATCTGCGGGGAACTTAAGGAATGTGATTTCGGTATTTTTGAAAATAAAAACTACGAGGAACTGAAAGACAATCCGGACTATCAGAGATGGCTTGACTCAGGAGGAAAGATCCCGTTTCCGGGAGGAGAGGGTATGGATGCGTTCTGTGCAAGGTGTGTGAAGGGCTTCTGCAATATGGTCGGGCAGTTTATAGAAGAGGGGTATCCGGTCGCGGCGTTCGTGGTGCACGGAGGGACGATCATGGCGGTGCTTGACCGGTTCGCCCATCATGAGGAGGGCTTCTATCACTGGCAGGTGAAGAACGGGGAGGGCTTCAGCATGAAGCTTGACCAGGAGCAGTGGAAGAGCGGCGTACGAAGATTGACGGAGATAGAGAGACTATGAGAATCACGGTGATATGTTTACTGGCATTTTTGCTGGACCTGCTATGGGGGGATCCGGTGTGGCTGTATCATCCGGTCCGCGTGATCGGCCTTCTGATTACAGGACTTGAGAAAGTATTGCGTAAGGCGGCGGGAGCGCCGGAGAGGGAGAAGGCAGAGGAAGACAGACTTAAGGGTGGAGTGCTAGAGGAAGAGAAGGCGAAAGAAGCCGAGTTTAAGAGCGTAAAGCCGGAGAAGGAAAGACTTGAGGAAGACAGGCGAAAGAGCGGGATGCCGGAGAGGGAGAAGGCGGAGGAAGACAGACTTAAGGGTGGAATGCCAGAGGACGGCAAGACTGCAACCCGGCTTCAGATTGCGGGCAGTATCCTGTGGCTCCTTGTGTGTATACTGACTCTCGGCGTGGTTACAGGAGTCCTGGCTCTGGCAGAAAAAGTGCATCCGGTCCTGGCATTTGCCATAGAAGCCTTCTGGTGTTATCAGTTATTGGCGCTAACTTCACTGCGAAAAGAGAGCATGAAGGTATATGAGAAACTCAGAGAGGGAGACCTTCCCGGCGCCAGGTATGCGGTGTCTATGATCGTGGGCCGGGACACGGAAAACCTGACGGAGGAAGGCGTCACCAAAGCGGCGGTGGAGACAATTGCGGAGAATACGTCGGACGGCGTGACCGCCCCGCTGTTCTATATGCTGATCGGAGGCGCGCCCCTTGCATTTCTCTATAAAGCAGTCAATACCATGGACTCCATGATCGGATATAAGAACGACCGGTATCTTTATTTCGGCAGGACGGCGGCGAAGATGGACGATATTTTCAATTTTCTTCCGGCAAGGATATCGGCGGTGCTTATGATTGCGGCGGCAGGCATCTGCCGGCTTGACATCCAAAAGGCATGGCAGATCTATCTGAGGGACAGGCACAACCATGCGAGTCCCAATGCGGCGCAGACAGAAGCTGTGTGCGCCGGGGCGCTTGGTGTGCAGCTTGCGGGAAATGCGTTTTATTTCGGGAAATTATATGAGAAGCCGACAATCGGGGATCCTCTCCGTGACATTTGCCCCGGAGATATCCCGGGAACCTGCGCTTTGATGTATGTGACGGCGGTACTGATGCTGGTTCTGGGAGTCGGGATACGTGCAGTTTTTGGATGGTAATCTTTACAGGGGATTTTCCACATTAATATAGTACCCATTAGGGCAAAGTCCGCTGCACTGTCGGTTTGCAGACGCACACCCGATACGAAGATCGAAAGAAAGGACGGCATAACAACATGGAATATCAACACGGCGGCGATGTTTATACATACGAAGGGATGCTTGATTTCTCGGCGAATATCAACCCTCTTGGACCGGGCGCTTCAGTCATACAGGCGGCGCACGGCGCAATCGACAGGATGACGCAGTATCCGGACGCCAGATGCCGGAGGCTTCGGGACGCCCTTGCCGGAAGGCTTGGGGTCAGTGAGGATTTCTTCATATTCGGAAATGGCGGGGCGGAGCTTATATATACTCTGGTGATGGCAGAGCGCCCCAGGAAGGCAGTTCTTCTGGCTCCGTCCTTTACGGAATACCGGCAGGCGCTTCTGGCGGCAGGCTGTGAGATCGTCCTGTTCCCGCTTAAGGAGCCGGAGGATTTTAAGCTTGGGAGAGATTATCTGGAATGTCTGACAGAGGAGATCGACATGATCTTCCTGTGTTCCCCCGCTAATCCGGTGGGAAATGTGATCGAACAGGAATTGCTGTTTCAGATTCTGGAACGCTGCCAAAAGAAGCGGATTCGCATGGTGATGGACGAGTGTTTCTGCGAATTCCTGGACGACTGGGAGGCGCGCACCCTGCAAAGCCGGGCGGCAGAATATCCGGAGTTGTTTATCCTGCGGGCGTTCACGAAGATGTATGGGATGCCGGGGCTTCGTCTGGGATACGGGATCTGCGCCGACCTGGATCTGACAGAGCGGATGGAGCGGATGCGCCAGCCCTGGAGTGTCTCGGTGGTGGCACAGGAAGCGGGAGAAGCGGCGGTAAGGGATACGGCGCATCCGGTCAGGACCAGAGACTATATCCGGAAGGAGCGGGAGTGGCTCACTGGGCAGTTAGATGAGATGGGGATCAGATATTACACGCCAGAGGCAAATTATATCTTTATCCGCAGCGGGTATGATCTGTATGAGGAACTGAAAAAGCGGGGGATACTGATCCGGGACTGCAGTAACTACGACGGGCTTGACAAGGGATATTACAGGTTCGCGGTAAAGAAGAGGCAGGAGAACCTCCGGCTGGTGGAGGAACTTAAGCGGATCTGTCCGGGAGATTCATTGTAATGTATCCATTGGCTTGTTCGGAGAGGACCAGCCGACTGTAAGCAAACGATAATTTAAGAAGGAGAAACGAGATGGCAAGATCAATCATGATTCAGGGAACCATGTCGAATGCCGGTAAAAGTATTCTTGTGGGCGGACTGTGCCGGGTGCTCCATCAGGACGGTTTCCGGGCGGCGCCCTTCAAATCACAGAACATGGCGCTGAATTCATTTATCACGAAAGAAGGTCTGGAGATGGGGCGGGCGCAGGTGATGCAGGCAGAAGCGGCGGGTATCGAACCGGAGGCGGCCATGAACCCGATCCTCCTGAAGCCGACTAACGACACAGGCTCCCAGGTGATCGTAAACGGGGAAGCAGTGGGCGTCATGTCGGCGTCAGAATATTACAGGAAGAAGACGGAATATATTCCGGATATCCTTAAGGCGTATCACCGGCTTGAGGAAGCCTGTGATGTGATCGTGATAGAAGGAGCGGGAAGTCCGGCAGAGATCAATCTGAAGGAGAATGATATCGTGAATATGGGGCTTGCTAAGATGGTGGACGCACCGGTTCTTCTTGTGGGGGATATCGACCGGGGCGGCGTCTTTGCCCAGATCGTGGGAACCATGGAACTGTTGGAGGAAGAGGAACGAAGGCGGATCAAGGGAGTGATCATCAACAAATTCCGGGGAGACAAGGAGATCTTAAGGCCTGGGCTTGAGATGCTGACGGAGAGGACGAAGATTCCGGTCTGCGGCGTAGTGCCGTATTTCTATCTGGATATTGACGACGAAGACAGCCTGACGGAGAGATTCGCAAGAAAGGGAAAAAACGGAAGGGTGGATATAGCGGTGATCCGTCTGCCAAGGATTTCGAATTTCACGGATTTTGCCCCGTTAGAGGGAATGGAGGACGTGACGCTTCGGTATGTAGGAAGCGCAGGCGAGTTCGGCAGTCCGGATGCGGTGATGCTGCCCGGCACGAAGAATACCATCGCGGACCTTCTGTGGCTCCGCCAGAGCGGTTTAGAGGCGAAGATTCTAAGGCACAGCGATCAGGGCAGGCTGGTGTTTGGAATCTGCGGCGGATATCAGATGCTGGGGGAGAGTATCGAGGATCCGCAGGGGGTAGAGCAGAAAGGGAGCGTCAGGGGATTGGGACTGCTTCCGATGAAGACAAGATTTGCACCGGAGAAGACACGCACCCGCGTGAAAGGGTATTTTCAGGAGATCGGGGGGCTCCTTGGCGGGCTGAACCAGGTGGAGGCAGAAGGATACGAGATCCACATGGGCGTCTCGGAAACCAGAGGGAAGAGGATGCTGCGGCTTACGGATACTGTGACACAGGGCGCGCCAAAGGAGGACGGGCTGTGTACGGACCATGTCTACGGCTGTTATGTCCACGGGATCTTCGACCGGGCAGAGGTCGCGGCGGGGGTTGTGGGCGCGCTGCTTTGTCAGAAGGGTTATTGCGGCGAGGGAGTGAAGGCGGTCAATCAGTCAGAGTATAAGGAGGCGCAGTACGATAAGCTGGCCAAGATCGTCCGGGAAAATGTGGATATGGACGCTGTATACAGGATGATTGGCATAAAATAGGAGATTTTTCACCTGTACAGGTGGTGGTGGATTTCAAATAGCTATAGTAAAGATTAGGCTGTCAGACGGCGGCTGAATAATAATGGAAAGGAAGAAGTGATGGTTCATCTTATAACAGGCGGGAGCGGGAGCGGCAAATCGGAGTATGCCGAGGAGATGGCGTGCCGTTACCGGAAGGGGCCGGGAGAGAAGCTTGTCTATGTCGCAACGATGTACCCTTACGGGGAAGAGACGAAGATGAAGATCCGGCGGCACCGGCAGATGCGGGAAGGCAAGGGATTTGAGACGGTTGAGTGCTATACCGGACTTGCGCGTGTTGCCGGGAGGCTTGAAGCATATGGTTCGGTGACTGTGCTGATTGAGTGTATCTCCAATCTGGTATCGAATGAATTATACGGGATACCCGGCAGACTGTCCGACAACTCATTTCTGCAATCGGCATGCCCTGCTTTGCAGGATAATCTGCCCCGGAATCAATCGACGCAGTCCACTGTGACTCATGATTTTGGAACAGATTCCTTACAAATTGGGACACATATCTTGCGGAAGGCAGTTTCGGGACAGTCTGCCGCAGATGAGATCTTAAGAGGGATAGAAGCCATAAGAAGAGCGGCCGGCAATGTGGTGGTCGTGACAAATGAAGTGAACTCGGAGGGACTTGAGTATGGTCCTGAGATGATACGCTATAAGCAGGTCATGGGAGAGGTCAACTGCCGCCTGGCGCTTCTGGCGGACAGGGTGACAGAGGTGGTGTATGGTATTGCGGTGGAGGTGAAGAACAGGTTATGAAGATGATCATAGGAGGCTCCTTTCAGGGGAAAACCCAGTACGCCAGAAGAAAATTCCCCCGGATTGTCTGGGCGGACGGAAGAGACTGTCCTTACGATGCAGTCAGGACATGCGGGGGAATCTGCCATCTGGAGGCATATATCCGCCGCGCCATGCAGGAGGAAGAGGGGGAACCGTATCTTGAACTGCTGACCGGACTTGCCGGGATCAATCCCGGGATTGTCATCATCAGTGATGAGATCGGTTACGGGCTGGTGCCGGCCGATTCCTTCGAGCGCAGATACCGCGAGACGGTGGGACGGATCTGCACGCGGCTGGCGTCGGATGCGGAGCAGGTGGACAGGGTAGTCTGCGGAGTCGGGACGACGATTAAGACAGGGCCGGGCCCGGGGAAGGAGCAGGCAGTACAGGGACGCACAGCTTGTGGAGAGTAGTCTCAGGACTGACTGTCGGAGAGGAAGAGGCCGAAAGAGAAAAGGAGCAGGACAAAAAGCAGATGAAGGCAGAGACATACGTCCCGGTACAGGAACAGGCCGGGGGAGAAATAAAAACGAAACAGGAGATAGATATGGGAGTTTGGGAAACGGCAGGGTATGACAGGATTCCGCCGGAGGAAATAGAGAAGAGAAGCTTCGAGATCATTACGGAGGAGCTTAAGGATACGCCGCTTATCCCCGGAACAGAGCCGATTGTAAAGAGGTGCATCCATACCAGCGCGGATTTTGAGTATGCAAAGAATCTGGTATTCTCCAAGGATGCGGTCAGGAAGATGCGGGCCGCAATCCAGGACGGGGCGTCCATCGTGACAGACACCCAGATGGGGAAGGCGGGTATCAATAAGAACCGTCTGGGGAAATACGGCGGGCAGGTATACTGCTTCATGAGCGACGGGGATGTCGCCGCAGAGGCGAAACGCCGCGGGCTTACCCGTGCGGCTGTCAGCATGGAAAAGGCGGCAGGGCTTGACGGGAAACTGATCTTCGCGATCGGGAACGCGCCGACGGCGCTGATCCGGCTGTATGAGCTGATCCGGGAAGGGCGCCTTATGCCGGAAGCGGTTATCGCGGTTCCGGTGGGATTCGTGAATGTGGTGCAGTCGAAGGAGCTGATTCTTACACTTGAGGATACGCCTTACATTGTGGCAAGAGGGCGCAAAGGAGGAAGTAACATCGCGGCGTGTATCTGTAACGCGCTGCTGTATATGACAGAGTAGGCTGCGGCAGGGATCCGCAATGAAAAAATCACAGATTCAGAGAGGATGATAGCATTGAAAGGAACATTATACGGCGTGGGAGTCGGCCCGGGGGATCCAAGGCTCATGACATATCTTGCGGTGGAGACGGTGAAGAACTGCCCCGTGATAGCAGTTCCGGCAGAAGGCAGGGAACATGCGGTCAGCTACCGGATCGCGGCCGGAATCGTGAAGGGACTTGATGAGAAGGAATGTCTGAACCTGTCTACGCCTATGACGAAAGACATGCAGGTGTTAAAGGAGAATTACGAGACGGCGGCAGATCAGATCGCAAAACAGCTGGATGCGGGAAAGGATGTGGCGTATCTTACCCTTGGCGATCCGACCATCTACTCCACCTATATCTACATCCACCGGATCGTCAGAGCGCGGGGATATGAGACGCAGATTATAAGCGGGATTCCGTCTTTCTGCGCGGTGGCGGCAAGGCTTGGCGGCAGTCTGGCAGACCGCTCAGAGCAGCTCCATATCATTCCTTCCACCTATGATATCGAGGAAGCGCTGACGTACCCGGGTAGCAAGATTCTGATGAAGGCGGCGTCTAAGCTTTCCGTGGTGAAGGACAGGCTTAAGGAGAAGGAGATGAAGGGAATCATGGTGGAGAACTGCGGCATGCTGGATGAACACATTTATGAAAATGTGGACGATATGCCGGAGCGGGCAAGCTATTATTCCATCGTAGTAGTAAGAGAGAACAATCATGATTGAACTAAAGAATCTCACGAAGAAATATGATGATTTTACAGCCGTG
The DNA here is from genome assembly GCA_947063855.1 of uncultured Dorea sp. Taxonomy (GTDB): domain Bacteria; phylum Bacillota; class Clostridia; order Lachnospirales; family Lachnospiraceae; genus Sporofaciens. The sequence continues at coordinate 86,079 of CAMSTW010000002.1, forward strand.
GACGACCTGAATCTCACCATTGAGACCGGAGGTTTCTTTGGGCTGCTTGGACCAAACGGCGCAGGGAAATCCACAACCATCGGAATGCTGTCAACACTGCTTCTCCCTACGGAGGGCGAGATCCTGATCGACGGAGGGCAGCTTAACAGGAAGAATACCGCACTGAAGCGCAGGATCAGCGTCGTGACCCAGGAGTATTCCATGCGCCAGGATATGACTATAGAAGAAGTCATGGAATACCAGGGAAGGCTGTATTTCGTGCCGAAGAAGGAGCGGAGGGAGAAGATGCGCAGGCTGCTGGAATTCTGCGACCTTATGGATTACAGAAGACGCACCGTTCGCAAACTCTCGGGAGGCATGAAGCGTAAACTGATGGTGTGCCGTGCGCTGCTTACGGAACCGGACATTCTTCTTCTGGACGAGCCGACGGCGGGAATGGATGCGGTTGCGCGCCGTCAGATGTGGAACCTGCTTAAGAAGCTGAACCGGAATCATCTGACGATCCTGCTCACGACCCATTATATGGAAGAGGCAGAGATCCTCTGCGACCGGGTGGGCCTGATGGACCGCGGAAGGCTGGAAGAAGTGGATACTCCGCGCGCGATGATTGACCGGCTTGGCAGGTATGCGGTGGACCAGACGTCGGACGAGGAGATGAGCAGCCGGTTTTTCAAGACACAGGAAGAGGCGATTCAGTACATTTCCGGATTGAAAAGAGACGCTTCGCTGAGGAATACGACGCTTGAGGACGTATTTCTTAAGAAGGCGGGGAAGTATCTGGAGAAGAGATAGAGACGCCTGAGAATGTATTTCTTAAGAAGGCAGGGGAGTATCCGGAGAAGAGATTGTGTCAGGATATAAGAACAGGAGAAGTATTGAGTATGGGAATCGTGACAGTATTATGGGAAAAATGGGTGGAATTCCGGAGAGATTTTTACAAGATTACGCTGGCGGCAATGATTGCCCCGCTGATGTATATCCTTGTGTTCGGCATGGGGATCCAGACAATCTCCCACGGGCAGCCTTATCTGCAGTTTTTGATCCCGGGTGTGGTCGCGCTTACCACGATGAACGGAAGTTTCAATGCAATCGCGCAGAACCTGAATGTTCAGCGGCTTTATGAGAAGGCGTTCGACCAGGTGATGATCTCGCCTACGCCTTTGTGGCAGTTTATTGCAGGGCAGATCATTGGCGGAAGCTTAAGAGGAATCTATGCCGGATGCATCATCATCCTGCTGGTACTCCCCATTGGGATACCGCTTCGCTTCAACGGGTGGTCGTTTCTGATTATGTTTTTGAACGGCGCTGTGTTCTCGACCCTGGGGGTCGTGGTATCCTTCTATGCCAGGACGCATACGGATGTGCCGCGTTTCTCCAATTATGTGATCATGCCGATGGCCTATCTGTGCAATACCTTCTTCTCGTCGGATAACATACCGCATGGACTGCGGGAGGTCATACAGTACCTGCCGCTTTCCCAGACCAGCAGCATGATCCGCAGCATTGCGAACGGGGAGCCCTTTTCCTGTACGGGGATAGGGATACTGGCAGTCTACCTGGTTGCGCTGACGGCACTGGCGTTCTGTTATCTGTATAAGAAGAAGAACCTGTAAGCTAGTGTGCTGTCTGCATTATATTCAGTCAAACCTCCATGTCTATTCGCCCATCTGCCGCGTTGGATTTTCATCAGCAAGGCGGAGAAGGGAGGCGATGCGGTGGCATCGTTGACCGCCGACAATGCAGTCTGATGGAAGTTTAGGCAAGGAGGTTTGACTGAATATAATGCGGTCAGTACACCAGGGGAGGAAAGAGAGGGAGGCATATGGGAAAAAGATTTGGCGGGAAAGAAAGGGCGCATTTGCACCGTGTCCTGATCTTGACGGTCCTCATCGCCGGATGGGCGGCAGCAGGCGTGATTCCCCAAGGGGATGTACAGGCGGCGTCAGGCGTGATTCCCCAAGGGGATGTACAGGCGGCGTCAGGCGTGGTTCCCCATAGGGATGAGGCGTCAGAGACGTGTTCCGGGGGAAAGGTGTCTGGAGCAAAGAAATCATCCCAGGGAAAGCTGCCTGAAGATAAGAACCCGTCCCGGGGAAGGGCGCCTGAAGCAGGGACGCCTTCCGGCGGCGGGGGTCTTGCGGACGGGAAATATGCGGTGGATGTGGTCTTATCAGGCGGAAGCGGAAAGGCAAGCGTGGAATCACCCACGCTGCTGGAGGTAAAGGCCGGGGAGTATTTCGCACAGATTACGTGGAGCAGTTCGAACTATGATTATATGATTGTGGAGGACGAGACCTATTATAACGAGAATACAGAAGGCGGAAATTCCAGGTTCCGGATTCCGGTTCTGGCGTTCGATGAGGAGATGCCGGTCATCGCAGACACTGTGGCAATGGGCGCGCCCCATGAGATTGAGTATACGCTTCATTTCTATTCGGATTCCATTGGCAGTGAGAGCAGCCTTCCCAGGGAAGGCGCCAAACGTGTCCTGATCATGGCGGCGTTTATCATCATAGCAGGCGGGATATTGAATTATTTTACGAATAAGAGGAGAAAGAGAGATTATTTGGGAGCAGGAAGATGAATATAAAGAGTCAAAAACAGTTTTTAAGTATCCGGGAATTGACGGCAGGCGGCCTGTTCGCGGCGATGATTGCCGTGGGTGCATTTATCAAGATCACACTGCCGACAGAACCGATTCCCATGCATTTTACCCTGCAGTGGTTCTTCGTGCTGCTTGCGGGCCTTCTGCTGAACAGGCGGCTTGCGGGCGTCAGTGTGGGGGTATATCTGCTGATCGGGCTGTCCGGGGTGCCTGTATTCGCCTCGGGAGGCGGGCCTTCCTACCTGCTGCGGCCTGGTTTCGGGTATCTTCTTGGATTCGCGGTTTCAGCATATATGATGGCGTGGATGTGTGAGCGGTTTGGGATCCTGCGGTTTGCGAAGCTTCTTCTGATCTCTGTGGCGGGGCTTCTGGTCTATTATGGGATTGGAATGATATATTATTTTATCGTCTGCCGTTTCCTGATCTTTCAGGAGGTCACATGGGAGATCCTGCTGGTAAATGGATTCCTTCTCACGGTAGGACCGGATTTTGGCCTGTGTGTGGCCGCGGTGGGGACTGCTTCGAAATTAAGGGGCGTGGTCAGGGATTCCCTGTACGGGTAGAAAGCACGGTACGGGCAAAAGTCAAAGAATTATGGGAGAGACAGGGTATTAAGAAGGATGGAAAATGAAACAGATTAAAATAGGAACAAGACGAAGCAGGCTTGCGTGTATTCAGGCGGAGATTGTGGCAAATTATATCAACAGCCGCTGCGGGGGATATGAGGCTTTACTGGTGAAGCTTACGACAACCGGGGATCGGATCTTATCGAAGAAGTTAGATGAGATTGGAGAGAAGGGGTTATTCGTCAAAGAACTGGATATTGCGCTGAGGGACGGAAAGACGGAGCTGTCCGTGCATTCCCTTAAGGATATGCCCATGGAGGTTCCGGAAGAACTTCCGATCATCGGGGTTTCCGCCAGGGAGGATGCAAGGGATGTCCTTGTACTTCCCAAAGGAATCACAGAATACGACGGGAGGGGTCCTATCGGCTGCTCCAGCAACCGGCGGATCCTGCAGCTTAAGGAGCTGTATCCGGACGCCGGGATTAAGATGGTGCGGGGAAATGTACTGACAAGGCTTGAGAAACTGGACAGGGGAGAATACGGAGCGCTTGTCCTGGCGGCGGCAGGGCTAAAAAGGCTCGGTCTTACTAAGCGGATCAGCAGGTATTTTACGACAGATGAGATGATACCTGCCGCCGGACAGGGGATTCTCTGCGTGCAGGGAAGGAGAGACCTTTCCTATGATTTCCTGCAAGGTTTCTTCGACGCAGAGGCAGAAGCGTGCGCCTGCTGTGAGAGAGCCTATATGGCGTATCTGAACGGGGGCTGTTCGCTGCCTGTGGGAGTATATGCAGAGATTCTGGATGAGAAGCGTATGAAGGCAACGGGGCTTTACTATGATGAGGCGGCGGGGATTGCCCGGAAGATGTGTATGACGGGGGAGCGGAGCATGCCCGGGATATTGGGAACAGAGCTTGCAAAGAGGATTGTGGGAGAAACGTGTGTTTGAGGAGAATAAGAAGATATGGGAAAAACAGGAAAAGTATGGCTTGTCGGAGCCGGGCCGGGTTCGGCGGACCTTCTGACCGTGAAGGCAGGACGTCTTCTTGATATGGGAGACTGTATCGTGTACGACAGGCTTGTGGGGCGGGAGATTCTGGCGATGCTTCCGCCGGATAAGGAGCGGATCGACGTAGGGAAATCAGCCGGGAATCATGCGGTTCCCCAGTCTGAGATCAATCAGATCTTAATCAGGGAGGCAAAGCGCGGCAAGAAGGTGATACGGCTTAAGGGAGGAGATCCGTTTCTCTTTGGGAGGGGTGGCGAAGAACTGGAGGCGTTGTGTGAGGCGAAGATTCCGTATGAGGTGGTTCCGGGAATATCCTCTTCCATTGCCGTTCCGGCATACCAGGGGATTCCGGTCACCCACAGGGATTATGTGTCGAGTGTGCATATTATCACGGGACATCACAGAGCCGGGAAAGATGGGGCGATAGATTATGAAGCCCTTGTCCGGATGGGGGGAACACTGGTATTCCTCATGGGCGTGGGAGCTCTTAAGGAGATCATGGAGGGGCTTCTTAAGGCGGGAATGCGCGCGGATATGCCCGCCGCCGTCTTACAGCAGGGAACTACGGCCGGGCAGAGGCGGGTTGCTGCAACGGCCGCAACTCTGGCAGAAGAAGCAAAAAGGCAGAAGATCAAGCCTCCGTCCATCATTGTTGTGGGGGAAGTCTGCCGTCTCGCGGACCAGTTCTCGTGGTATGATAAGCTTTTGCTGTCGGGAGAAAGGATTGTCGTGACACGGCCGTCTGAGCGGGGATTTAAACTTCAGGAGCAGTTAAGGGCGCTGGGAGCGGAGGTGCTTTCGGTTCCGGTCATCCGGACGGTTCCGGTCAGGGACAGCGTGCGCCTTGCGGTGATTGAGAAAGAGCTTAAAAGGCTTCGGGATTATGAGGTACTGGCATTCACCTCGGTCTATGGAGTGGAGCGTTTTTTTGAGATTCTGTTAGAGGCAGGAATGGATGTCCGGCATGTGTCGCATATGAGGTTCGCCGCGATCGGGCAGGGAACCTGTGACGCGCTGCGGGTGCGGGGAATCCGGGCAGATTATATGCCAAAGCAGTATGACGGTGCGTCGCTTGGAAGGCTGCTTGCCGGGGAGCTTGAGGATGGTACGGGGATCCTGCTTGCAAGGTCCTCCATAGGCGGGGCGGAGATTCTTGAGGAGCTTGAGAAGAACCCCGGGCTTACGTACACAGATCTGGCTGTCTATGACACGATATTTCCGGAAGGACAGGAGCAGTATCTTCGTTCCTTTCTGGAAGCGGGAGGCGTTACAAGGGTGGTATTTACAAGCAGCTCGACCGTGGAAGGATTCACAAGGATGATGGGGGCATTTCCTTATGACAGGGTGAAGGCGGTATGCATCGGCAGGAAGACGGCACAGACAGCCGAAAAAGCCGGTATGCAGACGGTCACCGCCCGTAACGCGGCGATTGAGGAGATTACTGCATGTATATGCCGCACAGTTCACGGATGATGGTATATAAAATATATATTATTTTCTGAAAGAGCTTGAAAGACAGGATTATATGGAATAGAATAATAAAGCATACAGGTGTCAGGACAATGCATAATTCCACAAGAGGGCGTTGGTTCTGGTGAAAAGGGAAACAGGTGTGAATCCTGTACGAACTCGTCACCGTAATCAGGGAGCAGAAAGCCGATATATCACTGGGAAACCGGGAAGATGGCTGATGCGAAGATCTGTAAGCCGGGAGACCTGCCTGTATGATGTACGGAAACATATGTTTCGAACCACGAGTAACTGGTTATACGTACAGACTTGCAGAGATACTGACGGAGTCACCGCATTGAATTGATGAATCTGACGGGGGCTATTTTGCATATCAGTCAGTGATGTTTGTGATGATGCAGACAGGATTTCTGCGGGCTTGTTTCGTGTATAGAGGATCCTTTACCGTGGCGGTTTTAAACCACAGTAGGGGATCTTATTTTTTATACCGGAAGCGTTGCCGGCGGTATGAAAATATTCCACCTGTGTACTGGAAATGGATTTTCAGCCATACAGGTGGAAAGTATTCTTGTCTGTGCAGGCAAGAGGTATCATATTATACTTTACAATCAGGAAAAGGAGAAGAAAAAATGAAGAAAAAAGTGGTTGCAGTTTTATTGGCAGGTGCTATAATTGGTTCAATGGCGCTGACCGGCTGCTCAGGAGGCGGCGAAAGGGCTGATACATCTTCCGGGGACGGCAGGACGGAGAGCCAGACAGATACGGAGAATGAGCCGGAGACAGATGCGGACCAGAAAGCCGCCGATGAAGCCGCGGCGCTGATTGACGCAATCTATGTACAGGAGAGAACAGATATGACAGATGAGCAGTGTAAGAAAGCAAAAGAAGTGTGGGACGCTTTGACGGATTCCCAGAGAGAGCTCGTCGAGGGGGAGAACGCCGACCCGGACTATTTCGGCAAGGATACCGGCGACGCGTCTAAGGATGATTCCCGTAACCAGGATGAGATCGGCGAGAATGAGATCCTGGTGGTAAGCTTCGGTACTTCCTTCAACGACAGCCGCGTACAGGATATCAAGGGAATCGAGGACGCCATGCAGGCGGCGTACCCGGACTGGTCGGTCAGAAGGGCGTTTACCTCCCAGATCATCATCAATCATGTGCAGGCTAGAGACGGTGAAGTCATTGATAACATGGATCAGGCGCTTGAGCGTGCGGCGGCGAATCGGGTTAAGAATCTGGTGGTACAGCCTACGCATCTGATGCATGGCGCGGAATACGACGAGCTGATGAAAGCTGTAGAGGCGTATCAGGATCGGTTCGAATCCGTGAAGGTGGCAGAGTCGCTGCTTGGCGAGGTCGGTTCGGATGCCTCGGTGATCAATGCGGATAAAGAAGCTGTTGCGAAGGCAGTTACCGGTGAAGCGGTGAAGGAAGCCGGCTTCGACAGTCTGGATGCGGCAAAAGAAGCCGGAGCGGCGTTCGTATTTCTGGGGCACGGTACGTCCCATACGGCGAAGGTTTCATACAGTCAGATGCAGACCCAGATGGGAAGCCTTGGGTATGAGAATGTGTTTATCGGCACGGTGGAAGGCGAGCCGGAGGAGACTTCCTGTGAGGCGGTGGTAGAAGCGGTTAAGCAGGCGGGCTATAAAAATGTGATCCTTCGCCCGCTCATGGTTGTGGCAGGAGACCACGCCAATAACGATATGGCAGGAGAGGATGAGGACTCCTGGATGAGCAGCTTCAGGGCTTCGGGAAGCTTCGACAGCGTGGAGGCGCAGATTGCAGGCCTTGGATCTGTTGACGCTGTTCAGAAGATCTATGTACAGCATACGGCGGACGTTATGAATCGTTAGGTATTGATGTCAGACATTGATGTCAGGAATGATTGTGCGGATATCAGAAATAAGCGAATAGATATCAGGAATTAAGGGGTGACCAGGATGAAGAAGATAATGACAGGCGTATATTTACTGATGTGTGTGTTTCTGCTTGCAGGCTGTGCAGACGCAGGGAGTTCGGGAAAGAGCGGTAATGTTGATGGAAGCGCAAACGCCGGAAAGAAGGATACCAAAGAAGCCGCTCCTGCAGATGACGATGCGGTAGATGACGAAGGTGAAAAAGCGTCGGGCGTGTCAGAATTACCGGACGGAACCTATACGGCGGAATTTCATACAGACAGCAGCATGTTCCACGTAAGCGAAGCGTGTGACGGAAAGGGGACGCTGACCGTGGAGAATGGAGAAATGGTGATACATATTTCCCTTGCTTCCAAGAATATCGTCAATCTTTATCCTGGTTCGGCCAGGGAGGCGAAAAAGGAGGGGGCGAAGATACTCTCTCCAACCGAAGATACGGTCACATACAGCGACGGATTCACGGAGGAGGTCTATGGATTCGACGTGCCGGTTCCGGTTCTGGAGGAAGAATTCGAGCTGGCGCTGATCGGGAAGAAAGGGACCTGGTATGACCATAAGGTGAGTGTTTCGAATCCGGCGCCGGCGGAAGATCAGGAACCATAGGTTTTCCGGCGGTTCCAATCATAGAATACGGATACCGGATCAGAAATAAATGAGAAAACAGAAGATTCACAGATAGAAGAATCGCATCAGGCACAGAGGCTTGATGCGATTCTTCTAAGATAAGTAGTAGTTGTTGCTGCCATATATCCGTAAATTCAAGAAATCTTTTGTAACTTTTCACTGTGGTTTGCAAGAACCTTTTTCACGATATCAATATCGGTCTGCATAGCATCTATCTTTTCTGTGGCGTTTTCATATCGCTTTGCCGCTGGCAGATAGTTTTCGACCAGAATATTATTAGTACGCAGGATATCGTTCTCAAGGATTAATCTGAGCCTTGTCTGTTCCTTCTTCATTAGTAGCTGTTCCTCCCGGAAGAGTCTTTGCTCTTCTTTCATAAGAGACTGTTCGTCGCTGAGCCGCTTAAGCTCCTTCTTCGTGAGAGCCTGTTCTTCCTTCATGAGGGACTGTTCGTCACTGAGCCGCTTAAGCTCCTTCTTCGTGAGAGCCTGTTCGTCCTTCATAAGAGCCTGTTCGTCGCTGAGCCGTTTAAGCTCTTTCTTCGTGAGAGCCTGTTCGTCACTGAGCCGCTTAAGCTCCTTCTTCGTAAGAGACTGTTCGTCACTGAGCCGCTTAAGCTCCTTTTTTGTGAGGGACTGTTCGTCACTGAGCCGCTTAAGCTCCTTCTTCGTGAGAGCCTGTTCTTCCCGCATAAGAGCCTGTTCGTCACTGAGGTGCTTTAGTGCGTCTCTCGTAAGTGCCTGTTCATCCCGTAAGCGTCTTTGCTCGTCTTTCATTAGTACCTGTTCGTCCCGAATGAATTTGATATCATTTTCTATGGGCTTTAATCTTGAGTCTAACTTCGTGTCCAGCAATTGAGAGATTGCCAGCAAGTCTTCATTTGTCAATGACATCTGATCACCCCTTCTGCGATTACAATGTTGCCTTGATAGTATGCATTATAGCATGTCCTGAGTAGGAAATCTACATATTTTTCATCTGATCCATGTGGGAATAAAAGCCGCCTTCGGCGAGGGGCAGTCTTTTTGGCTGTGTAACTCAAGCATATTATTCACTGTTAATTATGCAACGCTGTACTAGCTGTTCGGCAGAGAAGGCCTCGCAAAATACAGTGAAAAACAGTATATAGATAGAGAGATAACCGTGTTACAAGGTGGACAGCCTCCCGCCTTTCCCAAACGGCAATCGCCGTTACGCTATTCAGCGCTATCCCATCAAGGGAAATACAGAAGGGGGAGGTGATGTGGATGAGTACATACGAGGTTTTAAGCCTGTTGTTTTTTGGCGGCTCGTTCCTCATTGCATTGCTTGCCTACATAGACAGTAGGAATAGCAAGTTGTTTTCCCTCAGTCAGTTCTCCTTCATTCTTTTCCCCTCTCTTTCTAAGGGGATATTCTCTTTTTGAAAGCATTAATACTCTTGCAGGTTATGCCAGATTCTTTACAGGTTGTACCGCCGGTATTGTATGAAGTCCATATATTGATTATGGTTGATACAACATATGGTACGGAAGGTGATGCGCATGATCGTATATGGAGCAAAAAAAGTGACAGCCATGCTGCTGCGTGAACGGGTGATCGAGAAGGAATATGAAGAGGTATACCAGTACGGAATGGAGCTTCTGATTTCGACGGCGTGGAATCTTCTGCTGGTGATCATATTGGGCGCTTTGTTCCACCAGGCCGGAGCAGGCGTCCTCTACTTCCTCATACTGGCGACCGTAAGGACACAGGCGGGAGGCTATCACGCTTCAACCTACTTCCGGTGCGGATGCGTCTACTGTATTACATTTCTGATGGTTCTTGGATTTATCCGTTTATTTGCATATATGGAGGTCAGCTTTGCATATCTCATGACAGGCTTAGTCATAAACAACACATGGATCTGGCTACAGGCGCCAGTTCTCCACAACCGCCGGATGGAAGACGGGGAGAAGAAGCTTGCCAAAAGAAACGCCGGGTTTGCCTGTGCCTTGTGGACAGGTATAGCGGCGCTTCTGTATATCCGCTCCGGCACGGCGGCATATGCCGTTCTTGCGTCGGAGATGATGATTTCAGCCTATATGGTAATCGGAAAGATGAAGGAGGATCAGTCACTATGAAAGAAAACATGAAAAAGAATCTGCTTACAAGGACAGCAAAGGTGATAGAAAAGGCGGCGCGAAGCGGAGGAGGATATCCGACCTGGCTGGGTTTTCATGAGCCGAAGCGTCCGGAGAAATTAGATGAGATGAGAAACAAGAGATAAGGAATAAGTTACAGGAAAATTCCCATGAGATATGTGAAGCAGACTGCTAAAAGAAGAGAGTAAGAAAGCAGGAGGAATACGAATGAAGAAAGATGCAGTAAGAAGAGCAGGCAGGTCACTCTTGAGTTTCCTGCTGGCGTTTATGCTGGCATTCCAGGGAACTGGTCCTATATTTGTCCAGGCCAGGGAAGCAGTTGAGAACTCGGCCAGGGATGTGGATATGTCAAGGCCGGAAGCGCTGACAGCAGAAGAAGCAGGAATAGAGAAACCTAAGGATACTGACGGGGGAGCAGACGGCTCTTCCGGGGAAATAGAGAAGACAGAGCCAAAGGAACCAGAAGGGGCGAAGGAGACTGTGGAAGAACAGCCAAAGGAACCGGAATCCCCAGAGGCGGCGGCACAGGAGCCGGAAGAGACCAGCCCGGAAGAGACAGCGCCTGTAGAGCTTAAGGAGCCTGCCGATTATTATCCGCTGCCCCAGGAGCCGCAGGGCGAGCTGATCGAGTATGACGAGAAATCCCGTACCTATAAGACCGGTGAGAAGGAATATACGACGGTCATCGGCGGATATGTGGGCGTCTACAAGGATGAAGAGGGCGAGTTTCAGCTGGTGGATAATACTCTGGAAGAATCGCCGGACGGGGCGGCCGATGATACGCCGGGGCAAAAGGCCCGGGCGCAGAAGGCGCAGAAGAAGACCGCAAAGTCAGGCACAGCATCCGGGGCGTCCCAAGGAGAAGAATCCGCAGAGCCTATAGACACACAGATCTATCAGAACAAAGCCAACGACTATGTGGTACAGCTTCCCGGAAACATCACGGAAGAGGCCGGGATGGTGGTGGAGAAGGCCGATGTCCGTATAGAGATCGTACCCCTTGGCGGCGACTATACGCATTCCGTGGTGAAGGATAACGCGATCCTGTACAATCAGGTCTATGACGGCATAGACGTACAGTACACAGTCATAGACCACAACATCAAGGAAGATATCGTCCTTTACAAACCTGTAGAGCAGCCGGTGTTCGAGTACGAGCTTAAGAGCGGGGACATGAAGGCAGAGCTTAAGGACAATCAGATATATCTCTATCCGAAAGACAAAACGATCGATGAGGCAGAGTATATCCTGGAGGCTCCGTCCATGGAGGACGCGGCGGGAGCCGTAGATTTCCACATCCTGCTGGAACTGCGCGAAGAGGAAGACGGAAGAACGATCCTTACCGTGAAACCGGATGCAGAATGGCTTGCAGACGAAGAACGCCAGTATCCGGTCCGCATCGACCCAAGCACCGTCAGCATCGGCAAGGAGGCCTTCAACTTAAACGGCGTGGAGCAAGGAAGCCCCAACACCTATATCGGGGACAATAATTACCCTTATGTCGGCTACGATGACGGGATCAAGTCAGGCAACCTGTCGGGTTACGGGACCATGCACATGATCTGCCGTACCTATATCAAGGTGAATTATGATTTCAGCAGCATCCCAAAGGATTCCAAGATCGACAGCGCGACATTCTCCGTCAGCCAGAGGACGGCGTACAGCGGCGGAGCGTCCCAGTTCGGTCTGTACCGGATCGACGACGCATGGTCGCTTCCGCTGAAATGGACGAACCAGCCCATGAACCATACGTTCATAGACGTGCAGAATGCAAGCACGGCGAGAAACGCCTACATCAACTATGATGTGAAGGAACTGGTCAACGACTGGGTGCAGGGCACATACGCGAATAACGGCATGGTCTTAAAGGCCATCGATGAAGCCTCCGGCCTGTCGGCCTCCATGCAGTGCGAGGTACTGAACAACCGGAATTCACCCTATGGTCCGAGCATCTCCGTACAGTGGTCCCCGGCAGAGGATCCCTTCCTTCGGGATATGTCCATCGACGACACCACCATCATCCTGCGCCCCATGACGGAGAAGAGCCTGAACGGGAAGCTGCAGTTTGACGCGGTATTCGCCGACGGTCTGGCCAAGAGCAAATCCGAAGTGGAATATTATCTTGTGCCGGATGAAGAGGAAGAGCACAGCACGACGGATGCGAAGCCTCTCTATACCTATCCGGACAGCACGGAATTCAATGTACTGTTCCCGGCGGCAAATAAGTATTACAGCAAAGACACGAACTGGCAGAGCGACCTGTATGTAGGGCTTGAGAAGGATAAGCTGTATCTTTTCAAGGCCAGGGCGTCAAAGGAGATAGACGGAGAGCAGGTGACCGGAAAAGAAGTGTCCAGTGACAGCTTCGTGATCTACGGGGTGAAGCAGTTCGATACCTTCCCCAAGATCGCCAGATACTACGGCGTGCCGCTTCGGGATATCATGAAGGATAACCAGGTGCAGGACGCGCTGGTAGTGGAGAATAACACCATATTTATCCGCAATCCGCAGACGAATGTGCCCTATAACCCTCCGGCGCTTACGGATATCGACAAGATGAAGATCGACGGCGCGCTCTTAGGGCGGGGGCTGCACTGCGAATTCGGCTTCGAGCCGGTGAACCTGAATACCGGGAACTTCTATATGGACCAGACCGACGCGTCCATGAAGGAGTTAAACGGGGAGTTCGCCATTGTGCGCAGCTACAATTCCAAAGCCACAGACCAGAATTCCATGTTCGGACGGGGATGGAGCTTCAACTACGACCAGTCCTTAGTCCAGATGGAGGACGGAAGTATCCTGTACATGCGGGGAGACGGAAGCTACCTGTTCTTCGAGAAGAAGGAGGACGGCTCCTATGTGTCTCCGGCGGGCTATGAGTATGAATTAAAGACGGTCACATACGAGGGAACAGACCATGACGAGATCGGATGGGAGATCAAAGACGCAGCGCAGAGCATCCTGTCCTTTGATAAGTACGGCGTCCTTAGGTATATCACCGACGTGGACGGTTTCGTAACCCGTCTTGACTATGACGAGGAATATAATCTCAGCAAGATCATTACGCCATCCGGGAAGGAATTTGCGGTTAAGCAAAACGAATTCGGCTATATCACGGGAATCACACTCCCTGACGGCAATCAGCTCACTTACGCTTACGACGAGAAGGGCAACCTGACCGCATCCACAGACGCTGCCGGAGGTAAGCGGGAGTACCAGTATGATGACAACGGACGGATGACCAGCTGGAAGGATGAGAACGGCAATACGGTAGTGACGAATACCTACGACGACAGCGGAAGGGTGGTCAGCCAGACCGACGCCAACGGGGGCACAGCCACATTTGAATACAGCGAAGGCAGGACCGTCACCACCGATAATGAAGGGAACCGGACGATCTACAGCTACGACGACCAGTACCGGACCACAGCCATCACCTATCCGAACCATACGATGGATCTGCGCTTCTATAACGGGGAGAACCAGCTGGAGCGGGAAGTGACGTCCAAAGGGGTAAAGACCTATACCTACGACGGCTTCGGCAACGTCGCCTCAGAGACGCGGGAGGACGGATGTACGGCTTCTTACGCCTATAATGAGCAGAATAAGCTGGTCTCTGCCACGAATTATAACGGGGCGGTTACCACTTACGAGTATGACGGCGCGGGAAATATTGCCGCGGTGAACCAGCCTGACGGAAGCAGGATCACATATACCAGCGATGAGCTTCACAGGATCACATCCATGACAGACGGCAGGGGGATCACCACTGCTTACAGCTACGACGGGGCGAACCTTACCTCTTATACAGACGGGGAAGGCGGTCTGTGGAGCTACGCCTATGATGCCATGAACCGCGCGGTATCACAGACAGATCCGCTGGGGAATGAAGAGACGGTTTCCTATAACGCCAATGGAGACGTCACGGCCAGGACAGCGGCCGGCGGCGGGGCAGAGAGGTATAGTCTGGACGCCGCAGGAAATATCCTCTCCGTGACAGACGCCCTTGGGAATACCACGGCATTTACCTACGACGCCATGTATAACATGACGCAGGCAGTTGATGCGAACGGGCATTCCATCTCTTACGAGTATGACAAGAATAATCAGGAGATCCGTTCCACCGACGCCAAAGGGAACACCATCGCCTCCGCTTACGATAAGATGGGCAGGCTCATCAGTGAGACCAATAAGGACTTCGGCGTCAGGCAGTACGAGTATGACGCGGCGGATAACCGGATTGGCTATACGGACGGGGAAGGGAATACCACCTCTTATGAGTATAACGCGCTGGGGCTTCTGACGAAGGCGACGGACGCCCTTGGCAATACGACACAGTATTCCTATGACGCCCTTGGCAATGAGACGAAGGTTATATATGCGGACGGGGCAGGAACGGCGGCCGCATACGACAGCATGGGCAGGCTCACATCATCGACAGACGAGCTTGGAGCAGCCGTGTCTTACCAATATGACGCAAACGGCAATCTAATATCTGAAACCGACGACAGCGGGCGGACATACCGCTACGAATACGACCGGAACAACCGCCGGATCAAGGCAGCGAACCCGGAAGGCGGAGTCAGCGTCTATACCTATGATGCGGCAGGAAGGATGGCCTCTTATACCAATGAAGAAGGGCAGACGGAGACTTACGCCTATGACGGCGCAGGAAGGGTTACCAGTGTATCCGACGATCTGGGACAGGTATATTCCAATGAGTATGACGCAAACGGCAATCTGACGGCCAGTACGGACGGCAACGGGAACGCCAGCTCCTATACCTATGACAAGACTGGCAGCCTGACGTCTGTGACAGATCCTTTGGGCAACATCACGGCCTTCAAGTATGATTCGCTGGATAATCTGAAGGAGACGGTAGACGCATTAAAGGGGAGCACAAAATACTCCTACGATTCCCGGGGAAATGTCCGGAAGATGACCGACGCCCTTGGCGGCGTGTACGCCTACAGTTATGATAAGAACGGGAATAACACGGAACTGACAGGGCCTGAGGGCGCGAAGACCACCATGCGTTACGACGCCCAGGGACAGCTCATTTTCGCAGGAGACGCCCAGGGCCTGGAGCTTACGTATCAATACGACGGAGTGGGACGGGTAGTTAAGGAGAGCGATAACGCCGGGAACAGTAAGACCTATGCCTATGACGGCGCCGGCAACCTGACAAGCCTGACCGACCAGACCGGACGGACAACGACTTATACCTATGACAAATATGGAAGACTGCTGGAGATTAAGGAAGCCGACGGAAGCGTCACGGCCTACGGGTATGATGTCATGGACCGTATGGTATCCGTTACGGACGCGGAAGGGAACCGCACGGAATTTTCCTATGACAAGGTGGGCAATCTGCTTGCCATGACAGAGGGAGAGGAAGCGGTCTACCGGTACGCGTACGATAAGAAGAACCGCGTGGCATCCGTGACGGATCCCCTTGGGGCAGTCAGAAGCTACGCCTATGACGGCAATGATAATCTGTTAGAAGCCGTGGATGAGAACGGCGTAAAGACCAGCTACGCCTATGACGCCAATGGCAACCTGACCCGGCAGACAGACGGCAACGGCGGCGTTACGTCTTATCAGTATGACGAACTGGACCGCAGGATCCGGGAGACGTCCCCGATGGAAGAGGTATCCGAATACCGGTATGACGCATTGGGCAACCTGATAAAGTACCAGGATCCGATGGAGCTGGTGACGGAATATAAGTATGACGGCCTGAGCAATCTGGTGGAGGAGATCTCGCCGAAGGGCGCGGTGACAAAATACAGCCGCGATCCGCACGGCAATGTGGTATCCGTTGTGGATGCTAAGGGAAATGAGACCGCCTACAGCATGGATCTGAATGACCGTGTAACGAAGATCACACAGCCGAACGGGGGCGAGTATTCCTACACATATGACGAGGCCGGGCGACTGAAGACCATGACCAGCCCGCTGGGATATCAGAAGAACTTCTCCTATGACACGGCGGACAATGTGGTGAAGGAAACCGACAGCTTAAAAAGCGTGGACCTCTATACCTACGACAGGCTGCACCGCATGGTTTCCTCTACCAATGCGCTGGAAGGGACCAGTCATTATAAGTACGACAGGTACGGCAATCTGTTGGAGACGTCAGACCCGCTTGGAAGGACTGAGAATTATACCTATGACCTGGCAGGCAGGATGGTAGAGGCGGCGGATCCGATGGGGAAGGTGACGGCGTTTGCCTACGATCCGGCAGGAAATGTGACCGCCGTAACGAAGCCGGGCGGCAGGAAGACCAGCTACGGCTATGACGGGAACTACAACATCACCTCCGTGACGGATCCCATGGGATATGCACAGCACTTCGTCTATGACAAGAGCAGCCGCCTGACAGAAGAGACCGACGCATTAAAGCAGAAGGTTTCCTATAGATACGACAAGGACGGCCGTGTGACAGAGGTCACGAATAAATCAGGACATACGGTGGGATTCGAGTACGATCCGCACGGAAATATATTGACGGCGGCAGACCGTACAGGATTGAAGACACACTATGAATATGATCCAGGCGATAACCTGACGAAGGTGACGGATCCCCTTGGCGGGACCACCAGTTACGCCTACGATAACATGGACCAGATGGTTTCCTACACGGACGCCGCCGGGAAGAAGACGGAGTACGTCTATGACCTGGAGGGCAACCTTACCTCCCTTAAGGATCCGGCGGGAAGGACGGAGAACTTCGCCTACGACGGGAAGGGAAGGCTTACGGCGCATACCTATGCGTCCGGTAAGACGGTATCCTACGATTACGATAAGCTGAACGACCTGCTGGAGAAATCTTACGAGGATGCGAAAGGCGGCAAGAGCGAAGAAGCGGTCACATATGCCTACAACACCGCCGGCGAGCGGGTATCCATGAAGGACGGGACCGGGAAGAGCAGTTATGAGTACGATGAGCTTGGCAGGATCATAAAAGTCACGAACGGTTCGGGCAAGGCCGTGGGATACGCCTACGATGAAGCCGACAACCTCAGTGAGATCATCTATCCGGACGGGACGAAGGTATCCTACAACTATGACCTGAATGATAATCTGGTAAAGGTTACGGACAGGGACGGCCGCGTGACAGAGTATAAGCATGACGCGCTTAACCGTGTGACAGAGACAGTCCGGCCAGACGGCACAAAGACGAAGGTAACCTATGACGCAGAAGACCATGTAACGAAGCTTGTGAATACCTGCGGCACCTGCGGGGAGATGATCTCATCCTATGAGTACCAGTATAACGAGCAGGGGTATGTGACGGCGGAGGATTCGGCGGAGCTTGAGGCCGGGACCAGGAAAACGCCCAGCTTCTCGGACTGGTACAACTGGGGAGGCCAGAAGATCAAGGAAGACTCCAGGTGCTGCCACGAGGAGAAGACGGTCAAGACAAGCCGAACCTATGAGTATGACGGCAACTGGGAGCTGGTAAGATGCACCGAGAAGGCGGAAGGCGGCAAAAAGACCGTACACAATTATACGTATGACAAAGCGGGCAACCGCACCGTCTATGAACGGGTGGAGGACGGCGTCCAGACCGTCAAGTATAAGTACACGTATAATGACTCCAACCAGCTGGTGAAGAAGGTCAACTGCAGGATCTGGGGAGATAAGGGAGCCTGCTACAAATACGACGTAGACGGCAACCTAATCACCGCACAGGAAAATACATACGAAGATCCGGTGAAGTACGAATATACGGCGGAGAACCGTCTGAAAGCGGTAAGCCAGGGCGGGACCGTCCTGATGGCGGCCATGTATGACGGGGATAACAACCGCGTATTCCAGATCGACAATACCTACAAGTGGGAAGACTGCTACGGCAAAGAGGTGCTGATCCCGCAGTCCCAGAGGACAGAAGACGGGGACAGCCCCAAAGAGCAGCTTGCGTCCGTAGTGAAGGGCGGAGTGAATGCGAAGGGCTATACCCTGACCGAGTATGTCAATGACATCAACCGGGAGAACGCGGAAGTGCTCATGGAGTACGGCGCAGACGAGAAAGTGCGTCAGGCGTATGTCTACGGAGAAGAACGGGTTAGTGTTGATAAAACCGGAGAAAACAGTTATTATCTATATAACGGACAGGGAAGCGTGACAGGGCTGTTAAAAGAGAACGGGAAGCTGACCAACAGTTACCGGTACGATCCATACGGAAATCTGGCTTCAGGGACGCCGGATGCGGTGAATTATTACGGGTATAACGGGGAATCGTCGAACGTAAAGACCGGATTCCAGTATCTGAGGGCGAGGTATTATAACCCTGCGTCAGGTACATTCACATCCGAAGATCCGTATCTGGGGACACAGACAGAGCCGTTGTCCAGGAACAGGTATGCATATACGCAGAATAACCCGGTGAATTATGCTGATCCTACAGGATACGCAAGAGGAGCGAAGACTGCAAGATCAAGCAGGAAAGGAGGCATGGCAGGAGTCGTCGCAGGAGTGACGAAGAGCGCAGTCTCGGTAGGGAAGAGTACGTCTGTGAAAGTCCAGAGTGCAGTGACCGGGGCGAAGGCGGTGCAGGCGGCGAAGAGTAATCCTGATTATTGGAAATCCAGGAGCCAGAAAAAAGGCTACTCAACGCAGGTTTCCAGTTCCGTTACTAAGATATCGGATATTGTGCGGCGAGTCAGACAGAATGTAGTAAGAGAATTATGTAATTCAAAAGAGAAGGTCTCCAAAGAAATAGACTGGAAAAAAGTTGGCATTATCACAGCATCAACGGTAGCAGTGCTGGTAGTTGGGTATTTTACCGGCGGCGCAGGCTTAGCGGCAGCCGAAGCTCTTGGATTAGCCGAAGGATCACTTGGAGCCTCAGTGTTTGGAGGTATAGTTTCAGGAGCGTCGAGCGGTGCGATATATGGGGTAACATATTCGACCCTATCAGGTAATGATCCGAAGACGGTGTTATGGGATACATTGACCGGCGGTGCGTCTGGAGCAATCTTTGGCGGGATGACCGGTGCGGCGAGTTATGGCGTTGGTAAGATTATCAATTGGGCAAAGAATATAAAACAGCCGGAGATGGCGCCGGGGCATATTACGGAGATGGCGACAAAGAATCTGACGCCTACTAAAACGCCAACTTCCAAGCTCAATGATCCATACAAAATTCTTGCTGACAGAGGAATACCTACTACATTACCTGCGGAGGAAAGAACCGCGGCAGATGCATATGGTTTAGTAGGGAAATATAATCCGAACAATGCTTCAGCTTCAGAAAAAACACCGCCAGGCTTTGATGAGTGGTTAAATAAAGGAGCAAAAGATAATAAAGTATATTTTGGGGTTAAAAATGATGAAAAGGTATATACAGGAATTACGAAGCAAAAATTAGAAACAAGACTTTACCAGCATAATTATAGCTACGAGAAATTAGATGTTGCTAACAAAGGGAAAACAAAGTTTGATGTTTTAGAAATTCAATATGAAGATTTGACGAGGAATCAAGCCAGAAGTTTGGAACAGTACTATATTGAAAATGGATTTAATAAAAAGAACATTATAAATGAAATCGCTAATCCCCCAGCTATGCTGGGGAGAATAGAGTAAGTTGTGA
>CAMSTW010000003.1 GCA_947063855.1 uncultured Dorea sp.
TATCGATTCTGACTTCGTTAGAGCCGGACACGGACGTTCTAACGAAACATACGAACTTATTTTAGGGCAAGATATGGCTTCTGTCAATACATATTTCTCAAAATATTGTAAAAACTAGCAGATAAATAAGTTTAAAGCGAGGATATAAGGGATGATTGAAAAGTATAGCATCAGAACGGACCTTGCTCTTGAGGATAAGGAGCGGTTTGAATCGGACAATGTGGAGGTTTCGGGGGTCTCCCTGAACGAGGACTATGACGAGGAACGGGAGATCAAGGTGACGACCGTTAAGATCGAGACGGAGAACGGAGCAAAAGTGATGCGGAAACCGGTGGGGACCTACATTACCATGGAAGCGCCGAACATGGCGGTGCCGGACGAGGACTATCACGATGAGATATCAAAAGAGCTTGCGAAGTTTCTGGCGCATTTTATAAAGAAGGATAAGGAAGATTACTCGATTCTTGTGGTGGGCCTTGGAAACCGCAAGGTGACGCCGGACGCCCTGGGTCCGTATGTGGTGGATAATCTGAACATTACCAGGCATATCGTGAAAGAGTACGGGAAGTATGCCATGGGTGAGGAGAATGTCCGCCTGGTGAGCGCCATCGTCCCGGGAGTCATGGCCCAGACCGGGATGGAGACGGTGGAGATCATCAAGGGAATCGTCCGGGAGACGAAGCCTGACATGATGATTGCGGTGGACGCGCTGGCGGCAAGAAGCTCCAGACGTCTGAACCGGACGATTCAGATTACAGATACCGGCATCAATCCGGGATCCGGGGTGGGCAACCACCGCAACGCCATCACCAAAGACACGGTAGGGATCCCGGTAGTCGCCATTGGCGTACCGACGGTGGTGGATGCGGCGACAATCGTGAATGATACGATGGAGAATCTGATCCTGGCGCTTGAGAGCTCCGAGACGCTTAAGGGCGTCGGCGTCGTCATGCAGGGATATAACGCGGCGGAGAAATACGAGCTGGTGAAGGAGCTGATCTCCCCGCATCTGAACGGGCTGTTCGTGACGCCCAAGGATATTGACGAGACGGTCAAGCGGATCAGCTATACCATATCGGAGGCGCTGAATATGCTCTTTTCAAAGGGACATGCACATAATCAGGAAATGGGTGTCATATAGTGTTAGGGAACGATATGACAGATGGAGTGATGATGTGGAAGGAAGAGTCAAGGTCAGCCGGATTCTGATCGCAGTGATCCTGGGGATTCTGATCGTATATTCGTATATGAATCTGTCCCTGCCCCAAAAGCCCGAACAGAAGAACTGGACAAAACTGAACAGAGTACTGATGGAGAAGGCCTCTGAAACGTTCCTCACAGGATTTGCCTATGTGGAGAGCGGTGAAGAAGGATCCGTCTTCGAGTGGGTGGCAAAGACGGCCATGGAGATGATGCCGCTTGGCACTTATATAGAAGGAAAGATGTCTGCATATACGGATGTGGAGGACCTGGAGACGATACAGATGATCCTAGCCAGTCAGGCGAACGACGAGAATATGGTGGACGAGAACGGGAAGCTGGTTAATGGGGAGGGGCAGGAGGAGCCGGCGGTTCAGGCGTCTGCGCCTCAGATTGACACTTCCATGGAGAAGCTTATGAACTATGAGTACCTGTTAGGTACATTTTACACGGTTGATTCCAGTACCATGGCGGACCCGGAGCTTCTAAACGCCCAGGTGCTTCTGGAGAAGAACATGAAGATCGACCAGTCGAAGAAGGGTCCCAAGGTGCTGATTTACCATACACATTCCCAGGAAGCTTTCGTCGATTCCGTACCGGGAGATGAGAGTACGACGATTGTCGGAATGGGAAATCTTCTGACGGATCTTCTCAATGAAAAATATAAGATTGAGACGATTCATCATAAGGGAGTCTATGATATGGTGGACGGGAAACTGGACCGGAGTATGGCCTATGATCTGGCGGAGCCTGAGATTCAGCAGATTCTCAATGAGAATCCAAGCATCGAAGTGGTCATCGACCTTCACCGGGACGGAGTGGGAGAACAGACCCATCTGGTGACGGAGATTGACGGGAAGCAGACCGCGCAGATCATGTTTTTCAACGGGATGAGCCGGACCAAGGCAAATGGCAATATCGGTTATCTGGCCAATCCGTATATCCAGGATAACCTGGCTTTTTCCCTGCAGATGCAGCTGGCCGCGCTTGAGAAGTATCCGGGGTTTACCAGGCATATTTATCTGAAGGGCTATCGCTACAACATGCATTTTAAGCCGAAGACCCTTCTGATCGAGGCAGGGGCGCAGACCAATACGGTGGATGAGATGCGCAATGCGGTGACGTATCTTGCAGACGTACTGGATACGGTGCTTACAAAATAACCCCCATATTGGCATTGCAGATACTTCGCGCAGTTCATCGTCAGAGCGCTGGACTTTCAAAGTAAAATGTATTTGAACAATGCCATAGTTTGTGCTAAGATGTGGAAGGTGTGGAAATATTTACAAAGTTATGCTAAGATAGGAAGGCATAAATGGAGGCGGGCCCAGGGCGTCGGAAATAGAGAAAGGATTTGAGAATATGGCGAATAATAATACATATGATGCAGATAGTATTGCCATACTGGAAGGGCTGGAAGCGGTACGTGTAAGACCGGGAATGTATATAGGAAGCGTGTCAACGAAGGGGCTTAACCACCTGATCTATGAGATCGTGGATAATGCGGTGGATGAGCATCTGGCGGGATTCTGTACGGAGATCCGTGTGACGCTGGAGCGTGACGGTTCGGCTACGGTCAGTGATAACGGGAGAGGCGTGCCGGTGGGGATGCATGCAACCGGCGTGTCGGCGGCCAGGGTGGTCTACACGACGCTCCATGCAGGAGGCAAATTCGACGATACGGCTTATAAGACCAGCGGGGGACTCCACGGAGTGGGCTCTTCGGTGGTGAATGCGCTGTCCGTCTATATGGATGTGGAGATCAGCCGGGAGGGGTATGTACATCACGACCGTTATGAGCGGGGGAAGCCGGTAATCGAACTTGAGGACGGGCTGCTGCCTAAGATCGGGAAGACCAGGAAGACGGGGACGAAGGTGAATTTCCTTCCGGATGATACGATATTCGAGAAGACGAGGTTCCGTGCGGAGGAGGTAAAGAGCCGGATGCACGAGACGGCGTATCTGAATCCGACGCTTACGATCATATTCGATGACAAGCGGGGCGCGGAGACGGAACATATCGTCTATCATGAACCCGACGGGATCTTAGGGTTCATCAGGGATCTGAACTCCAAGAAGGAAGCGGTCCATGAACCGGTCTATTTCCGGGGTGAGGCAGAGGGAATCGAGGTAGAGGCCGCGTTCCAGTATGTGAATGAATTTCATGAGAATGTCCTTGGATTCTGCAATAATATCTATAATGCAGAAGGCGGAACCCATCTGACCGGGTTCAAGACCACGTTTACGACGGTGATCAACTCCTATGCCAGGGAGCTTGGGATCCTGAAGGGGAAGGATACGAATTTCACGGGGGCGGATGTCAGGAACGGCATGACGGCGATCGTCTCTATCAAGCATCCGGATCCGAGATTCGAGGGGCAGACCAAGACGAAGCTTGATAACCCTGACGCATCCAGGGCGTGCAGCAAGGTGACCAGTGACGAGATTATCCGTTATTTTGACCGGAATCTTGAGAATCTGAAGAAGGTGATCGGCTGTGCGGAGAAGGCGGCGAAGATCCGTAAGACGGAGGAGCGGGCGAAGACGAACCTCCTGACGAAGCAGAAGTATTCCTTCGACAGCAACGGGAAACTGGCCAACTGCGAGAGCCGGGATGCAGGGAAGTGCGAGATCTTTATCGTGGAGGGGGATTCTGCCGGCGGCTCCGCAAAGACGGCGAGAGACCGGATGTACCAGGCGATCCTTCCAATCCGGGGAAAGATTCTGAATGTGGAGAAGGCCAGTATCGACAAGGTGCTTGCCAACGCGGAGATCAAGACGATGATCAATGCATTTGGCTGCGGATTCTCGGAAGGATACGGCAACGATTTCGATATCAGTAAGCTGCGTTATGACAAGATCATCATCATGGCGGATGCGGACGTGGACGGGGCGCATATCTCTACGCTGCTACTGACGCTGTTCTACCGGTTTATGCCGGAGCTGATTTTTGAGGGACATGTCTATATCGCCATGCCTCCGCTCTATAAGGCGATGCCAAAGAAGGGAGAGGAGGAATACCTCTACGACGATAAAGCGCTTGAGAGATACCGCAGGACCCATGACGGAGCGTTTACCCTGCAGCGGTACAAGGGTCTGGGAGAGATGGACGCCGAGCAGCTGTGGGAGACGACGCTGAATCCCGAGACGCGGATTCTGAAGCTGGTGGAGATTGAGGATGCAAGGATGGCGTCCGGGGTGACGGAGATGCTGATGGGAACAGAGGTGCCGCCGAGACGGACATTTATCTATGAGAATGCGACGGAGGCGGAGCTGGATATCTGATTTTTTGCCTGTGCAGTTGGAATATGGTTCAAGGGACGGCAGGAAAATATAAGAAGCAGGAAGATGATGTATCGGGCCGCGGGACATATGGAGGGACTGCGGCTGTCTTAGTAAGGAGAAGAGAATGCAGGATTCACAGATTATAAGGACCGAGTATTCGGATGTGATGAAGAAATCATATATAGATTACGCCATGAGTGTGATCGTGGCCCGCGCCCTGCCGGATGTCAGGGACGGGCTTAAGCCGGTGCAGAGGCGTACGCTCTACGACATGCATGAGCTGGGGATACGTTTCGACAGGCCTTACCGGAAGTGCGCGCGTATCGTGGGCGATACCATGGGTAAGTATCATCCCCACGGCGACAGTTCGATCTACGAGGCGCTTGTGGTTATGGCCCAGGAATTCAAGAAAGGGATGATCCTGGTCGACGGGCACGGGAATTTCGGCTCCATCGAGGGGGACGGCGCGGCGGCCATGCGTTACACGGAGGCGCGGCTTGCGAAGGTGACGCAGGAGGCTTATCTGGCGGATCTTGACAAGGATATCGTGGATTTTGTGCCGAACTTTGACGAGACGGAGAAGGAGCCGGAGGTGCTCCCGGTGCGTCTTCCCAACCTCCTGGTCAATGGGGCGGAAGGGATTGCGGTCGGTATGGCGACCAGTATCCCGACCCACAATCTGGGAGAAGTGATTGATGCGGTCAAGGCTTACATGAAGAATGATGATATCAGCACAAAGCAGCTGATGAAATACATCAAGGGGCCGGATTTCCCTACAGGCGGTATCGTGGTGAATAAGGACGACCTTCTGGACATCTATGAGAACGGGACAGGCAAGATCAAGATCCGGGGCAAGGTGGAGGTCGAGGAGATGAAGGGCGGCAAGAGCCGTCTTGTCATTACGGAGATTCCGTATACTATGATCGGCGCGGGGATCGGCAAGTTCCTGAATGATGTCTGCGCCCTGGTGGAATCCAAGAAGACCAGTGACATCGTGGATATCTCGAACCAGTCCTCCAAGGAAGGGATCCGTATCGTGATCGAACTGAAGCGGGGGGCCGATATAGAGAATCTTACCAACATGCTCTATAAGAAGACCCGCCTTGAGGATACCTTTGGGGTCAATATGCTTGCGGTGGCGGACGGAAGGCCCGAGACCATGGGGCTTAAGAAGATCATCGAGCATCATGTGGATTTCCAGTTTGAGATGGCCACCAGGAAGTACCAGAACCTTCTGAACAAGGAGCGGGATAAGAAGGAGATCCAGGAAGGGCTGATCAAGGCCTGCGATGTGATCGACCTGATCATTGAGATCCTCAGGGGAAGCCAGTCTGTGAAGGACGCCAAGGCCTGCCTGGTTGGCGGTGTGACCGATAACATCAAGTTCAAGACGAAGATTTCTAAGAAGATGGCGTCTATGCTCCGGTTTACCGAGCGTCAGGCCACGGCGATTCTTGAGATGCGTCTGTACAAGCTGATTGGTCTGGAGATAGAGGCGCTGATGAAGGAGCATGACGAGACACTTGGGAAGATTGCCCGTTATGAGGAGATTCTGAATCATTATGAATCCATGGCAGAGGTGATTATCGAAGACCTGGACAGGCTTAAGGCAGAATTTGCCAGAGAACGCCGTACTGTGGTGGAGAACGCCGAAGAAGCGGTCTATGAGGAGAAGAAGGTGGAGGAACAGGAGGTTGTCTTCCTGATGGATCGTTTCGGCTACGCCAAGACGGTGGATACCAATACTTATGGAAGAAATAAAGAGGCGGCGGACGCCGAGAACAAGTACATTGTATCCTGTATGAATACAGGAAAGATCTGTGTGTTCACGAATACAGGGAAGATGCATCAGGTCAAGGTCATGGACCTGCCTTACGGGAAGTTCCGGGACAAAGGGATTCCCATAGATAATGTAAGTAATTTTGACAGTACGCAGGAGGAGATCGTGTATCTCTGTGATTCCGAGCAGATGCGTTATGCAAGACTGTTCTTTGCTACAAAACAGGGGATGGTCAAGAAGGTTGACGGGAATGAATTCCAGGTGGCGAAGCGGACGATTGCGGCGACCAAGCTCCAGAGTGAGGATGGGGTGATCGCCGTGGGGGTCATCAGTGAGGATCAGAGCGTGGTACTTCGGACGAAGGATGGATATTTCCTGAAATTTGCCGCCGAAGAAGTCTCGGAGAAGAAGAAGGGCGCCATCGGCGTGCGGGGGATCAGGCTTCGTAAGAACGATGAGGTAGAAGAAGCTTATCTTATTGAAGAAGGTTCGGACGTCAAAGCGCGTATCGGGGAGCGGGAGGTGTCGCTTAACCGGTTGAAGACGGCGAAGAGAGACGGGAACGGGACGAAAGTACGGGGATAGAAAAAGAATCCGCCTGTGCGGCTGTAAATGATTCCAGCCGCACAGGCGGATTCTAGTACATCTACTTCAAGTTATATGGCTCTGGTATATTCCTTAAGCCACTCCTTCTCTTCGTCGCATAGATGCGGGGAGATCAGTTCATATACCTTCGCATGATAAGCGTTCAGCTGATCTTTATCCTCCTGCTTCATCATATCCGGTTTCACGGCATCCAGGTCGATCGGGACGTAGGTGATCGGCTCGAAGTACAGGAACTGTCCGTACTCTGTCTTGGGTCCCTTTCTGACAACCATCTCATTCTCGGTACGGATGCCGTGGGAACCTTCGATATAGATCCCGGGTTCGTTGGTGATGACCATGCCGGGCTCTAACGCCGCCTTCTCCTTCTCGCGGACTGCACAGCGGAATCCCGCAGGCGCTTCGTGGATGTTCATCAGGTAGCCTACGCCGTGGCCTGTGCCGTGGTTATAGTCCATCCCGCGCTCCCAGGCAGGAGTCCTGGCCATGGCGTCCAGGTTGAAGCCGGAGATTCCGTGAGGGAATACGGCGCGCGCCAGATGCAGGTTGCAGAGGAGAACCGTGGTGAAATCCTCCTTCATACGGTCTGTCAGTTCACCAAAGGCAAATGTCCTTGTGATATCGGTGGAGCCTTCCAGATAGCCGCCGCCGGTATCGGTAAGGAATAATCCGTTGGTGGTGACCGGAACATTGGTCTCGGGGGTCGCGGCATAGTGGACGATGGCGCCATGCTCGCCGGATCCGCAGATCGGTTCGAAGCTCTGCCACAGATAGCCCTCCTGCTCCCTGCGGAAGGAATCAAGCTTCTCGGCCGCACTGATCTCTGTGATCTCAGTCTTTCCGATATTGTGCTTCAGCCAGTACATGAACCTGGTGACTGCCACGCCGTCCTTTATGTGTGCCTGGATGATATTCTTAAGCTCGGTATCGTTCTTCATCGCCTTCATCAGAACCTCCGGATTCATCCGCTCGATGATCTTCGCCCCGTCCGGAATGCTGTTGTAAAGGGCATAATTCAGCCGGGAAGGATCCACCAGTATGCAGGCGTTCGTACTTAGGGCCCTGACGTCTTCGTAGACAGCGTTGTAGGGGCGGATCAAGATGCCGTCCTTTGCAAGATTCTCCTTCATCTCGCCGGTCAGCTTCGTCTCGTCAACATACAGCTTCATATCCTCCATGGTAATGATGGCATAGGACAGAAGAAGCGGGAAATACTCAATATCATCGCCTCTTAAATTGGTGGTCCAGCAGATGTCGTCCAGAGAGGCAAGAATGTGTACGTCCGCACCCTCTCCCTTCATGGCTTCCCGGATGCGGGACAGCTTGTCCGCCGTGCTCTCGCCGGTATACGTGATGTCCAGGGCAAACGCCGGCTTCGTGGACAGTGCGGGGCGGTCCTCCCAGATCCGGCCGATCAGATCCTCGGAGTAGTCGATCCGTGCATTCTTCGGAGCAATTGCCGTCTTAAGCGCCTGGCCTTCGCCCATGGCGACAACCCGTCCGTCGAAGCCCAGAGTTCCGCCCTCCGGGATCACATCGGCAATATAATCCTCCAATGTGGGGACGTCGGGCTGTCCCATCTTGTACAGTGTAACGCCGCTTCCGTTAAGCTGTCCGGCGGCCTGGATAAAATATCTGCCGTCCGTCCAGAGTCCCGCCTCCGTCCGGGTAATAACAGCGGTTCCGGCAGAACCGGTGAATCCGGTGATAAAGGCCCTCGCCTTGAAATGTTCTCCCACATATTCACTCTGATGATTGTCGTCGGTAGGGACAAGGTATACATCATATCCTTTCTCCTCCATCAGAGAGCGAAGGGCGCTGATTCTTTCTGGTACAGTCATATGAAAACCTCCTTGAATATAAAATATTTTATGAACCCTTTAACAGTCTCTAATACATTATTCTAGCATATATCATTGCAAAATGACAGGAATAATTATATAATTATCCAAGGTAAGAAGGAGGATGATTGATTGAAGCATATGATGATTGTCCTGCTGATTTTTCTGTCTGCCGTGATTCTGGAGGTGATCCGGGAGCTGCATGTTTTCCGGGTGGTCCGTTATCAGGTCAGACACGTAAAGCTTGCAGGGCTTAAGCGTTCGAGAAAGCTGATATTCTTAAGCGACCTTCATAACTGCTGTTACGGCAGGGAGAATGATAAGCTATTTACAGCGATTGAAAATGAGCGTCCGGATCTGATACTGATCGGCGGGGATATGCTGCTTCGCAGGGACGGGTGGTCGTATGGGCAGACCGTGGAGTTCATCTGCCGCCTGCCAAAGATCTGCAAGGTATATTATGCCAACGGCAATCATGAGCAGAAGCTTAAGGAGTGGCCGGAGAGATACCGGCAGTCTTATAAGGAATACCGGAAGCGTCTGGTCAGGGCAGGCGTCCATTTCCTTGAGAATGAATCTGATACGGCCAGTTGGGACGGCGTGCAGATACGGATCACAGGGCTTGAGATTCCTCTTGGGAACTATGAGAGATTCGGGAGAAGAAAGTTAGGGATGGACGAGCTTGAGCGGCGGATTGGCAAGGCCGGCGGCGCATATGAGATATTGCTTGCGCATCATCCGGGGTATGCCAGGGATTATCAGAGATGGGGAGCGGATCTGATCCTTAGCGGCCATTATCACGGCGGAGTCGTGGGGATTCCCGGCGGAGGCGTGATTGCCCCGGATTTCAGGCTGTTTCCAGAGTATTCCGGCGGATGCTACCGGATCGGAGATGCTGCGGCGGTGGTCAGCAGAGGGCTTGGAGCCCATTCGATACCGATACGGTTCATGAATCCGGCGGAGGCCGTGGTGGTGGAAGTGTCCGGAGATACTTTTTAGACCCGCGCCAAAGGCGGCTCGAAACGGGCAGCGCTGTCTGATTTTAATTATAACTTGTGGAATCTTATAAAATCTTGTATAATATTAAAATTGCGATAACAGAGAGGTTGTTTTCTATGGGGATTCCGGTAAAGCTGCAGGTCTTTGAGGGGCCGTTGGACCTGCTTCTACATTTGATTGACAAGAACAAGATTGATATCTACGATATTCCGATTGTGGAGATTACGAATCAGTATATGGAATATATCAGGGCGATGGAGAGAGAAGATCTGAATATCATGAGCGAGTTCCTGGTGATGGCGGCGACTCTTCTGGATATCAAGTGCAGGATGCTGCTTCCCAAGGAAGTCAATGAAGAGGGCGAGGAAGAGGACCCGCGCCGGGAACTGGTGGAGCAGCTGCTGGAATATAAGATGTATAAGTATATGTCCTATGAACTGAGGGACAGGCAGGTAGAAGGGGAGCAGGTCATGTACAAGAAGCCTACGATCCCGGAGGAGGTGCTGGGATATGTAGAGCCGGTGGATCTGGATCTTCTGCTTGAGGATGTCACCCTTGCGAAGCTCGGCAGGATCTTCAGGGAGGTCATGAGGCGGCAGGTGGATAAGATCGACCCTGTCCGCAGTAAGTTCGGGAAGATTGAGAAGGAAGAGGTGACGCTTCCCGATAAGCTTACTTATGTGGCGGAATATGCGAAGATGCACAGGACGTTTGGATTCCGGCAGCTGCTATCGGACCAGAGTTCGAGAGTCCAGATTGTGGTGACGTTTCTTGCGGTTCTGCATCTGATAAAAGACGGTACGATTTCGATAGAACAGGAACAGCCTTTTGATGAGATTATGATCACATCAGGGGCCGCAGCTTAGAGGTGGAAAGGTAGTAATGGAAGAAGTGGAGATCAGCAGATTAGAAGGAATCATAGAGGCGGTCTTATTTACCATGGGAGAATCCGTGGAGCTTGAGAAGATTGCGTCGGCAATCGGGCATGACGAGGAGACGACCCGCAAGATTGTCCACAGGCTGATGGACAGATGTGAGGCCGAGAACCGGGGAGTGCGTATCATTGAGCTTGAGAACGCTTTTCAGATGTGTACAAAGAAGGAGACGTATGAATACCTGATCCGCGTGGCGAAGCAGCCAAAGAAGTATGTGCTGACAGACGTCCTCCTTGAGACGTTATCTATCATTGCGTACAAGCAGCCGGTGACGAAGCTTGAGGTGGAGAAGATCCGGGGCGTGAAGTCGGATCACGCGGTGAACAAGCTGGTAGAGTATAATCTGGTATGTGAGAGAGGGCGGCTGGACGCGCCGGGTAAGCCGATTCTGTTTGGGACAACGGAGGAATTCTTAAGGAGATTCAGCGTCCAGTCGGTGGAGGACCTGCCAAGCCTTAATCCGGAGCAGGTGGAAAGCTTCAAGGAAGAGGCGGAAGAGGAGGTTCAGCTGAAGCTGGATATCTAGTACTGGTACGGACCGTGTTCTGGAATAGAAAAAAGACCGTCTGCATATACTTCACTAACGTAGTGAGATGTGGTGTGACAGATGAAAAAGAAGATATTATTGTGCAGTCTCGTGATTTGCTGTCTGGTTACCTGGTTTGGAGAGATCAGGGCCAGAGCGGAAGAGAACGGGGACGTGCCCGGACAGTTATACGCCCGGTCGGCAGTGCTGATAGATGCCGACAGCGGGCGTGTTTTGTTTGGCAAGGAGGAATCAGAGATCAGGCCTATGGCGAGTACGACCAAGATCATGAGCTGTATCCTGGCTCTTGAGAACCAGGAAGAAGGGCAGGTAGTTACGGCATCCGGCTATGCGGCCGGACAGCCTAAGGTACGGCTTGGAGTCAGGGAGCAGGAGCAGTTCTATCTTAAGGATCTTCTGTATTCTCTGATGCTTGAGTCCCATAATGACAGTGCAGTGGTAATCGCAGAAGGGATTGCAGGCACGGTGGAAGAATTTGCCGCGATGATGAACCAGAAGGCGGTATCGCTTGGCTGCATGGATACGCATTTTGTGACGCCCAACGGGCTGGACGGAAGCGACGAGGCCGGGATACACGCCACTACGGCCAGGGATCTTGCCATGATCATGCGGTACTGCATCAGCCAGTCGCCCTGCAGGGAGGAATTCCTTGAGATTACCCGGACGAAGAACTATCAGTTCAACGATGTGGAAGGGAAGCGGAATTTCTCCTGCGTCAACCATAACGCGTTTCTGGATATGATGGAGGGGGCGTTAAGCGGAAAGACGGGATTTACCTCAGATGCGGGCTACTGTTATGTAGGCGCCCTGAAGCGTGACAATAGAACCTTTATCGTGGCGCTTCTGGCCTGTGGATGGCCGAACAATAAGGGGTACAAATGGAAGGATACGAGGAAGCTTATGGAGTACGGGATTGCAAATTATGAATACCGGGATGTGTGGGAGGACGTGGAACTGCCCGGGATACAGGTTACGGAGGGAGTCATGGAAGAGGATCCCTATGAGACCGGGATACAGATACCTGTGCATATGGAAGAGAAGGCAGAGATACCTGTATTGCTCCGCGAGGATGAAGCTGTAGAGGTGAAGACAGAGATCAGGGAGAGGATCGGCGCGCCGGTGCGGGAGGGCGAGCAGGTGGGGCAGGTACGGTATATCCTGGACGGAAAAGAGATTGCCTCCTTCGATGTGGTGACAGGGAAGGCGGTTAGGAAGCGGGATCTGAGATGGGCCGTCTCATGGGTTCTGCAAATGCTGCTGCTGTACTAGTGCTACCGTACAGTCGGGACAATCCGACAGTATTCGTCAATCATCTGCAAAGTATATCTGTGAAACGAAAATTTAAGGGCATATGCCTGTTGACGTCCGCGAAGAAGTGTGATATTTTAAAAACAATCAGAATTGTTCTTTAGAATCTGTTGTTTTCTGTTTATGTATGATCGCATAGTCCGGACGGGTCAGAAGCTTTTCCAGTTTTTGTGAATTTGGTGTTGACATTTTGAATCAGGTATACTAGTATATTAATCAGACGACGAACACTCGTTCGTTCTTGAGAAGGAGATTATGATATGGCGAATGAAGAGAAGAAGAAGGCTTTAGAAGCTGCGATAGCGAAGTTAGAGAAGGATTTTGGCAAGGGGACTGTGATGAAGCTGGGCGATCCCAAGGCCCAGGCGTCTGTTGAGACGATCCCTACCGGTTCGCTGAGCCTGGATCTGGCATTAGGGCTTGGCGGCGTCCCCAGAGGCCGTGTGATAGAAGTATACGGGCCGGAGTCCAGCGGTAAGACGACGGTTACGTTACATATGATTGCCGAGGTGCAGAAGCGGGGCGGTATCGCCGGTTTTATCGACGCGGAGCATGCGCTCGATCCGGTCTATGCGAAGAATATCGGCGTAGATATCGACGAGTTGTATATCTCTCAGCCGGACAGCGGAGACCAGGCGCTTGAGATTGCGGAGACGATGGTGCGCTCCGGCGCCATGGACATTATCGTGGTGGATTCGGTTGCCGCGCTGGTGCCCAAGCAGGAGATTGAAGGAGATATGGGCGACAGCCATGTGGGACTGCAGGCGAGGCTGATGTCACAGGCCCTTAGGAAGCTGACGCCGGTGATCAGCAAGTCCAACTGTGTCGTGATATTTATCAACCAGCTGCGTGAGAAGGTAGGCGTGATGTTCGGTAATCCGGAGACTACTACCGGCGGGCGGGCGCTTAAGTTCTATGCGTCGATCCGCATGGATGTCAGGAGAGTTGAGACGCTTAAGCAGAGCGGCGATATGGTAGGGAACCGGACGAAGGTGAAGATTGTGAAGAACAAGATTGCGCCGCCTTTTAAGGAGGCCGAGTTCGATATCATGTTCGGGCAGGGGATTTCCAGAGAAGGAGACATCCTGGACCTTGCCGTTGACTGTAAGTTTGTAAGCAAGAGCGGAGCCTGGTTTGCCTATAACGGCGACAAGATCGGGCAGGGCCGTGAGAATGCCAAGACTTATCTGAAGGAGCATCCGGATGTGATGAAGGAGCTGGAGGCGAAGATCCGCGAGCATTATGAGATACCGGCGGACGCGCCGTTTGAGGAGAGGGAAGTGAAGCCTATGCCAAAGGGCGGCGGCAAGAAGGGCAGGAAGTCGTCCAAGGCAGAGTCGAAGAAGGCGGAGAAGGCGGCAGAGTACGACGCGGAGGCGGCTGTGGAGATGGATGAGACGGCAGCGGGAGACGCAGACGGCGCAGAAGACATTTCCGACGATATATAGGGATGCGAAAGACTGATGTGAGGAAGTATGGGAATGATTGTGACAAAGATAGAGCCGCAGGCTGGGACGAAGACACGGTTCAGGGTGCATGTGGATGAAGAGACGTCGTTCGTTCTCTATAAGGGCGAACTGTCCCGTTATCATATCGAAGAGGGAGCAGAGCTTGACGACGAGACGTATGAAGAGATTATCTGCAAGGTACTCAGTAAGCGGGCGAAGGCGCGGGCGCTGCATCTTCTGAATGATATGGGGCGGACGGAGTCACAGCTTCGGATGAAGCTTCTTAAGGGCGGTTATCCGGAAGAGGTCGTTGACGAGGCTGTGGCGTATGTGAAGTCCTTTGGGTATATCAATGATGCGGAGTATGCCAGAAGCTTCATTGAGGGAAGGAAGGACAGGAAGAGCCGTATGGAGCTGTATGCCGCACTGTGCAGGAAGGGGATTGCCAGGGAGGAGGCAGAGCAGGCGCTTACGGATTATTATGACGGGGAGGATTCCAGGACTGCGATTGAAGCGATACTAAGGAAGAAGAAGTTCGATCCACAGACGGCGGATTATATACAGAAGCAGAAGATGGGCGGATATCTGATGCGCAAGGGTTTCCGCTATGATGAGATCAGGCATGCGCTGAGTATACGGGAAGCATAGAAAATGTTATGGGTGAAAAGCTTGACATCTTTGTGAAAACAGTATAGAATTTAAGTGTTGTATTTGTACAATGAAAACTGAATAAGGAGGTGCTCCTGTGCCGAACGTAATATTAATTGCTGTAGGGGTTGTGTTGATCGCGGCGGCAGCAGTTGTCAGTCATTTCCTGACCGTTTCCAGTCTGAAGAAGAATGCGGATTCCAAGATTGGGAATGCGGAGAGCAAAGCGAGGGAGATTATTGACGATGCAGTGAAGACGGCTGAGGCAAAGAAGAAGGAGTCTCTTTTGGAAATTAAAGAGGAATCTATCAAGAACAAGAATGAGCTTGAGAAGGAGACCAAGGAACGCAGGAACGAGTTACAACGTTACGAGAAGCGTGTTCTTTCCAAAGAGGAGGCTCTGGATAAGAAGGCAGATGCCATTGAGAAGCGTGAAGCAGGATTTACGGCAAAAGAAGAACAGCTTAGACAGCGCGAATCGAAAGTGGGCGAGCTGGAGAAGCAGCGGGTGCAGGAACTAGAAAGAATCTCAGGACTTACCTCCGAACAAGCAAAAGAATATTTGTTAAAAACTGTTGAAGACGATGTAAAGCATGACACCGCCAGGATGATCAAGGAATTAGAGACGCAGGCGAAGGAAGAGGCAGATAAGAAGGCGAAGGAATACGTTGTCACTGCCATCCAGAGGTGCGCGACAGATCATGTTGCGGAGACTACGATTTCGGTTGTGCAGCTTCCAAGCGACGAGATGAAGGGAAGGATCATAGGACGTGAGGGACGTAATATCCGTACATTGGAGACGATGACGGGTGTGGAACTCATCATTGACGATACTCCGGAAGCGGTAGTATTATCAGGATTCGATCCGATTCGAAGAGAAGTCGCCAGGATTGCGCTGGAGAAGCTGATTGTTGACGGACGTATCCATCCGGCAAGAATCGAAGAGATGGTAGAGAAAGCGCAGAAGGAAGTAGACGCCATGATTCGGGAAGAAGGAGAGGCAGCGGCTCTTGAAGTGGGAGTTCACGGGATCCATCCGGAGCTGATCAGGCTTCTTGGACGTATGAAGTTCAGGACAAGCTATGGCCAGAATGCATTGAAGCATTCGATAGAGGTCGCACAGCTTGCAGGACTTCTTGCAGGCGAGATCGGCCTGGACGTCAGGATAGCCAAGCGTGCCGGACTTCTGCACGATGTGGGCAAATCCATCGACCATGATGTGGAAGGATCACATATTCAGATTGGAGTGGATCTTTGCAGGAAGTATAAGGAATCTGCAACGGTCATCAACGCAGTTGAAGCCCATCACGGGGATGTAGAACCGGAGAGTCTGGTAGCCTGTGTGGTACAGGCGGCCGATACCATATCGGCGGCAAGACCGGGAGCCAGAAGAGAGACATTAGAAACATATACAAACAGGTTAAAACAATTAGAAGATATCACCAACCAGTTCAAGGGAGTTGATAAGTCTTTTGCGATTCAAGCGGGTAGAGAGATTCGAGTTATGGTAGTTCCTGAGCAAGTATCTGATGCAGACATGGTATTGATGGCCAGGGATATTGCGAAGCAGATTGAGTATGAGTTAGAATATCCGGGGCAGATCAAGGTCAATGTAATTCGTGAATCACGTGTTACAGATTATGCCAAGTAGATATCATGTAGGAATGATAGAGAATAAGGAAGAAGGTCTTAGAACGAAGGTTTTAAGGCTTTCTTTTTTGTCAATGCTGCCGGCTGCTCATTCGTACACAGACGGATTGGTGTATTGACAGATGTGAATTCCTGTGATAATATATTCAAGGATGATTTAGTACTTTAAAGTGTAACGGTTTAAAGTTCAACGCTTTAAAGTAAATGCCTAAATAATATTACTGGAGGAAATGAGAGATGTCAAAAGAAATATTATGTCTGATCATGCTGGTGGTGTTCTTTGCCGTGATGATCTATGTAGGATTTTATTCAAGAAAGCACGCGACGGATGTGGATGGTTTCGTGCTTGGAGGCAGAGGGGTAGGACCGTGGCTGACGGCGTTCGCGTTCGGAACCTCTTACTTCTCGGCGGTTATTTTCGTAGGCTACGCCGGGCAGTTCGGGTGGAACTTCGGAATGTCCGCTACCTGGGCCGGACTTGGCAATGCGTTTATCGGTTCTCTGCTGGCGTGGAATATACTGGGAAGAAGGACCCGTGTTATGACGCAGCATCTGGATGCGAAGACCATGCCGGATTTCTTTGGAAAGAGATTCGATTCGGTTCCGCTTAAGATAGCGGCTTCTGTCATCGTATTTATTTTTCTGATTCCATATACGGCCTCCCTCTACAACGGGTTATCCAGCCTGTTCGGCCTGGTGTTTGATATCCCTTACTGGGTAGTTATCGCTGTGATGGCCGTGCTGACAGGGTTCTATGTAATCTTCGGCGGATATATGGCGACGGCAATCAATGATTTCATACAGGGGATTATCATGTTGTTCGGTATCTGCGCGGTGATCGGGGCGGTTCTGTCCGAGAACGGCGGTCTATTGGAAGCAACCAGGTCTCTTGCGGCTGTGACGGGCGACGCCGGATGGCAGGGAGCTTATTCAGCTTTCCTTGGGCCGGATCCGCTGGCCCTTCTGTTCGTGGTAGTTCTGACTTCTCTTGGCACGTGGGGGCTTCCGCAGATGGTCGGGAAGTTCTATGCCATAAAGAGTGAGAAGGATATACATAAGGGTACGGTGATCTCGACCGTATTTGCAATCATTGTGGCAGGAGGCTGTTATTTCCTGGGAGGCTTTGGCAGGCTCTACAGCGATAAGGTAATGATCAACGAAGCAACCGGAAAGCCGTTGTTTGATACCATCGTACCGACTATGCTGTCCACACTGCCGGCAATCGTCATAGCTGTCGTGATCGTGCTGGTGCTGTCGGCCTCCATGTCGACACTTTCTTCGCTGGTTCTGACATCCAGTTCTACATTTACGCTGGATGTGATCAAGCCGGCGGCGAAGAAGGGAATGTCGGATAAGCAGCAGGTGTTCATCATGCGGATTTTTATCGTGTTCTTCATCCTGGTATCGGCAGTGATCGCCATCTTCAAGGATGCTCATCCGGAGGTGACCTTCATCGCGCAGATGATGGGCGTGTCCTGGGGAGCGCTGGCGGGAGCATTCCTGGCGCCGTTCCTGTACGGACTGTACTGGAAGAAGATTACCAAGATATCCGTGGCCGTGTGCTTTGTATGGGGATGCGGGATTGCGCTTTTACAGCTCTTTGTGACACTTGGAGGGGTTGACGTGACCGGATGGGGGCCGGTTCTTGGCTATATCTTCAAGTCATCCATCAATTCCGGTGTGATTGCGATGGTTGGAGGGCTGGTGATCGTCCCGGTTGTCAGTCTGTTTACAAAGGTGCAGAGTGAGACAGAGCTTCAGAAGATCTTCTCATGCTATGATGAGACCGTAACCATCACGAAGAGGTCTTCATTACAAGAATGAGGACAGATACCGTAACTGGAAATGGATGTTCAATCGTACAAATGGGAAAAAGATAAAATACATCAAGGAAAGTGATTAAAATCATCACTTTCCTTTTTGTTATACATATGTTAGGATAAGAAGGTGTTAAAAAAGGACAATATATTTGATGAATATTGTTCGAGAGAACATTTTCGAATTGCCTGAGTTCAGGAAGGAGAAGGACATTATGAAAAATAGTAACAAATATGAGCGGACATACTTCATGCCGCCGGAGGTTACATACGACTGGGTGAAGAAGGAATATGTGGATAAGCCGCCGATCTGGTGCAGCGTGGACCTACGCGACGGGAATCAGGCGCTGATCGAGCCTATGAGTTTAGAGGAGAAGCTTGAGTTCTTCCAGATGCTGGTGGATATCGGATTCAAGGAGATTGAGGTCGGCTTCCCGGCGGCGTCCGAGACGGAGTACCAGTTTATGCGGACGCTGATCGAGAAGGATATGATACCGGATGATGTGACGGTTCAGGTGCTGACACAGGCGAGGGAGCATATCATCAAGAAGACCTTCGAGGCGGTCAAGGGTGCGCCTCATGCGGTGGTGCATCTGTATAATTCTACCTCGGTGGCACAGAGGGAGCAGGTGTTCAGAAAGAGTAAGGAAGAGATCAAGCAGATTGCCATCGACGGGGCGAAGCTTCTGCTTAAGCTGGCTTCTGAGACAGACGGGAACTTCACCTTCCAGTACAGCCCGGAGAGCTTCCCGGGGACAGAGGTGGAGTACGCGGTAGAGGTCTGCAACGCGGTGCTGGATGTGTGGAAGCCTACGGCGGACAATAAGGCGATCATCAACATCCCTACGACGGTGGAGAACGCCATGCCCCATGTGTTTGCCTGCCAGCTGGAGTATGTGAATAAGCATCTGAATTACAGGGACAATGTAATCCTCTGTCTGCATCCGCACAACGACAGAGGCTGCGGCGTGGCGACGGCGGAGCTGGGGATCCTGGCAGGGGCGGACCGTATCGAGGGAACATTGTTTGGGAATGGGGAGCGTACCGGCAACGTGGATATCGTGACTATGGGTATGAATATGTATTCCCACGGTGTGGATCCGGGGCTTGATTTCTCCGATATGAAGCACATCCGCGAGACCTATGAGAGACTTACCAGGATGCAGGTATACGACCGTCAGCCTTACGCGGGCGACCTGGTGTTCACGGCGTTCTCAGGATCCCATCAGGATGCGATTGCCAAGGGCATGACCTTTAGAGAGGAGAAGGAATGCGCGACCTGGACGGTTCCCTATCTTCCGATCGACCCCCAGGATGTGGGAAGAAGATACGATTCCGACGTAATCCGCATTAACAGCCAGTCTGGCAAGGGCGGCGTCAACTATATCCTGAAGCAGAGCCATGGGATCAACCTGCCTCAGAAGATGCGTGAAGAGGTGGGATATCTGGTGAAGGATGTGTCTGACAAGGCGCATAAGGAACTGAATCCGGAGTGGGTATACCAGATCTTTTCAGATCATTATATTAACACCAGGCCGGTCTTCCATATTGACGAATGCCATTTCAGACAGGTGGACGGCATCACATCGGATGTGACCATCAACCACGGCGGCGAGGCCAGAGGGATCACGGCAATGGGAAATGGGCGTCTGGATGCGGTGAGCAATGCCATCAAGCAGTATTTCAACATCAGTTATGAACTCCGGTTCTATGAGGAGCATTCCCTGACCAGAGGTTCCTCTTCCAAGGCCGTTTCTTACGTAGGGATTGTCTGCAACGGCAGGACTTTCTGGGGCGTGGGAATCGACGCGGATATTATCAAGTCGTCTATCGAGGCTTTGACCGTGGCGGTGAATAAGATCGAAGAGATCGGAAGCGCCGAGGCTTGTAAGGATGA
Organism: uncultured Dorea sp.; assembly: GCA_947063855.1. Taxonomy (GTDB): domain Bacteria; phylum Bacillota; class Clostridia; order Lachnospirales; family Lachnospiraceae; genus Sporofaciens. The sequence goes on from CAMSTW010000003.1 coordinate 19,959, forward strand.
GCGGATGATTGAGATCATGAATTACATCCAGGCCAACTATATCGACATTACGTTAGACGATCTGGCGGAGAAGTTCTATCTGTCCAAACCGTATATTTCCAAATATATCAAGGAAAAGTCCGGGCTGACCTTTGGAGAAGTGGTGAAGAAGATCCGGATGAAGAAGGCGAAGGCGCTCCTTAAGAGCAGTAATATGACGGTGGAGAATATTGCGCTGTCTGTGGGGTATCAGAATGTAGAACATTTTAACCGGATGTTTAAGAAGGCTTATAATACGACGCCGATGCAGTTTAGGAATCAGAAGTAGAGAAATAGCGTCCAGGCAGAAATAAAATCACAGAAGGCTGTCGGAAAATGATTGTTTGTTCCGATAGCCTTCTCTTGATATATCTTTTCGGTAGTTGTAAGATGTATCAGGATTTTAAGCAATTCTCTTGTATGCAATCCTGCAGGATTTCTTGTAACAGGCGACTCCATACGTGTGGATTACCTTCATATCATGCTGCATCAGGAGCGTTGTATAGTTATTATCTTCAATTTGTTTCATTGCCTGGGAGCATACATCGTCATAAGCGCCATTTTCCGCGTATTTCATTTCAATAATGCAGCCGATCTTCTCGGCAGGTATCTCAATTAATATATCGGTAAAACCAATGCCGGATTCCAGGTTAGATTTGACGATCCAGTCCGCGACTGTCTGCAGTAACCCAAGTAACATGCCATGGTAAAAGCTTTCTTTCAGTTCCTTCTTGACAAAAGTGTCCCTAATGCTGACTGATTCAGACATAATTTCGTTAAATAACGTCTGAAAATCTGCAGCGTTACCGGTTTTTACTGCGTTGCAGAAACGATTCCATCTTGCAGTATTGTTGATAATCTTTGATTGAAACCAGGAGCGAATCTTATCTGTATAGATCCCAAGGATTTCTCTATTAGGAATCGTAAGCTGATGCAGTCTGTTTTCCGGTTTGCGGACATCAGTAAGATATCCTGTTGCAAAAAGAATACTCCACAAGTAGGTCTGACGAATCTCCTGATCCTCATTATCCAAATCCGTATAGGTTAATTCTGGTATCAGGATTTTTTCGATACTTTCACCGGATATTAATGTTTCAATCTGATTCCTGGTTGTTGCGGTAGAGTTTACGATAATGTCTTTTACGATAGCGTTACTGCTGCTGTTTTCCCAATAAGCTTCCATGGGTGCATCTTTTGATACTCTAAGCTTATCACATTGATTAAGAACATCCCAGGGACAGTAAATATTCGTTTCTCCGAAGTGATATCCGTCATACCATTCTTTTATAGTGTCATACGCATCTTCTATTGAATAATATGCCAGTAAGCTTCTGACTTCATCATCTGTGAAACCGAAATGTTCTGCATAGTCTGTATCCGAGATGGTTCTGACTTTAAAGTTGTTGAGTCCTGTAAAAATACTTTCCTTTGCAATCCGCAGGCATCCTGTAATAACTGCAAACTGAAGATGGCGGTTGGTTTTGAGAGCCTGACTGAATAAAGAACGGATCAAGCTGACCATCTGTGGATAATAGTTGTTCTGATAAGCTTTATCTAACGGCACGTCATATTCGTCAATCAGAAGAATTACCTGTTTTCCGTAGTGTTTTGATAACAGGCTTAATAGTGATTTCAGGCTTCCTGTCAGGAAAGAGGTTTTTTCAAAATCTTCCAAAAGAAGCCTTTCGAATTGTTTTTTCTCATATTCTGTAAGCTTCTGACTGTCCATCAGCATCTGATAATTCATCGCTTCTTCATTGATTACGGAGCCTAACATGTCTCTGGCTTCTTCGAAACTATTGCCTTGCACATCCTTCAGACTGATAGAGATTACAGGGTATTTCCCCATATAGGTGTTGCACAAATCACTGTATTCTGAGATTTTAAGGCCTTGAAAGAGGGTGGGATCTGTGCCAGGTTCAAAAAAGGTTCTCAGCATATCCATATTCAGTGTTTTGCCAAAACGGCGTGGACGGGTAATCAGGTTGACTTCTGCCCAGGAGTTTAACAGTTCTTTTATAAAGCCGGTCTTATCCACATAGTAGAATCCGGCTGTCCGGATCTTTCTGAACATCTCGATTCCGATGGGAAGTTTCTTTTTTTCCTGTTCCATAATCTGCACCGCCTGTCTTAGTCTCAATCGCATTGAAAGGTTTCTATAATAAACCTTAACATAAATCGCCATGCTGTGCAAGCAAGGAACGAGTTACTTTCATAAATGCATGGACAGAAACTGAAATAAGTATTAAAATAAATGTATGAAGGAGGATGGGAAGTATGATCATAGCGGCAAGGTATTTGATGACAGGAGACGGTAAGACGGTGAACTGTGCAGAGGAAATGGATTTTTAACCGTATAGGCGGAAAGACTTCAACCATACGGGCGGCCGTGCAGCTTGTAAAATGATATAGAAGGGAACAAAATCATGTGGGAGATTGAGAAAGCAATACTTATCACGAATAATGACCGTGTATATGAGAAATATAAAGAGACGCTGAAGGTTATCTATATGGAGTCTTACGAGGAGGTTCTTGTGAAGACGCGGGATATGGTCTATGACAGGCATGTTCTGCTCACGCATCCGCAGGCGTCCAGCCTGAAGCCAAACCAGACGCCGTATCGTTCGGTGATTGTCTATCCAAAGGGAGAAGAGGATAATACGGATGATATTCTCCTGATTGAGAAGTGCCTGGAGACTTATTACCGCTGGCAGGAGATTGCGCGGACGCCGCAGAAGTATGAGGATAAGGTTGCCTGCGATTTTAAGACGATTGACCTGTCGGTCATTGAGAATGTGATTCCCAGGATTTTATAAACCATATTGGAGGAAAAGAATTTGACTGAGAAGAAAGGCACGTATATAAAAGGATTTTCCAGAAGAGATTATATTCAGAAGGTCCATGAACTGATTCAGAGCGACGGGCTGAAGGCAGTCTCCATCCGGCGTATTGCCCGGGAGATGGGGTGTTCCTCGGCCAGTCTTTACCGGCATTTTGAGAGTCTGACCGAGCTTCTGTATTATGCAGAGCTTCGGACTCTCACAACCTACATTCTGAGGCTGAACGAAGGCGAGAAGAGATGGAAGAGTGCATGGGATACTTATATGGGAGTATGGGACTGCTACAGCAGAGAGGCATTTGCACATCCGGAAGCTTATAATCTCCTCTTCTTCGAATATAAGAATGAGAAGCTTAAGGACTCCATCATCGAGTATTATAATATGTTTCCGGAGGATATAAAGGGGACGAGCCATATCTTCTGGACGATGCTCAAATGTGCAGATTTTATGGACCGGGATTTTGAGATGTGCAAGAAGTGTGTCCGGGAAGGGGCGCTCAGCAGGGAGAATGCCGTTCGCCTGAACCGGATTGCGTGTATGCTCTTTCGGGGGTATTTCACCGAGATTCTGAACGAAGGGATTAAGCCGGAAGAGATTGATGCCAGAGTCAGGATGTACACATCAGATCTGGAACTAACCGTCTGCACATTAGCCTCCAATATGGACGGGTATGAGGCCTGTTGGAAAAGCAAATAATTGCATAAAGGGTCTCCGTTGCCAGTTGGAACTGGCAGGGGGCTTTTTTATTTGCTAATTTTTTCTGTAAATAGAGTCGATAATTAGGGATAATGCCATATAGAAAAAATAAATATATACTTTTATTTATAAAAAGCTTGAATGTTATCGCGATTAGTTGTATAATATCACCAACGGATAAAAGTTATCGCGATTACCGAAAAGTAGAAGGAGGGAACATGTATGAAATTGGAACTCGGTAAGATTGAGATCAGGGATATCCAGTTTGCGGACAGAACCTGCATCGAGGATCACGTCCTCTATGTGGACAAAGAAGAAGTAGAGAAGCTGGTTCTTAGCGATGACAAGCTGCTTGAGTGTCATCTGGATATCGCAAGACCAGGAGACGCCACCAGGATTACCCCTGTGAAGGATGTCATCGAACCCCGTGTGAAGGTAAGCGGCGGCGGGGAGATATTCCCGGGTGTGATCGGCAAGGTATCGCCGACGGTAGGAGAAGGAAGGACCCACGCCCTTGACGGCTGCTGTGTTGTGACGGTGGGAAGGATCGTAGGATTCCAGGAAGGCGTCATCGACATGAGCGGTCCGGCGGCAGATTATTGTCCATTCTCCAAGACCGTGAACCTGTGTGTGGTCATTGAACCAAAGGAAGGGCTTGAGACCCATGTATATGAGAGAGCGGGACGTCTGGCCGGACTCAAGGTAGCGGCTTATCTTGGAGAAGCGGGCAAGGCGGTAGAGCCGGATACGCTGGAAGTATATGAGACGAAGCCGGTATTTCAGCAGGCGGCGGAGTATCCGGACCTTCCGAAGGTAGGATATGTACATATGCTTCAGTCCCAGGGACTTCTTCATGATACTTACTACTATGGAGTCGACGCCAAGCAGTTTGTGCCGACCTTCATGTATCCGACAGAGATTATGGACGGGGCTATCGTATCAGGTAACTGCGTGGCGCCGTGTGATAAGGTGACTACCTATCATCATCTGCACAACCCGGTGATTGACGAGTGCTATAAGAGGCACGGCAAGGAGATCAATTTCATGGGAGTGATCCTGACCAATGAGAATGTATTCCTGGCAGACAAGGAACGGCATTCCGATATGGTGGCGAAGCTTGCGGAGTGGATGGAGCTGGACGGCGTTCTGATTACGGAGGAAGGATATGGCAATCCGGATACAGACCTTATGATGAACTGTCGCAAGGTAGAGCGTAAGGGGACGAAGGTTGTGCTGATCACAGATGAGTTCCCGGGCAAGGACGGTAAGTCCCAGTCACTTGCGGATACCTGCGACGAAGCGACGGCGCTGGCTTCCTGCGGACAGGGGAATATGACCTTACAGTTCCCGGCCATGGAGAAAGTGATCGGCATGCAGGATTATATCGAGAGTCAGATCGGCGGATGGGCAGGATGTATCAACGAGGACGGCTCCTTCGAAGCGGAGATCCAGATTATCATCGCGTCCACGATTGCGAACGGATTCAATACACTTGCTGCAAGAGGATACTAGGAAAGGAGGATTAAGAAGTTATGGCAAAGTATAAGATCGTTCATTATCTCAATCAGTTCTTCGGTGGTATCGGCGGGGAAGAGAAGGCCGGATTCGAGCCGGAGGTAAGAGAAGAGAAGATTGGTCCGGGCCTTGCGATCGCCCAGGGATTAGGAGAGGATTATGAGATTGTGGCAACCGTGATCTGCGGAGATAATTACTTTGGAGAGAATCTTGATACCGCGACGGATACGATTATAGAGATGGTGAAGAGATATGAACCGGACGTATTTGTGGCAGGACCGGCGTTCAACGCAGGCCGTTATGGCGTTGCATGCGGAACCATCTGCAAGGCGGTAGAGGAGCGGATCGGGATTCCGGTGGTAACCGGGATGTATGAGGAGAATCCGGGAGCCGACATGTTCAAAAAGGACGTGATCACGGTGCGTACCGGCAATTCCGCGGCGACTCTTAAGAAGGCGCTGCCAAGTCTTTTGACATTGATCAAGAAGATGGCGGCGGGAGAGGAGATCTTGGGGCCGTCCGTCGAAGGATACTTAGAGCGCGGGATCCGTGTGAATTATTTCGCAGAGAAGAGAGGCGCAACAAGAGGTATGGATATGCTGATCAAGAAGATGGCAAGGGAGCCGTTTGAGACAGATCTTCCGATGCCCAAGTTCGACCGCGTGGCGCCGGCAGAAGCGATCAAGGATATTAAGAACGCGAAGATTGCGGTGGTTACTTCCGGCGGCGTCGTACCCCAGGGCAATCCGGACCATATCGAGTCCTCTAATGCCACGAAGTACGGCGTATATTCCATCGAAGGCATGGACAGCATGTCGCCGGATGATTTTACGACCATCCACGGCGGATATGACAGACAGTTTGTCATGAAGAATCCGAATCTGGTGGTTCCGCTGGATGTTCTGCGCGAGATGGAGAAGGAGGGAGAATTCGGCGAACTGGTGAACTATTTCTGTACGACGACAGGAACCGGTACGGCGACAGGCTCCGCGGCGAAGTTCGGTGATTCCATCGGCAAGAAGTTCGTGGAAGATCATGTAGACGGCGTAATCCTTGTCAGCACATGAGGTACTTGCACACGTTGCGGTGCAACGATGGTGAAGGGTATCGAGAAGTATGGCATTCCGGTTGTACATATGGCGACTGTAGTTCCGATCTCCAGGACGATCGGCGCGAACCGGATCATTCCCGGCGTGGGGATCCCGTATCCGCTGGGAGATCCCACACAGGGAGAGACAGATTCTAAGAAGATCCGTAAGCGGATGGTAAGAAGGGCGCTTAAGGCTCTGCAGGTTCCGGTTCAGGATCAGACTGTATTTGAGAAGGATATCTAGTGCTCCATCCTAATATTCAAGAATTGATGGGGTACTGTAGGACAGGGCATTTTCAGGAGGCTTTTTTATGCAGGTAGACGGTGATATCTTGTCATTGCATTAGTCTCTGGGTTGCCGGTACCGACTTACTTCGGGGGGATGTAATGATGTACTCGATGTTTGATTGCGGGAAGTCTTGTGAGGATATTCGTTCAAGATGAACGCGGTCATGTACCCGGCCTTCCTGAAAATGCTCTCTTTGTAAAGGGGGTACATTATGGGTAATAATGAACAGGCTCATTTTAAATCACGTTTTGGTTATATCATGGTTGCCGCGGGGGCGGCGATTGGCTTAGGTAACATCTGGAAATTTCCGTATCTGGCCTACAGAGGCGGCGGCGGAATCTTCCTTGTAACATATATTATCATTATCATATTGATGGCGCATCCTATGGTTGAGATGGAGACGGCCATCGGCCGTTTCGGTAAATCAGACACGGTAACGGTATATGAGAAGATTGGAAAGAAGTGGGGATTCGTAGGATGGATTGCGAATATCTGTACCCTGGGAATCAACATGTTCTACGTGGTTGTCGGCGGCTGGGTCATGAAATATGCGGTCCAGTTCATTATAAGCGGCGATTTCGGAGAAGATACGAACGTCTTCTTCCACGGATTCATCAGTAAACCGGTAGAACCGATTATCTGGGCGTTTATCGTAATGTTCATAACCTCGTTCCTTCTGCTTTTCGGGATTACCGAGATTGTTGAGAAGGTTACCAAGGTGATCATGCCGGCGCTCTTTGTAATCCTGATCGTCTGTGCGGTGTATGCATGTGCGACTCTGCCGGGCGCTGTGGAAGGGCTTAGGTATTATCTGGTTCCGAATTTTAAGAATTTTAGTTTCAAGGTGTTCGCGGACGCCGCGACGCAGGTATTGTTCTCGGTTGGTATCGGATGGGGAATCTTTACGACGCTGGGTGCGAATATCTCGGACGACAGCAACTTAAAGAGCGATGCCATCATGGTCAGTGTCATGGATACCATGGCGGCCATCATCGCAGGTTTTGTGGTAATTCCGACCGCATTTGGCGCCGGAATGGATGTTACAAAGGGACCGGCTCTCTTGTTTGACGTTATGGCAGAGATCTACGGAAGCCTTCCGGGCGGACGTATCCTTGGTTCATTGTTCTTTATTGGTGTCATGTTTGCGGTATTTTCCTCGTTGTTCACATTCTTCGAGATCTCGGTCAAGACTTTTGAAGAGAAGCTCAAGATGGGACGTAAGAATGGCGTGATCGCAGTTTCTGTTATTATTTTTATAGGAAATATCCTGGTATCTCTGGGATTCGGACCGCTTGAGGGCTTCAAGCTGCCATGGCCGAGTCTTGGCGGAGTCGAGATGTACGGTCTCTACGACTGGCTTGACTGCTTTACCGGATACCTGCTTCTTCCGGTCGGATGTCTTCTTACCTGTATCTTTGTATGGAAGGTATGGGGATGGGAAGGTTATGAGAAGGAGCTGTTCCATGACGGCCGCGACGGTAAGCTGACTGGTTTCAGCAAGCTGCTTACGGTGGCTGTGATCCCATTATTCATGGTGATCGTACTGCTGAATGTATTTGGATTCCTTGGATAAATAAAGGCTGCTGGAAAGTGATATTTATAGAATATATAGAAGGTGTTTGCAAAAACAGGATATATATTGTATAAATATGGCATATTCCAGCAGCATTTTTGATTATTTGTATATTGGCATATTCAACGCTTCAACAGTCGTTCGATCCTGCGGATGACGGCGAAATAGCTGATGATAAGGATTATTGTTGCACCGCACCAGGCCATGATCTCGGCGTAGAAGATGCCGTTTTCCCCGATGAGTATGGGCAGGAAGACGGCGGTCAGCGCCCGCATGAGGAATTCGGCGATACCGGATACCAGCGGCAGAACCGTGTTGCCCATCCCCTGGATCGCGGAACGGGTAATATGCAGAATATATAGGATCGGAAGGCAGATGCTCATGACGGCCAGATAATAATAGGCAATCGAAAGCGTCTGCTCGAATTCCTCCGGCGTGCCGGAGATAAAGCAGCCAAGGATGAACTTTCCGGCGAAGATCATAAGGAAAGCAATGATCAGTGAGGTCAGCAGCGCGATGAGGACTGCTGACTTCACTCCTTTGCGGATGCGGTCCGTTCTGCCTGCGCCCAGGTTCTGTCCGGCGTATGTAACCATGGAGTAGCCGTAGGAGGTGGCCGCCACTTCCAGTACTCCGTAGAGCTTGTTGGTCGCGGTGAACCCGGCGATGAAGATGACTCCGAATCCATTTACCACGAACTGAACGATCATTCCGCCGATGGATATGATGGCGTTCTGGAAGGCCATGGGGAATCCCAGTACCAGAAGACGCAGTGTGAGACGTCTGTCTCTTAGGCTGAAATCATCCCGGTGCAAGGTCAGGATATCTATCCGGCGGATGTGGTACAGGCAGTACAGGCTGGAGATCAGCTGCGCAATCAGGGTGGCGGCCGCGGCCCCTGCAATTCCCAGATGGAAGACCAGGACGAACAGAAGGTCCAGGATGATGTTGGTAACGGCGGCGACAATCATGGCGTGCAGAGGGGTACGTCCGTCCCCAAGGGAGCGCAGGATTGAGGCCAGAAGATTGTAGGCCATCACGACCGGTATCCCGATATACATGATACGCAGGTACAGACATGTGTCGGAAAGGATCTCCGGCGGAGTCTTTAAAAGGTTCAGGATCAGGCGTGCCAGAAGCTGTCCGGTACAGAGGAGGACGGCGGAGGACAACAAGGAGAGAATAACAGAACAGCCGATGGACTTTCTCAGACTGTCATATCTGCCTGCGCCGAATTCCTGCGCCATCAGGATGCCGAAACCCTGCGTGAACCCCTGGATGATACCGAGCATCATCCAGTTCAGCCAGTCCGCCGCGCCAAGCGCGGCCAGGGCGCCGACGCCGATGGCCTTGCCTACGACCATGGTATCGACGACGGTATACAATTGCTGGAATACGTTGCCGACCATCAGGGGCAGCGCGAAAGAGAAGATCAGGGAAGCAGGCCTGCCTTCGGTCATGTTCTTAATATGTGTTGCCATAACTTCAATCCTTTTTCTATCTGTTGTTTTTTAATCTCTCAGGGTCTGATTCCCCGCAGCTGTGCTGCGAGGAATTTCATTTTTCAGTGTTATGTCCAATCATAGCATGGATGAATAATGCTTTCAAGATTTATTTGTACTTTATTCTGGTTTATGATACTATAAATATACCAATTATATTTAATCAGGAGGTTTCATTTATGAACGTAGCAGAAAGGATATCAAGACTCCGCACGCTCATGGCAGCAAAGGGGATCGATGCTTATGTGGTCCCGACCGCTGATTTTCACCAGAGTGAATATGTAGGGGAACATTTTAAGGCAAGAAAGTTCATCTCCGGTTTCAGCGGATCTTATGGAACAGTAGTGATTACCAGAGACGATGGGGGGCTCTGGACGGACGGAAGGTATTTCTTCCAGGCGGAGAATGAACTTAAGGACAGCGGCATCCGGCTGATGAAGATGTTTGTGGGAGACACGCCTTCCATACCGGAGTTCTTAAGCGGCTGTGTCCCGCGGGGAGGGACGGTTGCGTTTGACGGACGTGTGCTCTCGATGGGAGAAGGGCAGGAGTATGAGGAGGCGCTTGGCGGCAAGCAGATCCGAATCCATTATCTGGCAGACCTGATCGGCGAGATCTGGGAAGACCGTCCGCCGCTGTCGGACAGGCCGGCGTTCTTCCTGGAGGAGAAGTATTCCGGGGAGAGTACCGCATCGAAGCTTGTGCGTGTGCGTAAGGTGATGGAAGAGTATGGGGCGGATTCGCATATCATTGCGTCTCTTGACGATGTGTGCTGGCTTCTGAATATCCGCGGCGACGATATTGATTTCTTCCCGCTGGTTCTTTCCTACGCCATCGTGAAGAGGGACAGTGTGGAGCTGTATGTGGACGATTCCAAGCTGGACGACAGGATTCAGGCGGAACTGGCTAAGAATCAGGTGACGATTCATCCATATAATGCAATCTACCAGGATGTGAAGGAGATGAATGCTTCCGGGACCGTACTGATCGATCCTATGAAGATGAATTATGCGCTCTATAAGAATATTCCATGCAAGATTGTAGAAGCTCCCAATCCGACGATTCTTATGAAGGCGATGAAGAATGAGACAGAGCTTCGGAACATCCGTGAGGCGCACATCAAGGATGGCGTTGCTGTTACCAAGTTCATGCACTGGATCAAGACGCGTTACGACAAGGAGAAGATTACAGAGCTTAGTTCTGCTAAGGAGCTGACTAAGCTTCGGGCCGCGCAGGAGGGGTATATCCGCGACAGCTTCGAGCCGTTGTGCGCATTCGCGGATCATGCGGCTATGATGCACTATTCGCCAAGCGAGGAGACAGACGTAACGCTTGCGCCCGGCGCCTTTTTCTTAAATGATACCGGCGGCGGTTATTACGAGGGGTCCACGGATATTACCAGAACCTTTGTGCTTGGAGAGGTGGACGGGCAGATGAAGCGGTATTTTACGGCTGTGGTCAGAGCCATGATGCGCCTGTCCCGCGCGCGCTTCCTCTATGGATGCTATGGGTATAACCTGGATGTCCTGGCGAGAGGACCGATCTGGGATCTGGACCTGGACTACCAGTGTGGCACCGGACATGGCGTGGGATACCTGGCCAATGTGCATGAGCCGCCGACCGGATTCCGCTGGTATGTGGTGCCAAGTAAGAATGAGCATCATCAGCTTGAAGAGGGTATGGTCATTACCGACGAGCCCGGTATCTATGAGGACGGGAAGTTCGGTATCCGTATCGAGAATGAGTTCGTGGTAAGAAAGGGCGTTCAGAATAAGTACGGACAGTTCATGTATTTTGAGACGATTACATTCGCGCCGATCGACTTGGACGGGATTGACCCGGAGGAGATGAGCCGTGACGAGAGGGAATGGCTGAACCATTACCATGAGCAGGTCTATGAGAAGATCGGGCCGCGTCTTACAGAGGAAGAGCGGGAGTGGCTTAAGGAGTATACACGGCCGATTTGATATACCAGCGTAGGTGAACGAGTACGGCACATCCCCGGTCGATGTCTGCTGGCAGACAGTCTGCCGGGGATGTGCTTTCATATGGAGGAAGATCATGAAAAGACTGGGCAAGTTCTATCAGATGATTTCTATTCTTGTCTATGCATTTATCTCCGGAGCCGTCTGGCTCCCGTGGATTGTATACAACGGGAAGAGTTACGGGCTGCCCGGATATATCCGGATGGTCAGGGAGAAGGGCGGTATCGTTTTGATGACGGACGGGGATTCGGGGATGGTAGCTTCTTACTACCTTTTCTTTCTGCCTCTGCTTGCCGCCGTCTGCGCCCTGGTCTATGCAGCGGGCAGGCTTGCCGGGAAAACAATAAGGCTTGCCGGGAGGATGGTACAGTGGTGTGAGTTCCTGTATACGGTGACGGCGATCATACTCTTTCCGATGGTGCCGATGGGATGGACCTATCTGCTTCCTCTTCTATGTCTTGCAGAATTCGTGACAGGGCAGTATGTGGAACAGAGAGATGAGATACTGCGGGAAGCAAGGATCAGGGAAGAGCGTGACAGGCTTGAGAGAGACGAACGGAAGAGAAGGCTGTATTTTCCAGGCAGGTACAGTGGTTACTATTACAAGATGATTCTAAAGAATGTAAGATTCCATATCCGTAATTATGTGATGCTTATACTGAGCGGTACGTTCCTGATGTGTTTCTTATATCTGGTCTTTGCGCTCTGGCGTGCATTTCAGAGCGTTCATACGAAGGAAGCGATCATTGGAGGAGAGATTCAGGGAATCCTGCTGAGCGCCGTGTGGATCGGCCTGCTGTTAAACGCCGTGCTGATGGGTTTTTCCTTCTCTTATTATATCCGTAACAAGATGCGGGAAGAGAATGCATTGGTACTTCTGGGAATACGCAGCAAGTCCCTGACTTCTATCATGATGATGGAATATACGGGGTGTCTTCTTTGCTCCGTTGTCCTTGGGATTGGGCTGGGAAGCCTGCTGTTTCGGATCATGATTGCCATGGTCAGAGAGAAGCTTTCCATCACCCTTAAGTGGCTGCCCGCATCCACGTATCTTCTGATGCTTTCCATCTTCCTTTTGGCGGCGCTTTTGGCGGCGGCGGTAAATGGTCATGTCTACGAGCATATGCGCTGGGCGGCGGCAGGCGTCCTGGCGCCTAAGAAGAACCGGATTCCGGCAAGGTCGGGGTGGATCAGAGGCGTGCTGGGGATCATACTTATCTTTATTGCGGTAAAGGGGCTTATCAGGAGGAGCGGCGGAGAAGATACAGGATTTGAGGGTTTGTATCTGCTGGGAGTGTACTGGCTGTTGCTGTGCGTCATGTCGGCGGCAATGAACCGTCTGAAAACGGATGAAAACCGGTATTATGGGCAGGTGTTTGATAATCTTATATTTCTTACCAGGTTCCGGGAGAATCTGAAGAAGATATACATGCTGACTCTGATTGCGTTCTTTGTTATGTTTACGTTCGCGTCTGTTTATATAGGTATCGCGGCCGCGCCGGCCGGAGAGGAGCAGTACCCCTATGATTATGTCTGTGCCGCTGCTATGGGGGAGGAGGAGTTTTTTGCAGAGCTTGGAGAGGACGCACAGGAGATGTATGAGTATCCTATGGTGACGACATTTACATCCAGGCCGAACAAGATCTCCGTCATAGAAACCATAAAAAGTATACTGACACTTCGATATACGGCAGTCAGCAACGGGCGGGAGGTACTGATCGACCTGCCGATACAGATCGGGATACCGGAATCTGTCTATATGGAGCTTAAGGAAAAGAAGCACGGGGAGAAGCCGGAGGCGCTGGGTTTGTCAGGAGAGGAGATTGCCGTGGTCTATCAGGAGGACACTTCCGCCAAAGCACATCCGCTGGACTGGTTAAGGCCCAAGGAGGGAATCCATCTCCAGACTATGAACCCGGACATGGAATTGTATGGTTTTGAGGCATATAAGGTAAAGAAGGTACAGAAGGAGGAGCGGGATATCCTGACCGGCGTATGCGGCGGGGGGATGTGGCAGAACCTGATTGTTTTTTCGGATGCGTATTTTCGGGAGATTGACCAGGGCGAACGGCTGTATCTTTTGAATGCAGGGGAAGCTTATGATCAGGTTGGACAGAAGCTTACGGACAAGGTGACCCGTGAGGAAGCCTTCACCTTCTATGGCAGGAGAGAGAATATACGGGATATGGAGACAGAGAGGTATCTGAAGCAGGTGGTCTGGCTGTTTATGCTGGTCATGACCGGCGTATGCGGAGTCTATCTTCTGTTCATCAAGTTTTGCTTTGAGATGGATGAGATCGTGGAGCGTTATCGTTTCCTTCACTGTATGGGGATGCATGAGGATGTCCTGAAGAAGACGCTTTGCAGGGAGATGCTGCCGTTTTTTGTTCTGCCGTTTGCGGCGGGCGGTATATCCGCTGTAATCTTCACGGCTCTGACTTTTACGGTCAGGATGTACACGGGCGATGAGATAGGACGGTATCTTCTTTATGCGGCGCCTGTCTGGATTGTTTACTGGACGGTACAGGCGGCCGTGTATCATACGATTAAGGGGATACTTCTTAAGAAGGTGTTTCACTAGAGAGAAGATAAGAGAGGTGGAAGGCTGTGACAGAGATTATAAGAACGGACAAGCTTGTAAAAAATTATTACCGGAATCAGGATACGAAGAATCCGGATGCCAGGATAGAGGTGCTTAAAGGTCTGGATATCGCTGTAAATGAAGGAGAATATGTCTGTATTATGGGAAGTTCGGGAGGGGGCAAGACCACTCTTCTTAAGATTCTTGGTATGATGGAATCCATCACGGACGGCAAATTCTACTTTAAAGGACGGGATGCGTCTGATCTGTGGAAGGATGAGCTTGCGGATATCCGCAGGCGGGAGATCGGCTTTGTATTTCAGGATTTCTATCTAATGGACAGCCTGTCTGTGGGGGAGAATATCATGGTGCCGATGATTCTGGACAAAGCGCCGGCTGCAAAGATGAAGGAGAAGATGTATCGTCTGGCCGGGCGGTTTGGTGTGGAGAAGCTGCTGGACAAAGCGCCTAAGGAACTGTCCGGAGGGGAAAAACAGAGGATTGCAATCTGCCGGGCGCTGATCAACGACCCGGATGTGATCATGGCGGATGAGCCGACCGGGAATCTGGACGCGAGATCCAGCCGCCGGCTGATGGAGACATTTGACGAGATTAATCAGGATATGAAGAAGAATATCCTGCTCGTCACCCACGACCCCAAGATTGCGTGTTCAAGCAATAAGATATTTTTTATAGACGACGGCGTGATTGCTTCTACTTTGGAGAAAAAGGACGGGGATTCTGCCAGATTCTACCGGGAGATACTTAGGGAAATGGAGCGTATGGAAGAGTAACGGGGCGCGCGGCAAAAAGCCGCAGTTGCTGCGGATGACGGATAAGCCAGTAAAAAAAGAGGACTGTATGATTACAATCCTCTTTTTCTTGTATTATTCTTCTGACTCCATCTTCTCAAGCTTTCCGCTGATAGCCCAGAGAATTACGCCAAATACGATAACGATTGCCGCAAGAGCGCCATATCCGACTGCGAAATTCACAGTCTTCAAGTAGTCGTATACCGGCGGGTAGATCTTGTTGGAGAAGAATACCGCGATTGGCCAGAAGCCTAACAGTAATCCGAGTACCTTTGCCGGAGCAAGCTTGGAAATGAATGAGTTTCCAAGAGGAGAGAATACCATCTCACCTACAGACATCAGGATACATACCAGCAGCAGGAAGATGATAGAACACTGTCCGTCGCCGGCAACCATATCTGCAACAACCATTACGACATAAGAGATACCAAGAAGGATCATACCAAGACCTGTCTTCTGGTACATGCTCATATCACCCTGCGGTCTCTTGGCCAGCTTAGCCCATACGCCGGCAAGAACCGGTCCAAGGATGATACAGGTAAGAGCGTTGATTGAGTCAAACCATGAGGTAGGTATCTGGAAACTTCCGATATACCAGTTTGCCTTGTTCATGAAATCCGCGCCGTCACCATAACCGAAGCGGTAATATGCAGGCATATATGTCATGTACCATAATGCCCAGAACACTACGGAGAAGATGGTAATCAGAACGATAACTGCAATCTTCTTCTTGTCGCCGGATGTAAGAGGAGCGGCCTCTGCCTTCGCTTTCTTCTCGGCAGAAACGAATTCTCTCTGGTCGTGCTTGAATGGCTTCTTACCTGCGTCACCAAGAGACTTGCCGTTCAGGATGAACCATGCGGCGTCGATGAACAGGAAGATTGCACAGATCAGGAATACAGTATTGAAGCTGCACTTGATGCCGAAAAGACCTGTCGTTGCAAGGATTGCAATAAAGGTAGTTCCGACAAACGATCCAATATTAACAAAAGAATACTGGATCGAGAAGGCGGCGTCAAGTTCCTCCTTATCGTGGAACAACAGTCCGTTTACACCGGATAAATTACCCTTGAACAGACCAGTACCTACAGATACCAGAATAATCATAGCCCATACAAGTCCCAGTGAATGAGCCTGCCATGTACACAGATAACCGATACCCATAAGGATCATACCAACTGCAACACAGAGCTTCGGACTTAACCAGTAGTCGGCAATGTAACCGCCGATCATAGGTGTGATGTAGGTCATCGCCACGAAGTTTGCAGAAAGAGCCACGCCCTCACTGTCGCTGAGACCGAGTCCGCCGGCCGCAACATCGGTTGCAATCCAGATGGCAAGCAGGTACTTCACGGTGTAGAATGCGAGACGTTCAAAGGTGAAGCCCATTGAACATACGTAGAAGCCAAATGGTCTGCGCTTTTTTGCTGTTTCCATAAATGTTACCCTCCAATTAATATATTTTTCTTCACTTATGTACATATATAAATATATGTGAGCGATATGTGAAAAACTATTGTAAATATATCACAAAACCGGCCAAAGTACAACTATGAAGTTAAGAAAATTTTAAGTAATTTTAGAAATTGGATATAACTGGAACGCATTCTAGTTCAGAAAAAAGTATTGCAGTAGCGCGGTAAAAGGGATATAATATAATTGGCAAAAATTTGGTTTTGCTTTTTGTCGTTTTTCCAGGGAATCATGTAAGCAGCAGCTTGCGGCATGATTCCTCAATATAGAGTAAAACCTATATAATAAGTAAGAAAATGGAGGGCTTGACTATGGGCAACATGGCAACAGAAAGTGCAGCAAGTAACAGGATTACAAGCTTACTTGATGCAGGAAGCTTTGTTGAGATCGGCGGGGCGGTTACGGCCAGAAGCACAGATTTCAACATGCAGGAAAAAGAGACTCCGGCAGACGGCGTGATCACCGGCTACGGGGTGATTGACGGGAATTTGGTGTATGTGTATAGCCAGGATGCGTCTGTTCTCAACGGAGCGGTTGGAGAGATGCATGCGAAGAAGATCGTGAATATCTACGATATGGCGATGAAGATGGGAGCGCCGGTAATCGGTCTTGTGGATTGTGCCGGGCTTAGGCTTCAGGAGGCGACGGACGCACTGAACGCATTTGGTAATCTCTATTTTAAGCAGTCGATGGCCTCGGGCGTGATTCCCCAGATTACGGCTGTTTTTGGGACATGCGGCGGCGGCCTTGCGGTTGTTCCTGCATTGACTGATTTTACTTTCATGGAAGAGTCCAGGGCAAGATTATTCGTGAATTCCCCGAATGCGCTTCCGGGCAACAGCATTTCCAGGCTCGATACCTCCAGTGCGAAGTATCAGAGCGAAGAAGCAGGGCTTGTGGACGCCGTAGGAAGCGAGGAGGAGATCCTTGCCAATATCCGTTCCCTGATCTGCATCCTTCCGGGCAACAACGAGGACAATGTATCCTATGACGAGTGCACGGACAGCCTGAACCGCCTGTGTGAAGGAATCGAGAATGCTTCTGAGGATACGGGGATTGCTCTTTCCATGATTTCTGATGACCATGTATTCTTCGAGACGAAGAGGGATTACGCGAAGGATATGGTGACCGGCTTCATCCGCCTGAACGGGATGACGGTAGGTGCGGTTGCGAACCGTTCCAGGGTATATAATGAAGAGTCGGAGGTGACGGATCAGTTCGACGGCTCTCTGTCCGCCGACGGAGCGAATAAGGCGGCGAAGTTCGTGAACTTCTGTGACGCCTTCAATATTCCGGTGCTTACGCTTACCAATGTGACGGGCTTTTCGGCAAGCGAGTATGAGGAGAAGAACCTTGCCAGAGAAGCGGCGAAGCTTACCTATGCATTTGCCAATGCGACAGTACCCAAGGTGAATGTGGTGATCGGCAAGGCGTTCGGAAGCGCTTACGTTACCATGAACAGCAAGTCTGTGGGCGCGGATATGGTATATGCGTGGCCGGCTGCCGAGATCGGCATGATGGAAGCGAACCTTGCCGCCAAGATCATGTACGCGGGCGCGGACGCCGCTGCTTTAAGGGAGAAGGCGGCAGAGTATAAAGAACTGCAGTCAAGTCCGTTGTCTGCTGCAAGAAGAGGATATGTGGATACCATTATCGAGCCGGCCGAGACAAGGAAGTATGTGATCGGGGCGTTCGAGATGTTGTTCACGAAGAGAGAAGACCGTCCGGCGAAGAAGCATGGATCGGTTTAGAGAGGTGAGGCGAAGTGAGGAAAAAAATTAGCTTATTACTCTGCGTTGTCGCTGTGATGCTCTTCACTGCCGCATGTGCGGGCAGCAGTCAGGAGACTGCCGATTATAATGAAGCGACGATCCAGCAGACCGCGGAGTTCATGATGGAATATTGTGCGAATGCGGATGATGCGACTCTTAAGCAGTGGAGAAGCATGAGAGAATTCGCCATGGAGCTTCAGCTGACACAGGCGGGGCTGCCTGTTACGCCGGAGAGTTTCCTTGGCGCGCTGGATTCATGGCAGGCGGCGATTGATGAATGCGGAGCATACGAAAGCCACGGGGACTATACGTTCGAGGTGACGAACGACGGGATCAAGGCGGCGACCGAAGCCCAGTTCGCAGACAGGGACGCTACGATCAGCTTTGTGTTCGATGAGAACTCTTATCTGGAGAGTATGACTGTGGATGCGAAGTATTCGACAGGAGAGATTCTTAATAAGGCGGGGATGAATACGATCCTTGGAATGGGAACCGTGTTCGTTGTATTGATCTTTATCTCATTCCTGATCTCGCTGTTTCGGTTTATCCCGGATATGTCCGGTAAGAAGAAGGCCGAAGAGGCGAAGGAAGCGCCTGCCAAAAGCGCTTTGGAGGCCGCGCCTGCGGCAGAGGTTCTGTCCGAGACAGATGATACGGAATTGATCGCGGTAATCGCGGCGGCGATCGCGGCTGCAAGAGAAGAGGCCGGCGCAGAGGATGCAGGAGGCTTCTTTGTGAGAAGCATCAGACGCCGTCCGTCAAATAAATGGAAAGCATAACACCCAAAGGAGGATTATTTAAGATGAAAAATTATACGATCACAGTAAACGGCAATGTATATGATGTAACGGTAGAAGAGAACGGCGCAGGAGCGCCGGTACAGGCAGCGGCTCCGAGAGCGGCGGCGCCAAAGGCAGCACCGGCAGCGCCAAAGACAGCGGCGCCGGCAGCGGGAGCAGGATCTGTCGAAGTGAAGGCCGGAGCGGCAGGAAAGGTCTTCAAGATCGAGGCGAATGTAGGACAGAGCGTGAAGAGAGGCGACGCTGTTGTGATCATTGAAGCGATGAAGATGGAGATTCCGGTTGTGGCACCAGAAGACGGAACAGTGGCAAGTGTCAATGTAGCAGTAGGCGATGCGATTGAGTCAGGCGCTGTTCTTGCAACGTTAAATTAGTGACAGGTATGGTCATTACGATTATATGACACGACTGGAGGTTAAAAAATGGAATATATAACAACAACATTAGGAAACCTCGTGCAGCAGACGGCTTTTTTCAGTCTTTCCTGGGGTAATCTTGTTATGATTGCAGTTGCATGTTTTTTCCTATATTTAGCGATCAGACATGGGTTTGAACCTCTGCTTCTGGTTCCGATCGCCTTTGGTATGCTGCTTGTGAATATCTTCCCGGATATCATGCTGCATGCAGAAGACGCGGCCAACGGGACAGGCGGGCTGCTCTATTACTTCTATATGCTGGACGAGTGGTCGATTCTGCCGTCTCTGATCTTCCTTGGAGTGGGGGCGATGACAGATTTCGGACCATTGATTGCCAACCCCAAGAGTTTCCTTCTGGGAGCGGCGGCACAGTTTGGTATCTTTGCCGCTTACCTTGGCGCGATGGCGCTTGGATTCTCGGACAAAGCGGCGGCGGCCATCTCGATCATCGGCGGCGCGGACGGACCGACCTCTATCTTCCTTGCAGGCAAGCTGTCGCAGACGGCGATTATGGGCCCCATCGCGGTAGCGGCGTATTCTTATATGTCACTGGTGCCGATCATCCAGCCTCCGATCATGAAGCTGATGACGACAGAGAAGGAACGTAAGATCAAGATGGAGCAGTTAAGGCCGGTTTCCAAGCTGGAGAGAATCCTCTTCCCGATCATCGTAACCATCGTAGTATGTGTGATCCTTCCTACGACGGCTCCGCTGGTTGGTATGCTGATGCTTGGTAACCTGTTCCGTGAATCAGGCGTGGTCAGACAGCTGACGGACACGGCCAGCAATGCATTGATGTATATCGTGGTTATCCTTCTTGGTACATCTGTAGGAGCGACCACCAGTGCGGAGGCATTCATTAACAGGCAGACGCTCTACATCGTGGCGCTTGGTCTTGTGGCGTTTATGTTCGGTACGGCGGCAGGCGTGCTGTTCGGCAAGATCATGTGCGTTGCCACCGGCGGCAAGGTGAATCCTCTGATTGGTTCCGCCGGCGTATCCGCGGTTCCAATGGCGGCCAGAGTCTCCCAGAAGGTAGGCGCGGAGTCCGATCCGACCAATTTCCTTCTGATGCATGCAATGGGACCCAACGTGGCCGGGGTTATCGGTACGGCGGTCGCAGCGGGAACATTTATGGCGATTTTTGGAGTGATGTAAGTACGGCTGCTTCAAGATGAATGCAATGTTGTACCGGTACAGCCAGTCATGCAGGCCGTACCGGGGATGCGGTCTGCCGGATAACCGGCGGATTGCAGTGGGCAAATATATACCCGGCCGGCAAACGGACCGAATCGTCCGGTAAAGCCGGGGAACAAATTTTCATGGAGGATATAAAATGGCAGAGAAAAAACCAATTAAAATAACAGAAACCATCCTGCGTGACGCGCACCAGTCTCTGATTGCCACACGTATGACGACAGAACAGATGCTTCCGATCGTTGAGAAGATGGACAAAGTCGGTTATCATTCCGTAGAGTGCTGGGGCGGAGCGACCTTTGACGCGTCTCTTCGTTTCCTGAAGGAGGATCCGTGGGAGAGACTTCGCAAGTTCCGCGACGGCTTCAAGAACACGAAGCTTCAGATGCTGTTCCGCGGACAGAATATCCTGGGCTACCGCCCGTATGCAGATGATGTGGTTGAGTATTTCGTACAGAAGTCTGTGGCAAATGGCATCGACGTGATCCGTATCTTCGACTGTCTGAACGACCTTCGTAACCTGCAGACTGCGGTTACGGCGGCAGTGAAGGAGAAGGCGGACGCGCAGGTTGCGCTGTCTTACACGCTGGGCGATGCGTATACGCTGGAGTACTGGGTTGATATTGCGAAGAAGATCGAGGATATGGGCGCTACCTCTATCTGTCTCAAGGATATGGCGGGACTTCTGGTTCCCTATAAGGCGACGGAGATGATCGAGGCTCTGAAAGAAGCTACCAGCCTTCCGATCCAGCTCCATACCCACTATACGTCCGGCGTGGCGTCTATGACCTATCTGAAGGCGGTAGAAGCGGGAGTGGATGTGATCGACACTGCGATGTCACCATTCGCCCTTGGAACTTCCCAGCCTGCCACAGAGGTTATGGTGGAGACCTTCAAGGGAACGCCGTACGATACGGGATTTGATCAGAATCTCCTGTCAGAGATTGCGGATCATTTCCGTCCGATTCGTGACGCCGCGCTTGAGAGCGGGCTTCTGAATCCGAAGAACATGGGAGTCAACATCAAGACGCTGCTTTATCAGGTTCCGGGAGGTATGCTCTCCAACCTGACCTCACAGCTTAAGGAGCAGAATGCAGAGGATAAGTATTACGAGGTTCTTGAGGAGGTGCCAAGAGTACGTAAGGATCTTGGGGAGCCGCCGCTTGTTACGCCGTCGTCCCAGATTGTCGGTACTCAGGCCGTATTCAACGTATTGATGGGCGAGCGTTATAAGATGGCGACCAAGGAGACCAAGGACATCTTAAGCGGCAAATACGGCGCGACGGTTAAGCCGTTTGACGAGGATGTGAAGAAGAAGGTTCTGGGCGAGGATGCGGAAGTGATCACCTGCCGTCCTGCGGACCTGATTCCGGATGAGCTGGATACCCTTCGTAAGGAGTGTGAGCAGTGGAGCCAGCAGGAGGAGGATGTGCTGTCTTATGCACTGTTCCCGCAGGTTGCCACGGACTTCTTCAAGTACAGGGAGGCACAGCAGACCAAGGTTGACCAGACTGTAGCAGATACGGAGAACGGAAGTTATCCGGTTTAGAGAGTCGTATAAGAATGAAGATAAAGGACTGTCGGGGATTGCATTATGGAGATGCTTTCTCCCGGCAGTTCTTTTTGTATAGAATTGTAACCGGGACTGCCCCTTTAAAGTAACGTGAATGCAGACACGGCCGGAAAACGCTCTTGAATGTTTGGGAATCAGGCTATATAATAGTAACGGTGTAAGAGAATAAAAGAGAGAGGCATTTTGTTGTATGCGAAGCAAGAATGAGTTGTTGAGGAAGATAGAGGATGGTTATCCGAAGTTCAGCAAAGGGCAGAAGAAGCTGGCGGATTTTATCCGTCTGGATTATGACAAGGCGGCGTTTCTGACTGCGGCCAGGATGGGAGAAGAGGTGGGAGTCAGTGAGTCCACCGTGGTCCGGTTTGCCATGGCGCTTGGTTATGACGGGTATCCGGGATTCCAGAGAGCGCTTGGGGAGATGGTGCGCACGAAGCTGAATTCCATCCAGCGTATGGAGGTAACCTATGGAAGGATCAGCCAGGGAGAGATTCTTGCGACGGTGCTGCACTCAGATATCGAGAAGATCAAGCTTACGATGGAAGCCATCGACCACGAGACCTTTGAGATGGCGGTGGATACGATCCTGAACGCAAGGAGAATCTATGTGGTGGGCATTCGAAGCTGCGCGCCTCTGGCAAGCTTCCTGTGCTTCTATCTGCATCTGGTGTGCGATAATGTGATCGAGGTCAATACCTCAAGTCCCAGCGAGATCTTTGAACAGATGCTTCGGATCAGTGAGGAGGATGTCATCATCGGGATCAGCTTTCCAAGATACTCCATGCGTACCTTAAAGGCGCTTGAGTACGCCAGCAACCGGAAAGCGAAGGTGATCACGCTGACGGACAGTGTGCATTCGCCGATGACGATCTATTCTTCCTGCAACCTGATTGCCAGGAGCGATATGGCGTCGATCGTGGATTCGCTGGTGGCGCCCCTAAGCGTAGTGAATGCACTGGTAGTCGCGCTGTGTATGAAGAAGCAGGAGGAAGTAATCACGACCCTTGAGACTCTGGAGGAGATCTGGGATGAATACCAGGTGTACAGCAAGGATGAACTGAATATGGTGGGAGAGAAGATGGAGTTGTCGGGCGCACAGGATGATCTGCCGGATCTTAAGCAGGAGACGGATGGAATCGAGGATAAGAAAGATGAGTAAGGTGCTGGTTGCAGGCGGCGGCGCCGCGGGGATGTTCGGCGCGGTTGCCGCCGCAAAAAAAGGGCATGAGGTCTGGCTGTTTGAGAAGAATGAGAGACTGGGAAAGAAGCTGTTCATTACAGGTAAGGGAAGATGCAATCTTACGAACGCATGTGACATGGAGACCCTGTTTGCGTCGGTGACCAGTAATTCCAAATTCCTGTACAGCAGCTTCTACGGATATACGAATCAGGATGTGATCCGTTTTTTCGAAGAACTTGGAGTGAAGACGAAGACAGAACGGGGCGGCAGGGTATTTCCTGAATCGGATCATTCCTCGGATGTGATCCGGGCTTTGGAGCGCGAGATGAAGCGTCTTGGCGTCCGGGTCTTTCTGGGGACGCGGGTGGAAAGAGTGCTGACAAAGGACGGCGTCTTCTGCGGGCTTGAGGTTATGGAAGCTGCAGACCATGCCGGCGGGAAGGCTGATAACCGGAAGTCCAGGGAAGAGTGTAAAAGAAACGATAAGAACGGCAGGGAAGACGGGGGCAGGATAGTCCGTGTAAGCGGAGACGCCTGTATGATTGCGACAGGCGGGCTGTCTTATCCGCTGACCGGTTCCACGGGAGACGGATACCGCCTGGCAGGAGAATGCGGGCACAGTATTGTGCCGTGCATGCCCTCCCTTGTGCCTGTGGAGGTGAAAGAGTCGTGGGTGAGTTCGCTGATGGGTCTTTCTCTTCGCAATGTGACGGCGTCGGTCTATCAGGGGAAGAAGGTTTTGTATCAGGAGTTGGGGGAGATGCTGTTTACCCATTACGGGGTCAGCGGGCCGCTCATTATCAGCGCCAGCAGTTATGTGGGGAAGAAGCTTAAGGAGAAGGAACTGAGGCTGGAGATTGACTTGAAGCCTGGGCTTGACGCGGACCAGTTAGACAAGAGGCTGCTGAGAGATTTTGAGGAGAACCATAACCGGCAGTTTAAGAATGCACTTGGAAAATTGTTCCCTTCCAAATTGATTCCGGTTATGGTAGAATTAAGCGGGATCGACCCGGAGAAGAAGGTCAATGTCATTTCCAGGGAAGAGCGGCAGAGGTTCGCCGGCCTGATCAAGCATCTTGTGATGACGGTTACGGGGCTTCGGGGATTTGATGAGGCGATTATTACCAGAGGCGGGGTGAAGACAAAAGAGGTGGATCCGGGCACAATGGAGTCCAAGTATGTAAAAGGTCTGTACTTTGCAGGTGAAGTGCTGGATGTAGATGCGCTTACCGGCGGATTTAATCTTCAGATTGCATGGTCGACAGGGTTTGCTGCTGGAAGCAGCATACCTTTATAGATAAAAGGTATGCTGCTTTCAGGTGTGCCGGCGAGGCCGATGCCAGAGAGACATTTTATAAGAGAAAAAGACAAAAAAGACAGAACAGGAGAGAACGGAGAATGGGATATAATGTGGCAATTGACGGCCCGGCAGGGGCGGGAAAGAGTACGATCGCCAGGCTGGTGGCCAAGGAGAAAGGATATATCTACGTGGATACGGGAGCTATGTACAGAGGGCTTGCCATCCATTTCCTGGACAGAGGGATCCGTGCAGAGGAGACGCAGCGTGTGATAGAGGCGTGCGGGGACGCGGATGTGAAGATACGGTATGAAGACGGAGAACAGCAGGTGTACCTGAATGGAACCAACATTACGGGGCGGCTTAGGGATGAGGCGGTCGGGCAGATGACCTCGAAGTGTTCGGTGATCCCTGAGGTCCGCGAGAAGCTTCTGGATCTCCAGAGAGAGCTTGCAAGAACCCAGGACGTGATCATGGACGGACGGGATATCGGGACCTGTGTGCTTCCGGACGCGGATGTGAAGGTCTATCTGACAGCCAGTGTCGAGACCCGGGCGAAGCGTCGCTGTGATGAGCTTACGGCGAAGGGGGAGAACTGTGATCTCGACGAGATCGCGAGAGATATCAAGGAACGGGACGAGCGTGATATGAACCGTGAGACGGCGCCGCTTAAGCAGGCGGAGGATGCGGTCCTGGTGGACAGTTCCGATATGACGATTGATGAAGTTGTCAGGACGATTGCGGACTTATGCGGTTAGCAGAAGGAGAAGATATGAAGGTTGAATTAGCAGAGACAGCCGGTTTCTGTCCGGGGGTCAAGCGGGCGGTAGAGACGGTGTATGAGCAGGTCCGTCTCCATCAGGGAAAGAAGATCTATACATACGGCCCGATCATCCACAACGAGGGAGTGATCCGTGATCTTGCCGGTCAGGGAGTGGAGATCATCCATTCAAAGGAAGAACTCAGGAAGCTGGAAGAGGGAATCGTGATCATCCGTTCCCACGGCGTTGCCAGAGAGATCTATGAGCAGATTGACGCTCAGGGGCTTGACTGTGTCGACGCGACCTGCCCGTTTGTGAAGAAGATCCACAGGATCGTGGAGGAGGAGAGCCGGAAGGGATCGTATATTGTCATCATCGGAAGCAGTGTCCACCCGGAGGTGGAAGGCACTCGGGGATGGGCCGGCAGGCAGGTAAGCGTGGTTCAGACCGCAGAGGATGCACAGAGGTTTGAACTGGAAGATGAGGCTCAGAAAGTATGCATCGTGGCCCAGACGACATTTAATTACAATAAATTCAAAGATTTAGTTGAAATTATTCATAAAAAGGGGTATGATATAATTGTTTTAAATACGATTTGTAATGCGACCAAGGTCCGTCAGGAAGAAGCGCGCCGCATTGCAGGGAGAGTAGATGCTATGGTGGTGATTGGGGACAGACGTAGTTCGAATACTCAGAAGTTATTTGAAATATGTAAGAATGAATGTTTGAATACGTACTATATACAGACACTTGACGATTTGGATATGAATCAATTAAGGTCCGTGGAAACAGTAGGTATTACAGCAGGGGCATCCACGCCCAATAATATAATTGAGGAGGTTCAAAGATTATGTCAGAATTAACTTTTGAACAAATGTTGGAAGAGTCTTTTAAGACAATAAGAAATGGAGAGGTTGTAGATGGTACTGTCATCGATGTGAAGCCCGATGAAATCATCTTGAATATAGGTTACAAGGCAGACGGTATCATCACAAGAAGCGAGTATACGAATGAGACGAACGCAGATCTGACAACGATGGTATCTGTGGGGGATACCATGACTGCGAAGGTCTTGAAGGTTAATGATGGCGAAGGTCAGGTGCTGCTGACATATAAGAGACTGGCTGCCGAGAAGGGTAATGAGAGGCTTAAGGAGGCGTTTGAGAACCACGAAGTGCTGAAGGCTCCTGTGGCTCAGATTCTTGGAGGCGGATTAAGCGTAGTGATTGAGGAAGCAAGGGTATTTATCCCGGCGAGTCTGGTGTCAGATACTTATGAGAAGGATCTGAGCAAGTATCAGGATCAGGAGATTGAGTTCGTGATCAGCGAGTTCAATCCAAGAAGGAACCGTGTGATCGGCGACAGAAGACAGCTGCTTGTTGCAGAGAGAGCAAGGAAGCAGAGCGAACTCTTCGCAAGGATCCAGGCAGGCGACAGGATGGAAGGCGTTGTTAAGAATGTAACAGATTTTGGCGCCTTTATTGATCTGGGTGGAGTTGACGGACTGCTTCACATCTCAGAGATGTCCTGGGGACGTGTGGAGAATCCGAAGAAGGTATTCAAGGTTGGCGAGACGGTAGAAGTTATGATCAAAGAGATCCATGATACCAAGGTTGCTTTAAGCCTTAAGTTCCCTGAGAGCAATCCGTGGGCGAATGCCGAGGATAACTATGCAGTCGGTAACGTGATCGACGGCAGAGTGGCAAGGATGACAGATTTTGGCGCATTTATCGAACTTGCGCCGGGAGTGGATGCTTTGCTCCATGTTTCACAGATTTCAAGAGCCCATGTTGACAAGCCGTCAGACGTACTGTCCGTAGGACAGGAGATTACGGCTAAGATTGTGGATCTGAACGTAGCAGAGAAGAAGATCAGCCTTAGTATGAAGGCTTTGGAGACGGCAGGCGAGGAGGCTGTGCCGCAGACAGATGGCGTGGATGAGGCGGCAGAGGACGTAGAGTAATCGTTAGTCGGATGCAGCGGTAGGATAAGGCAGAGGCCGGATGGTCTCTGCCTTTTGTCGGTTTAGGATGACAAGAATGGATGCATCGTTATAGATTCATGGAGGATGACGGAGAACTTTCTGCGTTAAAAATTCGACAAGATGTTCGGGAAAATGTACAAGGAAATCCCTGATTTTACTGGATAAATCGGGGGTTTTGTTGTATAGTAGATAAAGAGAAAATAGGAAGGAAGGATAAAGGGATGGCATTGTTAACATTTAAGGGTGGTATCCACCCGGATGACGGTAAGAGCCTGGCAAAGGATAAGGCGATTGTCGAGATTAGACCCAAAGGGGATCTGGTGTATCCGGTATCCCAGCACATCGGCGCTCCGGCAAGTCCCATTGTGGCTGTCGGCGACCGTGTCCTTAAGGGTCAGATGATAGCAGAAGCCGGGGGATTTGTATCGGCGCCGATCTATGCGTCAGT
This sequence comes from uncultured Dorea sp., assembly GCA_947063855.1. Taxonomy (GTDB): domain Bacteria; phylum Bacillota; class Clostridia; order Lachnospirales; family Lachnospiraceae; genus Sporofaciens. Next base: position 47,758 of record CAMSTW010000003.1, read on the forward strand.
TTCTGGAAAGGTTAAGGCCATTGCCCCGCACTTAAACCCGACAGGCGGGACAGTGAACAGTATCGTGATCGAGAATGACGGAGAGTACGAAGAGGTGGAGTACCCGGCAGTCAAACCGCTGGAAGAGATGACCAAGGAAGAGATCCTGGGCGTCATCGGCAATGCAGGGATCGTGGGTATGGGCGGCGCAGGTTTCCCGACCAGAGTGAAGCTTTCCCCCAAGGAACCAGATAAGATTGACTATATTATAGCAAACTGTGCGGAGTGTGAACCGTATATCACGGCAGACTACAGATGTATGCTGGAGATACCGGAGAAGCTGGTGGGCGGTATGAAGATTATCCTTAAGCTCTTTGACAATGCAAAGGGCATATTTGGGGTGGAGGATAATAAGCCTGACTGTATTGCGAAATTAAAGGAACTTACAAAGGACGAGCCGCGCATGGAGGTGCTTGCGCTCAAGACGAAGTATCCACAGGGCGGTGAGCGTCAGCTGATCTATGCGGCGACGGGAAGAGCCATCAACTCGGCGATGCTTCCTGCGGACGCGGGCTGTGTGGTTGATAATGTTGCGACAATCATCAGTATCTACGAGGCTGTGGCGGAGGGGAAGCCGTCCATGGAGCGTGTGACGACTGTGAGCGGCGACGCCGTGAATGAGCCGGGGAATTTCCGTGTTCCTTTTGGCCTGAACCAGGCAGAGCTGATTGACGCGGCGGGCGGATATAAGAGCGAGCCCCAGAAGGTGATCTCCGGCGGGCCGATGATGGGATTCTCCATGTTTACCCTGGATGTTCCGATTACGAAGACTTCTTCCTCTATCCTGTGTCTGACAAAAGACGAGGTGGCGCAGTTTGAGCCGACGGCGTGTATCAACTGCGGCCGCTGTGTGGACGCCTGCCCAAGCCGCCTGATTCCGTCAAGGCTTGCGGATTATGCAGAGCATCATGACGAGGCGGCGTTTACGAAGCATGAGGGCTTAGAGTGTATGGAATGCGGCTCCTGCAGCTTCGTATGTCCGGCGAAGAGGCCGCTTAAGCAGGCGATTGGTTCCATGAGGAAGATCGCCCTGGCGAACCGGAAGAAGAAGTAAGGATAAGAATGATAAAGAGAGGAAGAGGTGAACAAACGTGAGTGAGAACAAGTTAAAGATGTCATCTTCACCACACATTCGTTCCAAAGTTACTTCGGCCAATATCATGCTCTATGTGACAATTGCGCTGCTGCCGGCTTCGGCTTTCGGTATCTGGAACTTTGGAATGTCAGCTCTCGTGACGCTGATCTGTACGACGGCGTCCGCGGTTCTGACAGAATACATATATGAGAAATTAATGCATAAGAAGATCACGGTGGACGATTTCAGCGCCGTGGTTACCGGACTGCTCTTAGGGCTTAATATGCCGGCGTCCGCGCCCTGGTGGATGGGCGTGATCGGCGGTATCTTCGCGATCCTGATCGTGAAGCAACTCTTTGGAGGACTGGGACAGAACTTCATGAACCCGGCTCTTGGAGCCAGATGTTTTCTGCTGATTTCATTCACAAGCCAGATGACGACCTTTGTCTATGACGGAGTGACAGGGCCTACGCCGCTGGCGCAGCTTAAGAGCGGCGAGGCTGTAGACAGCATGAGCATGCTGCTTGGCCGCATCCCGGGAACCATCGGCGAGACGTCGGTGATTGCGATTATCATCGGTGCGATCTTCCTGATCCTCATGGGAGTGATCGATCTTAGGATTCCGGGAACCTATATCGCGACCTTCGTGGTCTTCATCGGTATCTTCGGACATTTTGCGAATCCGGATGTGGGATTCTTTGATCCGCAGTATATTACCGCGCATCTGTGCGGAGGCGGTCTTATGCTTGGCGCATGGTTCATGGCTACTGATTATGTAACCTCACCGATCACAAAGAGGGGTCAGATCGTCTATGGTATGCTTCTTGGTATCCTGACCGGTCTGTTCCGTCTGTTCGGCGGTTCTGCGGAAGGTGTATCCTATGCGATCATCATCAGCAACCTTATCGTGCCGTTGATCGAGAGAGTTACTCTTCCAAAGCCATTTGGTAAAGGAGGAGAGAAGTAATGAATAAGATATTAAAGAATACATTGATCCTGACGGCAATCACGCTGGTGGCGGGGCTTGGTCTCGGACTGGTATATGAGATCACGAAGGCGCCTATCGCCCAGGCGCAGGAGACTGCGAAGAAGGAAGCGTGGCAGATGGTATTTCCGGAGGCGGATATTAATGATTTTGAACAGGTAGAGATTGATTCGGCGGCGGCTGACCAGGCTCTTGCCGATATGGGCGTCAACGGGACTATCGACGAGGCGTGTACGGCAGGCGATATGGGATACGTTGTGACGGCTACGGATAAGGACGGTTTCGGGGGCAGTATAACGGTCACGGTAGGTATCACCAGCGACGGCACGGTGAACGGCGTGTCGATCCTGTCCATCAACGAGACGGCGGGACTTGGTATGAAGGCTACGGAAGAATCGTTCTATGGGCAGTACGAAGGGAAACAGACAGAGAAGTTTGCAGTATCCAAGGATGGCGGAGACGGGGAGCCGATTGACGCGTTAAGCGGCGCCACCATCACCTCCAGATCTGTGACAGGAGCCGTCAATGCGGCGCTTGGATATTATCAGGCTGCATTTCAATAATGAATGGGAGGTAGTAAGATGAATAATTGTACCGAAAGAATCTATAACGGTCTGGTCAAAGAGAACCCTACCTTCGTTCTGATGCTGGGTATGTGTCCGACCCTGGCGGTGACGACGTCCGCCGTTAACGGCGTAGGTATGGGTCTGTCCACGACAGTCGTACTTGTGCTGTCGAATATGCTGATCTCCATGCTGCGTAAGATCATTCCGGATTCTGTCAGAATGCCGGCGTTTATCGTAGTCGTGGCTTCATTTGTAACTATTGTACAGTTCCTTCTTGAGGGCTTTGTCCCAAGTCTTTATGATTCACTTGGGCTTTATATTCCGCTGATCGTGGTAAACTGTATCATCCTTGGCCGTGCAGAGAGTTATGCTTCTAAGAATCCGGTGCTTCCGTCCATCTTCGACGGTATCGGTATGGGACTTGGATTTACCGTGGGCCTGACTGCAATCGGTATCGTGCGTGAGTTCATTGGTACTGGTGCGGTCTTTGGACAGCAGATCCTTCCATTGGCGGATGCTGCTGCGGGTAAGGGCGGATATGTTCCGGTTACGATCTTTATCCTTCCTCCGGGAGCGTTCCTGGTGCTGGCGTTCCTTGTGGCTTTGCAGAACAAGGTAAAGAACAATGCGGCTAAGAAGGGCAAGAAGGTTCCGGAGTCAGCCGGATGTGGAGAAGGCTGTGCTTCCTGCGGTAACAGTGCGTGCGGCGGTAAGGTTTTCCCGACGGGAAATGAAAAGTAGGAGGGGTACATAGATGAAAGAATTATTGATTATTGCAATTGGATCGGCCCTTGTGAATAACGTTGTACTCAGCCAGTTCTTAGGGATCTGTCCGTTCCTTGGCGTATCCAAGAAGGTGGATACGGCGGCAGGCATGGGAGGGGCGGTAGTGTTCGTTATCACCATAGCCTCATTCGTTACGGGACTGATCTATAAGTTTATATTGTCGCCGCTGGGATTTGAATATCTGCAGACCATCGTGTTCATCCTGATCATTGCGGCGCTGGTTCAGTTCGTAGAGATGTTCCTTAAGAAGGCGATGCCGCCGCTTTACAACGCGCTTGGCGTGTATCTGCCTCTGATTACGACCAACTGTGCCGTTCTTGGCGTAGCGCTGACCAACGTGCAGAAGGAGTACAATATCCTTCAGGGCGTGATCTATGGTATCGGAACATCTGTTGGATTCCTGATCGCTATTGTGATTATGGCGGGAATCCGCGAGAAGATTGAGTATAATGACATTTCAGAGTCCTTCCAGGGGACGCCGATCGTGCTGGTGACAGCTACTCTTATGGCGATTGCGTTCTGCGGATTCTCAGGACTGATATAGGAGGGGGCATAACGATGAGTGTTACAGGTATTATAATTGCAGCTGTAATCGTGGGCGGCACCGGTTTGTTCATTGGTGTGTTCCTTGGTGTGGCAGGCAAGAAATTTGCGGTAGAGGTAGACGAGAGAGAGGAAGCGATCTTAGGCGTGCTTCCGGGTAATAACTGCGGCGGCTGCGGCTACGCGGGATGTTCCGGCCTTGCGGCGGCGATTGTCAAGGGCGAGGCTGAGATCGGCGGATGTCCGGTAGGCGGCGCGCCGGTGGCGGAGAAGATCGGGGCCATCATGGGTGTGGAAGCCGGCGCACAGGTGCGCCAGGTTGCGTTCGTCAAGTGTGCGGGAACCTGTGATAAGGCGGGAAAGGACTATGAGTATCATGGGCTTAACGACTGTATCATGGTGAATATGATGCAGGCGGGGGGGCCGAAGTCCTGTAATTACGGATGTCTTGGCGAGGGAAGTTGTGTGAAGGCATGTCCGTTCGACGCCATCCATATCGTGGACGGGGTTGCCGTTGTGGATAAGGAAGCGTGTAAGGCCTGCGGCAAGTGTATCGCCGTGTGTCCGAAGAAGCTGATTGAGCTTGTGCCGTATGATCAGAAGCATCTGGTACGGTGTAATTCTCACGACAAGGGCAAGGATGTGATGAAGGCTTGTTCTGTGGGATGTATCGGATGTAAGATGTGCGAGAAGGTCTGCGAGTCTGACGCCGTTAAGGTGGAGGGTAACGTTGCCCATATTGACCCGGAGAAATGTACGAACTGCGGCAAGTGTGCGGAGAAGTGCCCGAAGAAATGTATTTTGTAGAGGAAATGCAGAGGTTATGAGACGAACTTTCAGACAGACAATCTGTGAGGCGGTCATGCTGTTATGGAAAGATATCAAGGATATGAAATGGGCGGTTATGTTAATAATCGCCTATTTTGCGTTGGGGCTAAAGTATCTGTACAGTTTATGTCCGGTGGTGATAATCACAGGATTCCCGTGCCCGGGGTGCGGGCTTACAAGGGCGGGATTCATGCTGCTTGGGCGGGATTTTGCAGGGGCGTTTGAGATGCAGCCGTTTATCTATCTGATTGTCTTATTTGCGGTGATTTTCGGGTGGAACCGATATATCAGAAGGCGGAAGATGGGGAAATATCTGAAGGGCTTCCTGATTATGATCATGGTTGGGATGATTCTATTCTATATCTGGAGGATGGTGAAGTATTTTCCGGGGGATCCGCCTGTGAGCTATTATGAGCGGAATCTGCTGCATATCTTTGCAGACATGTTCTGCCGATAGATGATATCCATTTGAGGAAGAGACGCTGTGAGTGTCTCTTTTTTAGCTTAATTTGGGATAATAAATATATTGTGACTTAAAATATAGTATGTTATTATATTCTATATGTTTTCTATCTAGTATAACCCACACTAAATACCTTACTGTTTCGATGAGCATGTTTTTTCGAGAGTACGTGTGTAAAAACGTAGGTGTAGTGGGCTGCATCGAGACTTTTACACATGTGTTATTAGGAAAGCAGGCCAACGAATCATAATTTTGAAAAAGTTTGTAATGAAGAAAAGGAAGAATAGGTATGGAGTATAATGCAAGTGCGACGAAGTATCTTTTTTGGTTTGTTGAGACCAGAGAGACTGCCCGACTTCTTGTGAATCATTCCATGGATGAGGTCAGGCAGATTGTAATTGATAAGAATCTATATCAGCAGAAATCAAGATCCAGATTAATCAATGAATTTGGATGTATTAGGAAACGACTGGAAACGTTACCGGATGAGCTTTGTAAAATGATGGTTACGGCAGATATCAATACCGGAAAGTTAATTGCTTTTATCGGATGCATGGCCTCAGACAAATTACTTTTCGATCTGATGTATGAGGTATATCGAAAGAAAATATATCTTGGCGGGCCGAACATTACAGATGCAGATCTTAATATTTTTTTTAAAGATAAGCAGGATCAGAATAAAAAGGTGTCGTTAATTACAGATACATCAATAAAGAAGTTAAAACAAGTGTATTGTAAGTATATGTTTGAAGCAGGATTGCTCACAGGAGAGATTTCAGAGAAGCAAGTAGTTAAAGTATATCTTGATCCAGAGCTTCAGTGTGCACTCCGAAGAAATGAAATGGATAAATATTTGACAGTATTGACAGGGAGTTGAATATGTCCAGAGGATATTTTTAGCAGAGACTGCAATAAAATGGAGATAAGAAGATGGAGTTTAATGAGCGTTTAGATAGAATGTGGGAACGAATTTCAGATAAGGAGTTTTTGGCGAACAGAGGTGTTGCAAATGAGGTTCGTTACTATGTATTTGATTATGAGGCATGTAATGAGCTTATTATCCGGGAGAAGATAAAAGCATTGAAAAGAAGGAACAGCCCAGAAGCAGATGGATTCCAGATTGTAGAATATGATCTTTATGAGATGGTAATTCAGATTCTTGAGGAGAAGGGATATATGGAAAAATGCGCCGGGTTCGAAGAGCAGAAGGGAATGGAATATCTGTATACGGCTTTGACAAAGATGCTTAGGCTTACGAACGATGACAATCTGATTGTGAATCAGATTTTGCAACATACACCGGAGGATGCAGTGGTGTTTTTAACGGGAGTGGGAAAGGCATTTCCTTTTGTCAGAGCTCACAATGTTATGAATAATCTGCATCAGGTACTAGACAGTGTGCCGGTGGTGATGTTCTATCCAGGAACATGGAATGGAGAGAGCCTTAGTTTATTCGGGACGATTACAGATGGAAATTATTATAGGGCATTTCCTCTTATTGAATAAAAGAAAGACAGAGTAGGGAGCCTTTGTAAAACAGGCTTCACGGACACAAGGTATGAGATACATACTGATAGTTATAGTGCAAGGAGAACAGTAGATGAAGATTCAGGATATGTTTGAGAAAAGGATTACCCGTGAGATTAAAGGTGTAATCAAGGTTGGTCAGAAGGATGATGAGAATGTGTATCAGGAATTGGATGAGTACGTTGTTACCGCAGAGCTTGAAAAATATATGAATCGGTTCTTTGATGCATATAACAGAAGTGTTATTGGAAGAACAGATAATATGGGCGTATGGATTTCCGGTTTTTTTGGGAGTGGTAAATCTCATTTCCTTAAAATATTGTCCTATATTTTAAGCAATCGGATCGTGGAAAACGGCGAGGGCGCGCAACAGGATGCGGTCAGTTTCTTTTCACAAGGAGTAAAATTAAAAGACGACAGGCTAAAAGATAAAATTGCAGATATAGCGGCAATGAGTGACGATATCGATGTCATTTTGTTTAATATTGATTCTAAAAGTACGACAGATTCCAAGATTAATAAAGAGGCAATCAAGGATGTATTTATGAAGGTTTTCAATGATTATCTTGGTTACTGTGGTTCAATTCCTTTTCTGGCAGATTTTGAGAGAAAACTGGATGAGCAGAATCAGTATGAGGCGTTCAAAGAGAAGTTTGAAGAAATCGAAGGTACTTCATGGAAAGAAAGCAGGGAGGATTATTATTTTATACAGGATTCCGTTGTGCGTGCGATTATTGAGTTAGGTATTATGAGTGAAGATGCGGCAAAGAATTGGTCGGATAATGCTGAAAAGTCTTACGCGCTTTCTATTGATAAATTTGCTGAATATGTGAAAAGGTATTGCAGTAAGAAGGGAAAGAATCATCATGTACTCTTTCTTGTGGATGAAATTGGCCAGTATATTGCCGATGACAGTAAACTCATGCTGAATCTTCAGACTGTAACTGAGGATTTGGGTACGGCTTGCGGAGGTAAGGCATGGATCATTGTTACATCACAGCAGGATATTGATTCTATTACAAAGACCATGGGGGAGGATTTTTCCAAGATTCAGGGACGTTTTGCAACCAGAATTGCGTTATCTTCTGCAGATGCTGATGAGGTTATTAAAAAGCGTATACTCTATAAGAAGGCGGAAGCGAGACCGGTGCTTGTAAATCTCTATCAGGAGCATGAATCTTCAATTAAGAATATTATTACATTCAGTGAAGGCACTCCCAATATGTCTTTATATAAGGATGCAGAGGAATTTGCAGATGTATATCCTTTTATTCCTTACCAGTTTCAGCTGGCGGGAAATGTGCTGACTGCAGTTCGTCAGTTTTCGTCAAGTGGAAAGCACCTGGCGGATGGAGAGAGATCTCTCCTTGCATTATTTAAGGAAGCTGCCGTTTCTTTTGCTGATAGCAGAGATGGGGTATTGGTTCCCTTTAATGCATTTTATAGCGCCTTAGATGATTTTATTGATCACACGCATAGAACCGTTATTACTCAGGCATCCAGGAATATCAGGTTGGATGATTTTGATGTGGAGTTGCTAAAAGTGCTTTTCATGACAAAGCATGTCAATAACTTTAAGCGTGATGCAGAAAATCTTACTACACTTATGATTTCTAAGGTAGATGAGGACAGGCTGGTTCTTGCAAAGAAGGTGGAAAAATCCTTGCGGGTATTGTGTGACGAAGCTCTGGTTCAAAAGAATGGTGATGAATACATTTTCCTTACAAACGAGGAACAGGAAGCGGAGCTTAGGATTCAGCGTTACAATATTGAGCCGAAAGAAATAGTGGATTATGTAGCACAGGTTGTCTTTGAGGAAGTAATTGTTTTCCCTAATAATAAATACAGATATAGCGCGCGGTATCAGTTCTCTTTTAATCAGTTGATTGATGACAGAGCGTATAGAAATAATATTTCGCATAAGATTGGCCTTAAGCTTCTTACCGCATATAGTGGGAAAGAAGACGAGACTCAACTTAGGTTGTTGTCTTCTCGGGAAAAATGTGTTGTGGTAAGATTATCGGATGATTATGCATATCTTTCTGAGATAGACGGCATGAAGAAGATAGAGGCATTCTTAAATGATCCTACATCTGCAAAGTTTACCGACTTTGAAGCTATTAGTGCGAATAAGAGGAAAGAACGTTCACAGAAAGCAAAAAGAATCAGTGATTATCTTCGGTTTGCATTAGAGAATGCAGATATTTATGTTGCAGGCGAAAGGGTTTCTACAAAATCCAGAGACGTGACTGCACGTATAGCGGAAGCTTTTGAAAAATTAATCGACAATGAATATCACAAACTGAAATGTATGGAGACACAGCCGGTTCTGTCTGATATTATGGATGCTGTTAAGCAGTCAAAAACGCAGAGTTCTATGGGTAACCCGGAATTCGGAAATGAGAAGAATCATGAAGCGTTAAGCTCGGTCATTGAAGAAATCCGTTATGCCGGAAGGCATGCCGCGCAGTATTCTATTAAGCAGGCATTGGATCAGTTCAGGGATCCGCCGTATGGGTATACGGAAGAGGATATTGAATACCTGATTGCCGTCTTGTACCGTAAGGGACAGATCAGTTTAAAGATGAACAGTGTTATCTATACCCCGGCAAGCACAACACCGGAGGATGCATACAAATACATTACAAAGAGAGAATTTCGTGAAAAAATTCTTCTTGAGATTAAAGAGGCTGTACCCAAACGACATATCAAAGCGGTAAAGGATGTGATCAGGGAGTTCTACGGAAAGAGTGTTACAAGTGACGATCAGGATATCCTCATGCATGACTACCGTAGTTATGCCCAGACAAAGAAAAACGTCATTGAGAGTGTAATTCGGGAAGACTATGGTATGAATTCCAAACTTCCTGGCAGGAAGATTCTTGAAAAGGCGCTTCGATTGATTGACGATACACTAAGAATAAGCGATCCTATCAGTTTTTATAAAAGTGTAGATGAGCTGTACGATGATTTCATTGAGACCGGGGTGGACATCGGAGATTTAAACCGTTTTCTTGACGGGGTGCAGAAGGGAAAATATCTACATGCAGTAAAGGTATTGAATATCTATGAAAAGAGTAAGAACTATATTTCGGAGCAGACGGTTATTGATTATGCGGAGCAGGTAAAAAAGCTTTTGAATGTTGAGAAACCATACGCATTCATACCAAAGCTTGAGGAATGTGATAAAAAGCTTATGAATGCGATTCATGAATTGCTTGATAATGACATGAAACGTATCGAGCCGGATATATTTGCAGACTGGAAGATGGCAAAGATGAGTATTCCGGCAGACAGACCTTATGTTCAGAGATTACTGAGCCGGATAGATTCTGTATATGAGGAACTTTTGGATAAATTCAAGAGTGTAACTGATATTGCGGCATTAAATGGGATTCCGTCCGAAAGTAATGCATTGCTGCAAAACTGTCTTAGAATGATTCAAAAGGAAGAGGATGTATATCAGGCAGAAATAGAGGGAAAAAGAAAAGAAAAGGAAAAACAAGGAGGAAAAACGAAGGCTGATCCAAAGCCGTCTACAGAATCGGTTAAAGTGATTAAGAATAAGCCGGTATCCTTCCGGTCGATTACAGGGAATAAGATATATTCTATCAAATCAGAAGAAGACATTGAACAAGTTCTTGATGAGCTTAGGACTGCATTAAAAGCGCAACTGGAAGAGAATGCGATTATAAAACTCAGTTAAGAGAGGACAAGGGTTATGGATAAGACCGCAATAAAGAATTTTGCGATAGAGGCGAGAAAAATTCTGAGGAAGTCAGCTGTTACAGAGGCGGGATTCTATGGAATAACAAAGGATGAATGTAAGTCTCCGGTTCAAAAAGGAAATGATTTTGAAGTTTACGAAACATCAGCAGGTACGGAGAACAGAGTATATGGGGACGATATCAAACGCCGTGCGAATCTCGTAAAAGCCATTCGGAAGCAGGGATTTGAACAGGTCATCGAAGAGACGGCTTACACTTGGTTCAACAGAATTATCGCAATCCGGTTTATGGAGGTAAATAACTACCTTCCTACAAGAGTGCGTGTCTTATCATCGGAAACAAGAGGAAGTACTCCGGATATTGTTACACAGGCAGACACTGTTGATCTGAATCTTACAGCGGACGAACTTCATAAGGTTCAGGAGGCTAAGAGAGAGAATAGATATGATGATGCATTCAGACTGCTTTTTATTAAGCAGTGTAATGAACTGAATGGGATTCTTCCGGGACTTTTTGAGAAGACCAATGATTACATGGAATTGCTCCTTAAGATTACCTATACTGGGGATGGAGTAATACGTATGCTTATTGATACAGTACCGGAGGATAATTTTAATGTAGAAGAGGAAGAGTTCTCAGAGAACGAGGATGGGGTAAAGTGCAAAGGTCAGGTAGAGATAATTGGCTGGATGTATCAGTATTACAATATTGAGCTTAAGGATGATACTTTCGCGAAGCTTAAGAAGAATATAAAGATTACAAAGGAGAGGATCCCTGCAGCAACACAGTTGTTTACGCCGGATTGGATTGTTAGATATATGGTGGAGAACTCGGTGGGAAGAGTGTGGATCGATCATCTTAGAGCCATGGATCCTTCCATAGATGAAAAGACGAAAGCCGAGGAATTTGGATGGAAATATTATCTGCCGGAAGCAGAGCAGGAGGCGGATGTTGCGGCGAAGCTTGTCGAGATCCGGAATACTTACAAAGACCTGACGCCACAGGATATTACGTGCATGGATCCATGTATGGGTTCCGGTCATATACTGGTATATATGTTCGATGTGTTGATGGATATTTACCGCAGTGAAGGCTTCAGTGAGAGAGAAGCTGTTTTTGATATACTTAAAAAGAATATCCGAGGACTGGATATCGACCGTCGTGCATATCAGTTGTCATATTTTGCGCTTATGATGAAGGCGAGAGAATACAACAGAATCTTCTTTAGGGGATATGAGAATGCGGATGGAGAAAGAGTACAGGCCGTGCCGAGGGTGTATGCGATTGAAGAGAGTAATCCCATTGACAGAAAGCAGTTGAAATATTTCGGGACAGGCCTTGATGAGGCGCAGAAAAATAATGCAATTAGTCAGATGAACGGACTTCTTGATACATTGAAGGATGCAAAAGAGTATGGATCTATTTTGAATGTGGAGAATTATGAATGGGAACTTTTGCGTGCATTTGTGACTGAAACAGGTTGTGAAGGACAGATGACTTTTGAAAGTTTAGAGGCAGAGCAGTCGAAGAAATTGTTGATGAGGTTGATTGATGTTGGAGAATTGCTTGCCGGAAAGTATGATGCTGTGGTTACAAATCCGCCGTATCTTGGAGCTAATGGGTTATATTCTGATATAGTTGAATATCTTAAAAATATTTATCCTAATAGTAAAAATGATATGTGTGTTGTATTTATAGAAAAATCAATAGATATGGCAAAGAAAAATGGCTTAGTTTCTATTATTGCAATGCAGTCATGGATGTTTTTGAGTAGTTATGAAAATTTGAGGCTTAGATTGCTAGAAAAGTACTATATTCAAAGTCTCCTTCATTTAGGCATTAAAGCATTTGAAGAGATTGGAAATGATATTGTTCAAACAGCAGCTTTTGTACTTAAAAAAAGTAAAGTAGAAGATATAAATGGGATTTATTTTAAGCTACTTATGCATAATAGAGAAGAAAAAATAAAAAATTTCTTAAATAAAAATGATGAATTCATTTATGTAATTGAGCAAACAAAGTTTTTAAAAATTCCTGGACAGCCTATTGCATTTTGGGTTAGTAGTAATGTTATTGATGCATTTCAAAATTTTAGACCACTTGGAGAGATTGCTGAACCAAAACAAGGTATAGCAACGGCGGATAATAACAGATTTTTGAGACTTTGGCATGAAGTTAAATGGGAAGATATTGGATTTGATTGTAGATCAGGAGAAGAAGCAATAAAAAGTGGAAAAACCTGGTTTCCATATCAAAAGGGGGGAGATTATAGAAAATGGTATGGAAATAATAATTATGTGATTTTATGGAAAAATAATGGAAAAGAAATTAAAAATTTTAAGCCAGCTGTTGTAAGAAATGTAAAGTATCATCTTAGAACAGGTCTTACTTGGACTTGGATTAGTACGGGATATTTTGGCGCTCGTTTATCAGATAGAGGAAGTGTATTTGATGTGGCAGGATCTACATTATTTTGTGATTCTGATAAAATGCTTTGTTTACTTGGGTACTTATGTTCGAATGTAGCCGACTATTTATTAAAGATAATTAATCCAACTATTAACTATAGTAATGGTGTGATTTCTAAGTTACCAGTATCATTGGATGTATCTAATGAATTAAAAGAACTTGTGAGAGATAATATACATATATCAAAAGAGGATTGGGATTTAAAAGAACAATCTTGGGATTTTAAGCATCACCCATTGCTGGATGGTACAGAAGGACTAGTGTCAGAAAAAATAGCAAAACTGATAAAAGAAAGAAAGAAGCAATTTGCTGAGCAAAAATATAAAGAAGAAGAGATAAATAAAGAATTTATTAGAATATTTAATTTGGAGAAGGATCTAAAAAAAGAAGTTAATCCACATGAGATAAAGATATTTATTCCGACAGAGAGGGAAGCAGTCGTTACACTTATTTCTTATTCTATTGGGTGTATGTTTGGTCGATACTCATTAGATGAAGAAGGCCTTGTTCATGCTGGTGGAGAATTTGATGCAGAAAGATATAAAACTTTTCCTGTTGCTAAGGATGCCATTATTCCTATTACGGAAGAAGTATTTTTTGAGGATGATATAGCAAAGTGTTTCGAATTGTTTATTAAAGTTGTATATGGCGAAAAAACATTAGAACAGAATCTTGATTTTATTGCAGATGCCCTGGGTACGAAGGGAACATTGGCAAGAGAGAAAATTCGTAATTATTTTTTAAATGATTTCTTTAAAGATCATTGTAATACTTATTCCGTAACAGGATCAGGAAAACGTCCAATATATTGGCTTTTTGATTCTGGCAAACAGAATGGGTTTAAGTGCCTGATATATTTACATAGATATACCCCGGATACGGTCGGACTGATTCGTTCCGATTACTTAATAAAGACACAGAGTGCGATAGAGAATGCTCTTAAGAACGCCGAGTATGCGATAAGTGCATCATCAAGTGCGGTAGACAGGGCGCAGGCAACGAAGAAGAGGGATAAGTATATCAAGCAACTGGCAGAGATACGGGCATATTATCCGGCACTTTCACATATTGCTCTGCAAAGAATAGAATTGGATTTGGATGATGGTGTAAAAGTAAACTATGCCAAGTTTCAGGGAATTGAAGTCGGCGGTGAAGGCGAAAAGAAACAGAAGATAGACCTTTTGGCAAAAATTTAGGAGTTTACAATCAACCTGTCGGAAATTCTAACAGGTTCGCACAGATATTTTACGTGGACAATGAGGTGTAGTATGAATAAAAAGTGCCAGGTATTCACACCTGCTGATTATGTAAAGGAATTGCTGGATAGCGTTGGTTATAAAGAAAATTTATATGGTAAAAAAATATTAGAAAATTCCTGTGGAGACGGTAATATTCTGGTTGCAGTTGTTCAGCGGTATATAAACGATTGTAAAGCAAAAGGTCTTTCAAAAACACGTATTGAGAATGGATTAGCAAGAGATATTTATGGAGTTGAAATTGATCCGGAACAATATGCAAAGTGTATTATAAATTTAAATAAGGTTTTACAAAGGAATAATATAAATCAAATAGAATGGAGAATTTATAATACAGATTATTTGCGTTGGGAAGAGGTAATGCAGTATCAGTTTATTATAGGTAATCCGCCATATATAACATATAAAGAATTGAAAAAAGATGAGCAGGAATATTTGAAGGAAAAATTTGCTACTTGTGCGAAAGGGAAATTTGATTACTGTTATGCTTTTATCGAGAAGAGCGTTAAACTATTAGCAGATGAAGGCAAAATGGCATATTTAATTCCAAGTAGTATATTTAAAACAGTATTTGGTTTAAATTTGAGAAATTACATAAAACCTTATATATCAATTATCAAAGATTATACGCAAGAAAATGTATTTAATAATGCATTAGTAAAATCATCAATTATGATATTAGATATGCGGAGAAAATCAGACAGCTTGCAATATCTGGATATAACATCAGAGACAGATATAACCATTCCTGTAGAGCAATTGACGGACAAATGGTTTTTTACAAAAAATCTTTCAACTGGAATACATCGTTTTGGAGATTATTTTAAAGTATCACATGCAGTGGCAACATTATTGAATGAAGCATATGTAATTGAGGAAAATGACTATGAAGAAACTATGCAGGGATTTCTTTGTAAAGGACACACTATCGAAAAGGATGTGGTACGGGATACAGCAACGCCACGGTCTTTAAGATACGGCAAGAAAGAAAAAATTATATTTCCGTATAGATATGAAGATGGGCACTTAATAAAATTTAATGAAGGAGAATTTGAGCTTTGTTATCCAGGAGCAGCAGGATATCTGAATGAGTATAGGGAGCATTTGGACAGCCGAAAAAAAGAGAAAAATGCAAAATGGTTTGAATATGGACGATCACAGGCACTCTTAAGATTAAATTGCGATAAGCTTCTTCTTTCAACAGTAGTTACTGAGAAAGTAGCTGTGTACAGAATTGGAAAAGACTGTGTCCCTTACGCAGGAATGTATATTGTCAGATGTGAAAATAACAATAAATATACACTAGAGAATGCGGTACAAATTTTGGAGGACAAAAGTTTTAGACAGTATGTATCAGACGTTGGAATACATATTAGTGGAAGTTCTTTAAGAATTACATCAAAGGATATCGAAGAGTTTAGGTTTGAGGAGAAATCATATGTCTAAGGTTCCATTTAATGTCAGTGCGAAAACGGCCAGACTTATTGGCCGTGAAAATGTGTCAAATCTGGAGGGTGCTTTAATTGAACTGATAAAGAATACCTATGATGCTGATGCGAAAAAATGTGTAGTATATTATGAGGATGTCACAGGCCGGCTATTTATAATTGATAATGGAATAGGTATGAACAAAAACATTCTTATAAATAACTGGATGACAATAGGTAATTCAAATAAAAAGAATAATGTATATACGAAAGCAGGAAGGGTAAATACTGGTGAAAAAGGTATTGGCAGATTCGCATTAGACCGTATATCGGGTAAATGTAAAATGTTAACAGTCAGCGCCGATGAAAGATTTGAGTGGATAGTGGATTGGGAAAGTTTTGATTCATCAGAATTGATAACGGATACATTTGCTGAATTAAATGATATTTCAAAAAGTATTCCAGAATTTCTATATGATATAGAAAATGAATATTTGAGGAATATGCTAATAAATGATTTTTCAGGAACAGGAACGTGCTTTGTTTTAGAAAATCTGAGAGATCAATGGAATGATGCGTTAATTGAAAGAATAAGAAACAGCTTACAAAAATTGCTGCCGCCTATGGAAAATAATTATTTTGATTTGTTTTTCTATTTGCAGGATACTGAAACAGGAATTGCTAAAATTGTATCCAATTTAATGAATGAATATGATTATAAACTGCATTTTAAAGTTGATGATATGGGGAATTGCAATCTTCAAATTCATAGAAATGAATTTTATTTTGGAACACAGTTTGAAAAAATAATGAAGAGAGCATTATTTTCTGGTGAGGACAGGGATTATTTTAACGATAGATTGATAACTATTAATGGTAGTGTGAATGACTTTTTGCCTGGCATAGAAGAAGAGTTTAACGTTGGACCTTTTTCAGGTGATATATACTTTTATAAATTGGTACTTCAGGCTGAAAATCAGGAAAAGTATTTTTATAAGACTTTTATTTCGAAACGCACGAATTTTAAAGAATTGAGCGGAATAAAAATATATAGAGACGATTTTTTAGTACGCCCTTATGGCGTGTATGGAACAACAGGGTATGATTGGCTGGATTTATCGACGAGAAAAGCAGAGTCACCAGCTGGCGTTGCACATAGATCAGGTAATTGGAGAGTACAGGCGAATCAGATTTGTGGGCAAATTAAGATATCAAGACTAAATGATAATTTACCAGATAAATCGAGTCGAGAAGGAATTGTAGAGACAAAAGAATTTAAGTTGTTTAGGGAATTGATACTTAGTTTCATTGATAAATTGGAAGCAGATCGACAATATGTTATTAGAAAGTTAGATAAGTTATATAAAGAAACTGCTAAAGGTGAACAGGCATTACAAATTGTAAAGGAAGAATTAGATAAATATAAAGAGCAGAGAAAGAAAAAAGATAATAGAAATACAGCAAATAGTCGCGAAGAGGAACAACGATATGAAAATTTTCATAAAGCGATAAGCTATCAGGAAGAACGTATTCAAGACTTACAGGAGGAAATGGGACTCTTGAGAACATTGGCAACAACGGGAATTGTTGTTAATACATATATTCATGAGATTAAAGCATTAACGACACAGTTAAATGTCGGAGTAAAAGAGGCTTATGCGTGCTTGGATGAAGATAATGATATTATAGCGGCAAAAGAAGAGTTAAAAAAACTTAGAAGCCTGAAAGACAGATTTAATTCATGGTTTAAAGTTACGTTAGATGCTGTTGAAATGGACAAAAGAAAGCGGAAAAAGGAGAATATTGGAAAAATTATCGAAAATAGTATTGAAAAATGGAAAAGTGTCCAAAATAATAGAATAAAATATGTTTATAATGAGAAGGAAGAAATAAAAATCAGATGTTTTCCTCTTGATTTTGAAACAATTATCACTAATTTGATAACAAACAGCAGTACTATATTTAAAAATTATAACGTAGAATGTCCAACAATTACAATAGAGATTGGCAGATTGGAGAAGAATTTTTATATTAACTATAGCGATAACGGCCCAGGTCTATGTAACGCGTTTAAAAAGGAGCCGCAAAAAATTTTAAAACAAGGTATTACAGATAGAAGAAATGCAAATGGTGAAGTGATCGGTACAGGTATGGGGTTATGGATTGTTGATAGTATAATACAAAATTATCAGGGAAGGATTGATTTAAAAAGAAATATTGAAACAGAATCCGGATTTTTTATTAATTTGTATTTTGAAGGGAGAGAGAGTTAACAGATGAAGATAGGATATTTGGACGATGAATATGATATTTTGAGGAGCGCAGCCCGCAGTTTAAAAAAGTACGATATAGAAATAATACCATTGGAACAAATCAATGATGTGACAGATATTTCCGTGTTGATTGATAATATAATTGATAATGCTTTAGAATGTCTGTTGGTTGATTATGACTTAATGAAATTAAAATCGAGAATTTACGGCACACAAATTATAAAGGATGTTAATGAACTTTTACCTGATTTTACTTGTTTCTTACTAACTAATTATACTGAGCAGGGAATTAATGAAAAACTTGTACAAAAGGTATTTGTACAAGATAAGTCTATTTTTGCTGAGGAGGATGATTCACAAGAGTTTGTTGAATTTGTTAATAAAATCAAGAATAGTATTGAGTGTTTTGAAAAAAGATTAGATGTGACAAAATCGGAATATAAAAATTTATTAGATAAAAAAAGAGAAAAGAAAATTACTGCAAACGAGGAAGAAAGGTTCTTGTACTTATACAAAGTTTTGTCTTCATACGATTTGGTGGATAAAATGCCGGATATTTTAATAAGAAATAGTACACAAGATACTTTGGAAGATTTATTAACCACTTTAAAAGAATTTAAGCAGAGTATACGGAAGGATTGAAACAACAGTGTATAGAGTTCATGGAGATAAAAAAATACGAAGAAGATTAGATTATGTTAAACGCAATAATATACAGCAATATACGGAAATATTAAGAGAAGACTTTGGAAACATGTGCGGTTATTGCGGGAAAGATTTAAATATAGTTAAATGCCCTTATCAGAAAGATCATCTGATTCCAGAATACATTGCAAAAAAAACGGGAAGATTAGATCTGTTAACAGATTATAATAACTTAGTGTATTCATGCCGCGTTTGTAATAGAAATAAGTGGCATAATTGGCCATTTGAAGATGCAGACAAAACACATGATGATAAAGTGGGGTTTGTTGATCCTGCTTCGGATGAATATGATAATCATTTGATGCGTGATGAGACTGGAAGAATTGTTCCCAAGACCAGCGTGGGAAATTATATGCATAAAATTTTTAATTTCTCAAACAGGTTGACAGAGGTGTGGTGGAATTTATCTGTTATTTCTAAAGAATTAAAAGAAATTGATGGTATGTTAGAACAAGAAAAAACAGTAGATGGATTAGAACAATATTGGATATTACATAAAAAATTTGATGGATTCCTTGAAAAATTGGAGCAAACAAATGAAAGCATTTAGGTGTAGGACATTGATGTGAAATCGATGAAAGAGGTGGCTATGGATTTACAGGAGATACAGGAAAAGCTGAATGCTCTTCTGGATGGTTTAGAACGGAAAATTGTCTTTTGGTATGACGATGATGCAGCATATGTAGAAGAGATTGACCGGCTTAAGTTGTCTGACGGAAGTAAGGTAATTAAGCTTACCGGAAATAATAATTTTGCAACAAAACTTCTGTTGGAGCGGCAGGATCTCACAACAAATTATCTGGTATACGCACCTTTTCCCCGTCCGGAGGATAAAGAGAATCCTTTAGCAGATATATTTTATTATTCTGAGCATTTCTACTCTGACAGACTCATACAAATTATGGGTGATATGAATATTCCGCCGGAATGTCAGGATGAGGTAAAAAGATATAAGAAGTTTTGGTCAGGAAATAACGTACAGAAATTTAAAAATCTTGAGATAGGAACTTATACCAATGAGTCTATAGACCTTGGTATTCTTTGTGTGCTTGCAGGCGTTAAGACGTTAAGTTTTGAAGAGATGATGCGAAAGACAATTCTTGCCGGATTGGCAGATAACAGCATAATGAAGAAAATAATAAATCAGAAGATTGACAGCGTATTTTGGAGGCTTTGTGAGAAGCAGTATGGTTTTAGAGATACGGATCCGACCATTCAGAAGTTTTTGGTAACGATGCTTGTAACTTATATGGATACGCAGATGAATGGGAATGGACCGAAGGCATGGAAGAGCTTTGTATCCAGGAAGAGAAATGATGCAGTTGTTTTTATCAAGAATCTGATGAATAACGATGAATCAAGAGCTTTCTATGATGAATTTGCCTGGAAAGCGGCAGATGAATTGCATGTGCCAAGTCTGATTATGCAAATTCCTCTCGAGGATGTATTCTTAGCTGATGCACTCCCGAATTTTGATGTTAATATTATTAGTTGGATAGTGGCAAAGCTTGAAGATTGTATGTTGGATGAAAAGATTTCAGGTAAGACGATACCCGAAATATGTGAGATGAGATCAAAGCCGGGATATCATTATTCTGACGAGTACAAAGAAAGCTACCAGATGCTTATTGCAGCGTATCATGTGCTGAAAGGAGTATCTCAGTATAGATATCAGTCAACAATTAAGGATGCAGTGGAAGATTATGTGAATGGAACATATCTGATAGATACATATTATCGTAGATTTTATTACTATCTTGACCGGATAGGAATGGAGACAAGTATTGAAAAGATCAGGGATCTTGTTGAGAACATGTATACGAACAAATATCTTGCGGACTTATCTTATAAATGGAATAGATCTCTTACGGATGAAGCGTATCACACATATTCGGAAGTGAGACAAAAAGACTTTTTTGATCATTATGTAAGACCGTTTATGAATGAATCCGGAAGCGGCCGGGTAATTGTAATTATCTCCGACGGTTTGCGCTATGAGTGTGCAAGAGAGCTTTTGGATAATCTGGATTTGGATGAGAAGTGCGATGCAAAGATAAGTCATATGTTAAGTGTATTGCCTTCGGAGACAGCACTTGGAATGGCATCCCTTCTTCCGAATAAGAATATTATGGTAGATGATTCGCTGGATATTTTTGTGGATAATATGCACTGTGGGAATAGTATGGAGGAGAGGCAGAAGATTCTTAGGTCAGTTGTTCCCAAATCCGCCTGCTATGAATTTGATCGGATTTTACAGGCAAAACAGACAGAAATAAGAGATTTTTTTCAGGACAAAGATTTGGTCTATGTTTATCAAAATCAGATTGATCAGCGAGGGGAAGGGCAAAGATCAGACAATGAAGTATTCAATGCCTGTCAGGAAGCAATAGATGAGATCCAGAAGCTTATAAGAAGGCTGACAGGATATATATCTAATACAAGATATCTGATTACAGCAGATCATGGATTTATATATAAAAGAGACAAACTGCCTGAAAGTGACAAGATAAAGGTGGAAAATGACTCTATAGGAGTTAAGAACAGGAGATATCTTTTGACACCACTTCCAGTTGATAATGAAGTCCTTATCAGCAGATGTATGGCGTACCTTGGTAAGCCAAATCAGAAATATGTGACAACACCGATGGGAGCAGATATTATCAAGATACCTGGAAGTGGACAGAATTATGTACATGGAGGCTCATCACTTCAGGAAATGATCATACCGGTCATTAAGGTTAATACGTTTAAGGGGAAGCAGAAAACAGGTCTTGTAAACGTAGAGCTTTCCAGCTTTAACCGTCGTGTGACAGGAATTGAGGTGAGGCTTGATTTTATGCAGATGGAACCTGTAACAGATACAGTAAAACCCCGCAGACTTCAAGTTTTCTTTGTAGATGCAGATGGTGCAAAAATCAGTTTTCCCGTGCCAATCACAGCGAATATTAAGTCGGCAGATGCGAAGGACCGCCTGATTCAGGAGAAGTTTACACTTAAAAGTGGCAGATACAGCCGTGCCAAGGAGTATTTCCTTGTGATTGCGGATCAGGATAATGAGAAGGAAGAGCTGCATAGATATAAGTTTGAGATTGACATATCAGATATGGTATTTTATTGAAAAGTATTTAGTTAGGAAGAGGGATTTTCAAAGTGATTGAAATTACCCGCTTCCCGTGGTAGAATAGACAGGAAAGTAATAAGTGTTTTACGAGGAGGATGTTACTATGGACAATAATTTTGATAATACACCAAAAGATGGCAACGCTCCGGTGCAGTTATCGAAGGAGCCGGGGAACGAGGGAGCGCGCGCAGATTCGAATAAGGAGCAGTCAGCGAACCAGCCGGATGCAGGAGCGCAGTATACAGATCCCAACGCCGGCAGGCAGTACACGGATCCGAACGCAGGCCAGCAGCCATATGGCAGCCAGCAGTACCAGTACGGGAACCAGAATGACCAGAACCAGCAGAATGCCTATAATTACAATCAACAGCAGTACTATAGCCAGCAGAACCAGTCAAATGGTTACAGCTATGGTCAGCAGAGCGGATATAATCAGCAGAATAATTATAGTCAGCAGAGCGGGTATAATTATCAGGATAATTACAGCTATAATACCGGGAATGGTAATAATTATAATCAGATGTATGATCCTGGTATGGATACCAGCCCGATGTCGATGGGCGACTGGGTTCTGACGATCTTGGCATTGATGATTCCATGTGCGGGGATTATCCTCTATTTTGTGTGGGCGTTCAGTAAGACTACGAATGTAAACAGAAGGAACTTCTGCCGCGCCCAGCTGATCATCACGGGAGTGGTACTGGTGATTTATCTGATCTTCATAGCTTTATTCGGCTCTATGATATTCAGTTCAGGGTTCTATTATTAATCTTTTTGACGAATGTTCTATATGAAAGGAGCAGCCGGGAAATGTTGAATTTTTCTGACTGCTCCTTTTTGCACACTAATACAGCGTTGCATTATTCACTGTTAATTATGCAACGCTGTACCAGTACATCCTGCACGAATTACCGATACGTTTCGGTGAGTATTTATTTCTTCATCTTATGCTGGAAATTCTTGCTATAGTGTATCTTATTATCATTGGTGATAAATATCCCGTCTACATTATCCAACTGGCTGATCAGCCGCATCCCTTTATCATAGCCAAGCAGGAAACAGGTAGTGCTCAGCGCGTCGGCAGTGAGCGACGAGTCTGTGATGATCGTAACGCTGTAGAGATTATTCTCACAGGGATATCCGGTCCTGGGATCAAGGATGTGGTGATACTTTTTCCCGTCTGCTTCAAAATAACGCTGGTAGATGCCGGAGGTTACGATGGATTTGTCGGATATGCGGACGGAGGTAACGGGAGTTCCCGTCGTGTCAAAAGGCTTCTGGATGCCGATGTTATAGTCGGTCCCGTCGGGCCTGCTGCCTATGGTGAGCACATTTCCGCCCAGATCAATGACGGCATGCCGGATTCCCTGCTCTTTTAAGTAATCCTTGATACGGTCCGCGATATAGCCCTTTGCGATGCCGCCAACGTCGAGCCTGGCAAGGGGATCTAATAATTGGACGGTATTATCCTGGATCAGAATATTCTTGTAGTCGACGTGGCCTGCCGCGCCTGCGACAGCCTCCGGGGCGGGGACGGCCGGCTCTTCGGCATGAAAATCCCACAGATCCGATACCGGTGCAATGGTGACATCAAAAGCGCCGTTGGAGAGGTCGCTGTAGTAGACCGCCTTTTTGATCAGCTTGACGGTCTCCGGGGAGACTTCTACAGGGTTGCCGCCGGCATTATTGATGCGGGAGATCTCACTGTCCTCTACTTTGTTGGAGAACATCGCGTCATATTTCCTGCAGAGCTTCCGGCATCCATCCAGAATATCCTTGCCGGCCGGTTCCTTGATCTCTATGCGTACGATCGTATCAAAAAGAGTGTCCGTATAGATCTGGTCTTCTTCCTTTGGAATGATGCTGCATCCAGATAAGAGCAGAACGAAGGCCAGTAAGGTTGTCATTGCTTTATATCTCATAGAATCCATTCCAGTCCTTTCTTTTTGCAAATGCCATGCCGGAAAAATCTGTGCAAAGAAAAGCAGCGCAGGCCGGTTTATGGCAATAATAACGAAAAATATCTGATTTGCGTAATCGAATTTTATTATACCATAAAAAAGAAGATATGCAATCGAACATGTGGTTGAAGATGTGGATTTCTTGTGTTAGAATAATGCGTAGAGTGAATCAAAGGGGTAAGGGGGATAGGGGACTATGAAGATTGGATTGAAGAAGAAGGACTGGATTCTGATTCTGATCATATTGTGCGTGGCAGGCCTTACGGTCCTGATTCACACATATATCGGAGGCAGCGGCGCGAATAAAGTAGTGGTCAAGGTGGACGGAGTGATCCAGGGAACATACAGCCTGTCGGAAGACGGGAAGATCAGGATCAATGACGGGACGAATGTTCTCGAGATTTCCAACGGGAAGGCAGATATGATCGAGGCGGACTGTCCGGACCAGCTCTGTGTCAACCAGAGGGCCGTGTCCCGGAATCATGAGAACATCATCTGCCTGCCCAACAAGGTTGTTGTAGAGGTGGAGTCCAGCGAGGAGAGCGAATATGACGCGGTGACCAATTAGAAGGAGGCTTTCCGTGAAGAGCAGGGTGGCATATTTTGGCGTGTTTACAGCGCTGGCGTTGATTTTCAGTTATATCGAGACGCTGATACCGGTGAATTTCGGTATCTATGGGGTGAAGTTAGGGCTTGCGAATCTGATCATTGTCGTGGCGCTGTATAAGCTGGGACCTCAGGAGGCTTTCCTGCTGTCCGTGGTCCGGGTGGTGCTTTCTGGCTTCTTGTTCGGGAATTATTTCAGTATTCTGTACAGCCTTGCAGGAGGAATCCTGAGCCTGTCTGCCATGTCTCTTCTTAAGAAGAGCGGGGGGTTCAGTGTGATGGGCGTCAGCATTGCCGGAGGAGTCTTCCATAACATCGGACAACTGATCGTGGCGATCCTGGTGGTGGAGACCCTGAGCGTGGTGTATTATGTCCCGGTGCTGCTGGCCGCGGGACTGCTTGCGGGGCTTGTCATAGGGATTGCGGCCAATGAGATGCTTAAGAGACTTAAGGGGCTTAAGTTGTAAGAACTGCCGCAGAGATTGCGGCGGATGAGATGCGTAAGGCGGCAGAGCTTTGTGAGATGAATTTTTAGACAGTCTGCCGGGGAGGAATTTATGATATCATATTTAAGAGGATCGCTTGCGGCGGTTGAAGAGGATAAGGTGATTGTGGATGTGGGAGGCGTGGGCTACGGCGTATATATGTCCGGCCAGGCCATGGGGCAGCTTCCGCCTGTGGGAGGAGAGGTGAAGCTCCATACATATCTGAATGTGAAGGAAGACGCGATGCAGCTTTACGGGTTTCTCACGAGGGATGACCTTCGTGTGTTCAGGCTGCTGATCGGGGTAAATGGAATCGGTCCCAAGGGCGGACTTGGGGTGTTGTCCGCGCTGAGTCCGGATGACTTAAGATTCGCGGTCTTATCCAATGATGTGAAGGCGATCTGTGCGGCGCCGGGAATCGGGAAGAAGACGGCGGAGAAGCTGATCCTGGAGTTAAGAGACAAGCTTAAGCTTGAGGACGCGCTTGAGCATATTGCTATGGATTCCGGGACGGCGGTCAGAGGAGACGACGGGCATAACGAGGTGCAGAGCGAGGCGGTTCAGGCGCTGGTGGCGCTGGGATACGGCAGTACCGAGGCGCTGAAGGCCGTAAGGAAGGTAGAGATGGACGGACTCATGGGGACTGAGGATGTATTGAAGATGGCGCTTAAATATATGACGACGTAATGATTGTATCTAAGAATGTACAGC
Organism: uncultured Dorea sp.; assembly: GCA_947063855.1. Taxonomy (GTDB): domain Bacteria; phylum Bacillota; class Clostridia; order Lachnospirales; family Lachnospiraceae; genus Sporofaciens. Next base: position 73,312 of record CAMSTW010000003.1, read on the forward strand.
TCCTTAGAGGCTCCAAGAAGAGGGAAATGTGGGAGCAGTCAGGTAGGAAGGTTCGAGCTGGATAACGGCCGATATGCAGGCATGATATATGAAAATACGGAGTATTCAGACAATAAGGGGAGAGGATAGATATGGGCAGAAGGATTATCACAACAGAGAATCTTGAAGAGGACGTCAAGATTGAAGAGCATCTTCGGCCGCAGCTTCTGAAGGATTATGTGGGGCAGGAGAAGGCGAAGGAGACCCTTAAGATCTATATCGAAGCGGCGAAGGCCAGGCATGAGGCGCTGGATCATGTGTTGTTCTACGGGCCTCCCGGACTTGGGAAGACGACTCTTGCAGGAATCATCGCCAATGAGATGAATGTGAATATCAAGATTACCTCCGGCCCGGCGATTGAGAAGCCGGGAGAGATGGCGGCGATACTGAACAATCTTCAGGAAGGAGATATTCTCTTTGTCGACGAGATCCACAGGCTGAACAGGCAGGTGGAGGAGGTGCTTTATCCTGCGATGGAGGATTACGCCATCGATATCATGATCGGGAAGGGGGCCAGTGCCAGGTCTATCAGGCTTGATCTTCCGAAGTTCACGCTGGTGGGCGCTACGACGCGGGCGGGGATGCTGACTGCGCCGCTTCGGGACCGTTTCGGCGTCATGAACCGCATGGAGTTCTATACGATAGAGGAACTTAAGACGATCATCTTACGTTCGGCGAAGGTTCTGGATGTGGGGATTGATGAGAAGGGAGCCTACGCCCTTGCCAGGAGGTCGAGAGGGACGCCCAGGCTTGCGAACCGTCTGCTTAAGAGAGTCAGGGACTTTGCGCAGGTGAAATATGACGGGTATATCACGGATGAGGTGGCCAACTATGCGCTGGATCTTCTGGAGGTAGACAAGGAGGGCCTTGACCAGACGGACCGGGAGCTTCTGTATGTGATGATCGACAAGTTCTTAGGCGGACCGGTAGGACTGGATACCCTCGCGGCGGCTATCGGGGAGGACGCCGGGACGATTGAGGATGTCTACGAACCCTATCTGCTAAAGAACGGATTCATCCAGAGAACGCCAAGAGGCAGGGTTGTGACGGATGCGGCGTACATCCATCTTGGAATTTCACGGGAAATTATAGAAAAATAGTTGGTTTTTGGAGAAGATTAGTTTATAATGGTTATCAGAGATTAAGAATTTTCGAGGAGGCTTCCTATGGCATCATCAAAAAACTTTACGGAAGTATTAATTGGGGGAAAGGTATTTACTTTAAGTGGTTTTGAAAGCGAAGATTATCTCCAGAAGGTATCTACATATCTCAATCACAAGATTGAAGAGTGTAGCAACAGCGAGGGATACCGCAAGCAGAGCGCCGAGACCAGAAGCATCCTGCTTGCACTGAATATTGCGGATGATTATTTCAAGGCGAAGAGGCAGGGCGGCACGCTGGAAAGTGATATAGAGGCGAAGGATAAGGAGATGTATGATCTGAAGCACGAGTTGATATCAGTTCAGATCAAGCTTGAGAATGCAGAGAAGTCCATGGACAGGCTGAAAGAGGAGAATAAGGAATTTCAGATGAAGATTGTCCAGCTGGAGACGGAGATAAAGAATAATCGTAAGAAATAGGCTGTCTTTAGACAGCCTTTTTTAAAGAGGAAGGGAATATGAAGAGACAAGTTGAGTTACTGGCGCCGGCAGGTTCCCTGGAGAGCCTTAAGGCCGCGGTCTGTGCAGGTGCGGATGCCGTCTACGCCGGGGGATCAAGGTTCGGGGCGCGGGCGTATGCGAAGAATCTGTCAGAGGAAGAGCTTCTTGGAGCGATTGACTATGTCCATATCCATGGGAGACGGATCTACCTAACGGTGAATACGCTGCTGAAGGATTCGGAGATTGAGCAGTTGTATGAGTATCTGCTTCCATATTATCTGCGGGGAGTGGACGGCGTGATTGTCCAGGATATCGGTGTGATCGAATATCTGCGGATGCATTTCCCGGATCTGCCCCTTCATGCCAGCACCCAGATGACCATCACAGGGGCGAAAGGGGCGGCGTTTCTTAAGAGTCAGGGGATTACGCGTGTGGTTCCGGCAAGAGAGCTGTCTCTTGGGGAGATACGCAGGATGAAGCGTAAGACGGGGCTTGAGATCGAGTGCTTTGTCCATGGAGCCTTGTGTTACTGCTATTCCGGCCAGTGTCTGCTCAGCAGTATGATCGGGGGGCGCAGCGGGAACCGCGGCCAGTGTGCCCAGCCCTGCCGACTGCCTTATAGTGTGGATGGGAAGAAGCAGGCAGATGTGATGAGCCTTAAGGATCTGTGTACCATCGACATGATACCGGAGCTTGTGGAGGCCGGGATTGACTCCTTTAAGATCGAAGGGCGGATGAAGCAGCCGGACTATGTATATACGGTGGTGAGCATGTACCGGAAATATATAGACCTGTACCTGCAGAAGGGCGCCGGGAATTATAAGATAGAACAAGAAGACCGTGACAGGCTTCTTGGGGTATATCGAAGAAGAGGATATACAGACGGGTATTATAACCGCAGGAATGGAAAGGAGATGATATCCTTTGGGCGTCCAGCCCCAAAGGACGGGCTGTCTGAAAAGTGCTATCACACGTGTCCGGATTATAAATTGCAAGAAAAAATTAATGGTAATTTAATACTTTTTCCCGGGGAGCGTGCTAAACTGGTACTGGAATATCTTACCTGCAGGGTGGAGTGTGAAGGAGAGCTTGTGCAGCCTGCCATGCGCCAGCCGTTGGATGAGGCGAGAGCTGCGAAGCAGATGCGAAAGACCGGGAATACGGAGTTTTGCTTCGACAGGCTTGATATTGAGATGAAGGGAGAGGTATTCCTCCCGATGCAGGCTGTGAATGAACTGCGAAGAGAAGGGCTTGCGGGACTTGAAGAAAGCGTTCTTGCGCATTACAGGAGAAAGCAGCCTGAGAGACCACAGATGAGGGCTGGATTTCAGGAGATACAGCAAGGGAGAGAGCAGCCTGAGAGATCGGAGATGAGAACTGCATTTCAAGAGATACAGCAAGGGGGAAAGCAGCCTGAGAGATCGGAAGAGGTTTGGCGAAACGGCAGACGCCCTGGAATTGACGCAGGGCAGAGTGTAGAAGGAAGCATATACCAGAGAGCAGATTTAAGGCGGGATGCAGAGGCGGAAAATATGCGGTCCGGGACAGAATCCGTATATCGGGAGAAGAAGACCGGGGAAGGTACAGACAGAGAAGTATGTATGTCATGTCTGGTCCAGACCCGGGACCAGTTAGAAGAGGCCGTCAGCTGCGGACACATATCGGTAATCTATGTTGACAGTGAGCTGGGACTTAAGGATGAGACCCGGCGGCTGATCGGCAGGAACCGGGACGGCCGCAGGTATTATCTCGCACTGCCGTATATCTGCCGCAGGCCTTACGAGAAGCAGTGGGAGAGCTTATTGGACGACGGGGATTGTGTCAGAAGAGACGGCGTAAGATTGGAAGCCGCAGTTTACGACGGTGTGCTGGTACGAAACTGGGAGAGTTTCATGCGGCTTAGAGAACTTGGAAGGGGCAAAGATATCTGTCTGGATCAGAATCTGTATGTATTTAACAGATATGGGAAGACTTTCATTAAGAGGCAGGGGACCGGGCAGTTTACGGCTCCGGCGGAACTGAATGCGCGTGAGCTTGAAAGTCTTGATATCCGGGGAGCGGTCATGAATGTATATGGATACCAGCCTGTGATGGTTACGGCCAACTGCATCCGCAGGTCTGTGGACGGATGCCGGAAGGAAGAGGGCTATACGTTTATCCGCGACCGTTATAAGAAGCAGTTTGCTGTGAGGACATGCTGCCGTTACTGCTATAATGTCATCTATAACAGTGCGCCTCTTTTTCTTGCTGATAAGGCAAAGGAGGTCATGGGATTATCTCCGGGGGAGCTAAGACTTGATTTCACTGTGGAGACCAGAGAAGAGGCGCGGGAGGTTATCCGGCTGTATATAGATGCATTTATCTATAACAGGGAAGTGGAAGCGCCCGGGACAGAATATACGAGAGGGCATTTCGGACGGGGAGTGAAGTAGGTGAAGAATTGGTAAATATTATTGTTGAATTGTCAAAATATATGATGATCCTGTTGATCACGATGTATACGTATCTGTGTTTCAGTATATTCGGGTACAGTGATCCGGACCGTCAGAAGAGTATGTTAAGAAGGCAGAATATACTAATGTATATGATACATATCATAGCATTTCTTGTGATGTACCTTCAGAAGGAGGACGTTAAGATACTTGCTTTTTATGTGATCCAGGTGATTCTGTTTGCCATGACCATACTGCTGTATACAGGATTTTATCCGAAGTCGTCAAGGCTTGTGGTCAACAACATGTGTATGCTCTTATGTATCGGTATGATCATTCTGACCAGACTGAACTATGATAAGGCGGTGAAGCAGTATGTGATCGCCGCGGGGGCGGTCGCGGTGAGCTTTGCTGTCCCGGTGATCATCCGCAAGTGGGGGAAGCTTTCGGAGTGGAGGAACCTGTACGCGGCCGCGGGTATTGTTTCTCTTGCCGTTGTTGTTGTGGCAGGGCGGGTATCCTATGGCGCGAAGCTTGGGTTTACGATTGCGGGCATCAGTATCCAGCCCTCGGAACTGGTGAAGATTATCTTCGTATTCTTTGTGGCGTCCAGTTTCAAGCTGTCCATGGAATTTCGCAACATCGTGATTACGACGGCGCTTGCGGCATTCCATGTGCTGATTCTGGTGGCGTCCAAGGATCTTGGAGCGGCGCTTATTATTTTCGTGGTGTATCTGGCCATGCTTTATGTGGCGACGCATCAGTTCCTGTATGTGGCGGCGGGACTTGGATCGGGCAGTGTGGCGGCAGTGGGCGCTTACTATCTGTTCGGCCATGTGCGGACCAGGGTTGAGGCATGGAAGGATCCCTTTGCCGTCTATGATAACGGCGGATACCAGGTGGCGCAGTCGCTGTTCGCGATCGGAACAGGCGGATGGTTTGGGATGGGATTGTTCGAGGGAATGCCGGATAAGATACCGGTTGCGGACGAAGATTTTATCTTTTCTGCCATTGCGGAGGAACTGGGGCTGATATTTGCGCTTTGTATGATCCTGATCTGTGTCAGCTGTTACGTCATGTTTCTGAATATTGCCATGCAGCTTCATAATATGTTCTATAAGCTGGTGGCGCTGGGTCTTGGGACCTGTTATATATTCCAGGCGTTCCTGAATATCGGCGGGGTGACGAAGTTCATCCCTTCTACGGGGGTGACGCTGCCGCTGGTGAGCTATGGCGGAAGTTCGCTGCTCAGTTCACTGATTATGTTTGCGATCATTCAGGGATTATATATAGTAAGGGAAGACGAGGAAGAGGATATTGAGAGAAGAAAAAAGGAGAGGCTACGAGCAAAGAGAAGCCGGCAGGCGGTATACGCGGAAGCAGGAAAGGATGGAGATGTCCCGAAAAGAGCGCAGAGAAGCCGACAAGAGAGACCGGAAAAGGGCCAGAGAAAAGCGCGCAAGGAACAAAGAGTTCGCTAGGGTCACGTATATCTTTGTGGCATTGTTTCTGGGGATGATGGGATATATCTCGTATTTTCAGGTGGTAAGAAGCGAGGAATTCATCCAGAGTCCTTATAATGCGAGGAAGGATTCTTACGCCGACCGGGTGGTCAGGGGAGATATCCTGGACAGTCAGGGCAGGGTGCTGGCTACGACACAGGTGGCGGAAGACGGGACCGAGACGAGAGAATATCCGCATGGGAATATGTTCGCCCATGTGCTTGGTTATTGCAATCATGGCAAGTCCGGGCTTGAGTCGGTAGAGAATTTTAACCTGCTTACGTCCAATGCCTTTTTCCTGGAAAAGCTGAAGAATGAGTTCCAGGGACAGAAGCACAGGGGAGACAGTGTGATCACGACACTGAACCTGGATCTGCAGCAGGCGGCTTACGACGCCATGGGCGGGATGAAAGGTGCGGTGGTTGTTATGGAGCCAAGTACCGGCAAGATTCTCACCATGCTCTCGAAACCTGATTTTGATCCGAATACGGCCGCGGCCGATTGGGATACGCTGAACGCGGATGAAAGCGGCGTGCTTCTGAACCGTGCAACGCAGGGGCAGTATGCGCCGGGATCCACGTTCAAGATAATAACGACTCTTGAGTTTATGAGAGAGAATCCCGGATATATGGATTACAGCTACGACTGCAGCGGAGCTATAGAAGAGAGCGGAACGACGATTCACTGTTACGGGGGGAAGGTCCATGGGCATGTGTCGCTGACAGACAGTATCGCCTATTCCTGTAATACATCCTTCTGTAATATCGGACGGTCGCTTGATACAGCGGCGTTCAAGAATACGGCGAAGGAGCTGTTGTTTGATTCTAAGCTGCCGTCTGTACTGCCTTACGGTAAGAGTAAATGTTTCCCGGACGGGAACGCCGGTACTGTCGAGAAGATGGCGACAGCTATGGGGCAGGGGAAGACGCAGGTCAGTCCTTATCATATGGCGCTTATAACCTGTGCCATTGCCAATGGGGGAACTCTGATGAAGCCTTATCTGACGGATTCTGTAACGAATTATACAGGCCAGGAGATCAGCAAGAATCTTCCGGGAGAATACAAGACGCTGATGTCGGCGGAGGAAGCGGCGCAGCTTAAGCAGTATATGACAAGCGTCGTGGATTATGGTACGGCGTCGGCCGTGCTCGGAGGACAGAGCTATACGGCGGCGGGGAAGACCGGAACGGCAGAATACAGCTCTGACAAGGAGAAGGACCATTCCTGGTTTATCGGCATGACGAATATAGAGAATCCGGAGCTGGTCATCAGCGTGATCATCGAATCGGCAGACGGTGAGGCCAGCGCGGTGAATGTGGCAAAGAGAGTATTTGATGCGTATTATCGCTGATGTTTGCAGGGATATCCAAAGTTATGTATACAAAGGCGGGCAGAGTGTGATAATGCGGTTGGCAGGCTTGTTTGATGGATTATCAAAAGTTATGGTATACAAAAGGGGTGGAATATGAGATACTATAAGCATCTATATCTGGCAGAAGGGCTCAGGAAGAAGAAGGAGAAGATTATCAGGAAGCTTGATGAGAACCGGCTGCAGATGAACATCCATATCATAATACTGGCTGGGAATGAGAAGAATCAGCTGGAGATTTATAATTCCATGGTATTATTGCAGCCGGATTTTCCGCATGATGATTTTCTTGTGGTCGGGATTGCAAAAGATTATGATAATGCGGTAGAAGTTGTGGAAGAAATCGTTCAGGAAGTGTATAATGAGACCAAAGGGGCAGACATTCGTTCCTATATATTAGAAAGAGAACAGGTAGAGTAAGATGCTACATATTCTATTGCTTATCTTGAAGATCATAGGGTTTATAATTGCGGTAATACTGGGGATACTTTTATTGACGGTTTGTGTGATCCTCTTTGTTCCAATCCGTTATCAGCTGACTGCATCCTGTGACGGGACGTTTGCAGGGCTTCATGCGAAGGCCAGGGCGACGTGGCTTTGGCATCTGGTCAGGCTGTATGTCAGCTATGAGAACAGGAAACTGTCCTGGCGGATCGGGATTGCATGGAAGAGTATACGAAGCGGCAAGGAAGATAAGAATACGATAAAGGCAGAGGTGAAGAACTATGGCAAAGAAGTGGAAGAACTATGGGAAGACTTTGAAGACGATTTGGAAGAAGACGCCCGGGAAGAGGCTGAAGACGATCTTCGGGAAGACGCCAAAGAAGACCCTGAAGGCGGTCTGGAAGAAGAGACCCATGAAGCGGAAGAAGAGAAGCGGGGTATTTCTGAACTGGATGAAGAAAGGTTCCGGGACGAGTCTGGCCGGATGGTCTGTGAAGAGAAGGGGGACAGGTCTGTCCGGAAGCTGGAAAAAGAGTGGAACCGGCTTATGGAAGAGCATGATGAAGGCCAAAAGGACGGGCAGAAGAGATCTGGCGAAGCTGTGGAAAAGATCCAGGAAGAGCCGGAAGCGTTACTTGCCAGGCTTGAGCAGGAGATGGAGCGGATTCTGGAGACTGGAGAAGTTCTGGAAGAAGGAGAAACCAGTAATCCTGAAGTTTGGGAAGAAGGCGGCGAAGGCATCCGGGAAGAAGCTTCCCCGGGCAGTCCGCAAGAGCAGGGAGACTGGCAGGAAGTTTCTGAAGACAGCGGCGAAGGGTGGAAAGTGGATCACGGGAACCTTGCCGGGGAAGGGAAGGAATCTCGTGAAGGCGGCGTCGAAGAGCGGGAAACGGCTCATGGGAGCAGTATAGAGCCGGAGGGAGCGTCTGAGAAGGATACAGGAGAGCGTAAGAAGGAATCCCTTGAAGATGCCGGGGAAGACGGGCAGTCAGAACAGGAGCCGGAAGGGGCCGGGGAAGACGGGCAGTCAGAGCAGGAGCCGGAAGGGGCCGGAGAAAGCGGCGATGGAGAGCAGAAGCACGTGTGGCAGAAGTTCGCTGACTGTTGCCGGCGGATGCTTGAGAAGATAACTGGTCTGTATCGTAAGATTGCGGGGATTCCGGATAAGATCAAATGTACAGTTCAGAATATCTGTGATAGAATAGAGACGTTGACAGGCAAGAAAGACAAGATTCTCGGTTTCCTGAAGGACGAGGTTCACAGGTCGGCGTTCCTGAAAGTGAAGGATGAGGTTTTCAGGCTGCTTCGGAAGCTGAGACCTAAGAAGCTTCAGGGGAAGATACGGTATGGGTTCGAAGATCCCTGTCTGACCGGGAAGGTTCTGGCCGGGTTTTCCATGGCGTACCCATTTCTGGGAGAGCATCTTGAGGTCTGTCCGGATTTTGAACGGCGGATTCTCAAGGGACGTTTTGAGGCGGCCGGCCGGCTTAAGGTCAGCTATTTTGTGAAGCTGTTATGGAATCTTGTATGGTGCAGGGATGTGCGTATGACATACCGGCATGTGAGAAAGTTTGAATTATAAGCGTAGGAGGATTAGGAGATATGGCGGAGAATTTCAAAGGAACGGTAGAGGCTCTGTTTCACGGAATGGATGGCGTGATTTCATCCAAGACGGTGGTAGGAGAAGCAATTCATATAGGTGATACGATTATCCTTCCTCTGGTGGATGTATCTTTTGCGGTAGGCGCGGGGGCGTTCAGCGGGGATCAGAAGGAGAAGGGCGCAGGCGGTCTTGGCGGTAAGATCACTCCCAGCGCGGTGCTTGTAATTCAGAACGGACACACGAAGCTTGTGAATGTAAAGAATCAGGATACGATGACGAAGATTCTTGATATGGTTCCGGATGTGATCGACCGTTTTGGCTCTAAGAAGGAAGACAAGATGACGGAGGAGGATGTGATGGACATCCTTGATTCGGCGGATGATGAGGGCTAGTGTACTTTGTTTCTGTCATTTTTTCAAAGGCTGACACATATGATATAGAAAATGTGCTTCAAGGGTGATGGTGATGAAGCGTGTGGCGGGATTCGCCTTGTTCTGTGTGGCAATCGGTATGGTTTTGGCGCTGATTCTTCCGAATATGTTTGTGGAAGTGCTGTGTATCATGTTGTGTGTTCTGATGGGATATAGTCTGTTTTGCTGTTGACCGGCGTACAGATTGCCGGCGGGTATTGCCTGTTTTGGCATGAAAAAAGAGAAAAAGCATAAATAATACTTGCAATTCTTTCCACCATCTGGTATGATACTAGTGTTGTGAGTCTGAAGGACAGACTATATATAGATCGTTAGGAGGTGCAGTCATGGCTAAATGTGCTATTTGTGAAAAGGGTGCTCACTTTGGAAATAATGTAAGCCACTCTCATAGAAAGACACCGAAGATGTGGAAGTCTAATGTTAAATCCGTCCGTGTGAAGACAGAAAACGGTGGAACAAAGAAGATGTATGTTTGTACTTCTTGTTTAAAGTCAGGAAAAGTTGAGCGTGCATAAGGAAAGTTAAAACTCAGATTTCGATTGGGATCTGAGTTTTTATTTGTTTAAAATCTGCCATGAAATACTCTGCAATTAATTCTATAGTTGTAATATGTGGAAAAAAAGGGTATAATAAGCCTAGTCAGCATCGGAGGGAGGGTTGAGTTTTTACCCTGCCGATGCTTTTGTGAATGAAAGATGTCAGGAGAATGACAGGAGGTTTGGGATATGAAAGGATGTATGAGTACGGATCTTGGTATCGTTACAATTGATCCAGAGGTGATTGCGAAGTATGCGGGTACCGTAGCAGTGGAATGTTTTGGTATCGTGGGGATGGCGACAGTGAGTATGAAGGATGGACTGGTTCATCTGCTGAAGAAGGAGAGCCTGACCAGAGGGATTACGGTGGCGATATCCGATGAGAATCATATCAGTATCAACTTCCATATTATTGTTGCATATGGCGTAAGCATTTCAGCGGTTACGGAGAATCTGATCAGCAATGTGAAGTACAGGGTAGAGGAATTCTCGGGAATGCCGGTAGATAAGATCAACATTTACATTGAAGGCGTCAGAGTCATCGATTAGTTAAGGAGGAACATAAGAAGTGGCTACGAAAACTATAAATGTGGAGATGCTTGCGAAGATGTTTTTGGCAGGTGCACAGAATATTGAAGCGAAGAAGGAGTATATCAATGAGCTGAATGTATTCCCGGTGCCGGACGGCGACACAGGAACGAATATGTCGCTTACGATCATGGCGGCGGCAAAGGAAGTGACTGCGCTTGAGAAGCCGGATATCAAGGATTTGGCGAAGGCGATTTCTTCTGGTTCTCTTAGGGGAGCAAGGGGGAATTCCGGAGTAATCCTTTCACAGCTGTTGAGAGGATTCACCAAGTCCATCCGGGAAGAGAAGCAGATTGATGTGCAGGGACTTGCCGCGGCGTGCGCAAGGGCGAGGGATACGGCGTATAAGGCGGTCATGAAGCCCAAGGAAGGTACGATTCTCACGGTTGCCAGCGGGATTGCGGACCAGGCGGCCCAGATGGCGGCAGAGACAGACGATCTGGAGGTATTTCTTCCGGCGGTGATCGAGCACGCGGAAGAGGTGCTTAAGAAGACGCCGGATATGCTTCCGGTGCTCAAGGAAGCCGGTGTGGTGGATTCCGGCGGGCAGGGACTTCTGGAAGTGATCAGGGGAGCCTACGACGCATTCCTTGGGAAAGAGATTGATTACAGTGCGATTAAGCCGGGGACAGGCGTGCAGGTGACGAAGATCAGTGCACAGGAGACGGCGGATATCAAGTTCGGATATTGTACGGAATTCATCATCCTGACGGAGAAGGAATTTACAGACGCACAGGAGAAGGATTTCAAGGGATACCTGTCTTCCATCGGCGATTCCATCGTATGCGTGGCGGATGATGACGTGGTGAAGGTTCATGTGCATACCAACGATCCAGGTCTTGCGATCCAGAGGGCTCTGACGTATGGTCAGCTTTCGAGGATGAAGATTGACAACATGCGCGAGGAGCATCAGGAGAAGCTGATCAAAGATGCCGAGAAGCTGGCGGCAGGCGAGGCGGCGAAGGCGGCCGGTGCGAAGGCGGCGGATGGCAGTGATCAGAAGTCTGAGGAACCCAGAAAGCCTATGGGATTTATCGCAGTGTCCATCGGTGAAGGCATGAACGAGATCTTTAAGGAACTTGGCGTCGACTATATCATCGAAGGCGGACAGACGATGAATCCAAGCACGGAGGATATGCTGAACGCGATTGACCAGGTGAATGCGGACTGTGTATTCATTCTTCCGAATAACAAGAATATCGTACTTGCCGCGAATCAGGCGAAGGCTCTGGTGGAGGACAAGGAGATTGTCGTGATTCCCACTAAGACCGTTCCCCAGGGGATTACGGCGGTGATTGGGTTCATGCCGGATGCGGATGTGAAGGAGAACGAGGAAGCCATGCTGGAGGCGATCCAGAATGTGAAGTCCGGGCAGGTGACCTATGCGGTCCGCGACACGCATATTGACGATAAGGAGATCCATGAAGGCGATATCATGGGAATCGGCGATTCCGGGATCATGGCTGTCGGAAAGGGCGTGGAAGAGACGACAAAGGAGCTTCTTTCGCAGCTGGTAGATGAGGATTCCGAACTGATCAGTCTCTACTATGGCGAGGAAGTGAAGGAAGAGGACGCGGAGCGGTTTATCGCAGAGATTGCTGAGACATATCCGGATGTGGATGTGGACGCGCATTATGGCGGTCAGCCGATCTACTACTATGTGCTTGCGGTGGAGTAGGGAATGATTCCGTGTAACGGGGATTTTGACAGAAATAGGAAGTATATAGTTCAAGATGCCAGATATCTGTCCACAGGTACAGAATCTGGCATTTTCAATTGAGGTTATCATGATAGATCAGACAAGTATCAAAGAATTGAAAGGAATCGGGGACAAGACCCAGAAACTGTTCGAGAAGGTCGGCGTCAGTACGGTGGGCGACCTGATCCGGTATTATCCAAGGGGGTATGACGTCTATGAGGACCCTGTGCCGGTCAGTGAGGCAACAGAGGGCAGGACGCAGACGGTCAGCGGCGCCATCTATGGAAGAGTCCAGGTGTCGGGGAGCACGAAGATGCAGGTGACGACACTGTATGTCAAGGATCTGACGGGAACGCTTAAGGTTATCTGGTTTCGGATGCCCTTCCTTCGCAGTACCTTCGCGAAGGGCGGCGCGGTCACGCTCAGAGGAAGGGTAGTAAGGAGGCGGGACGGGCTTGTGATGGAGCACCCGGAGATCTTCTACCCTTGTGAGAAATACGCGGACAGGCTCAATACTTTACAGCCCCTCTATGGCCTGACGGCCGGGCTTACGAACAATGCAGTGGCAAAGGCGGTGCGTCAGGCGCTTGACGGGATGGATCTGGCCGCGGATCTTCTGCCGCGGGAGGTTCGGATACGGTACGGACTGGCAGAATATAACTATGCCGTGCGGGGGATCCATTTCCCGGAGGATAAGGAGGTATTCTACCATGCCAGGGACCGCCTGGTGTTTGAAGAGTTCCTGGCGTTCATCCTGTCTGTCCGGAAGTTAAAGGACAAGAATGAGAAGCTGGCGAATGAATATGTGATGGAGGTGAAGCCGGAGTCGGAAAGCTTCTTACAGAGGCTTCCGTTTCGGCTTACCAGTGCGCAGCAGAAGGTATGGCGGGAGATTGCCGCGGATATGGCGGGAGAGACGGTCATGTCAAGACTCGTGCAGGGCGACGTAGGTTCCGGAAAGACCATCGTTGCGGTCCTGGCGCTTATGAATACTGCGCTGAACGGTTTTCAGGGCGCCATGATGGCGCCGACAGAGGTGCTGGCAAGACAGCATTACGAGTCTGTTACCCGTCTGTTTGATACCTATGGCGTTTCGATCAAGGTGGAGCTTCTGACCGGATCGATGACGGCGAAGGAGAAGCGCAAGGCGTATGACCGGATTGAGTGCGGGTATGCCAGGATCATCATCGGCACCCACGCGCTGATTCAGGGCGGGGTGAATTATGACTGCCTTGCCCTCGTGGTGACGGACGAGCAGCATCGGTTCGGCGTAAAGCAGAGGGAAGCATTTGCCGGGAAAGGCAATGTTCCCCATGTACTGGTCATG